>JAGNKU010000005.1 GCA_017999985.1 Phycisphaerae bacterium | reverse complement strand
CGTGGTAGAAGTCGGTCGAGCCGTTGGGGGTGAAGACCAGGCTCTGGTAGTCGAGGTCGTTGTCGCCGCTGAAGAGCTGGGTGAAGAAGTCCGGCACCTCCGGCGTGGTGAAGCTGTAGCAGGTCGGGTCCTGCGCGACGTTGCCGGCCTCATCGGCGGCTTCGACCTTGTAGTAGTACGTTGTGTCGTCGGTCAAACCAGCGAGGCTGACCACGGGCGCGAGGCTGTACGCGTTGCCGCTGGCTTCGTTCACGAGCGCGCCGCACGTGAGCCCGTAGTACACCTTGCCTTGCGCGGGCTCGTTGACGTCGAACGTGATATCCGCGGAACGGGCCTGGATGTTCATCGCCTCGACGTTGCTGATGATCGGCGGCGTGCAATCCACGGTGGCGGTTGCCGTCACGACGATATTGGTGCCGCCGAGGCCGTCATCCGCGTCGATGTACGTGGCGGTGAGCGTGTCTCCGGGGGCGACAAGCAGGACACCGGCTGAGTTGGTCCCGCTGAGCGGCAGCGTACCTTCAAACCACGCGGTAGCCGGCCCGGATTCGGTGAGCACGACGCTCTCTCCGGCGGGCTCGGAGTTGGACGCGAGCGTGACCGTGACGGTCTCGACGACGGCGTCATCGGTGTTCAGGCCGCAGTCGTTGACGGTGATATTGGCTGTACTTTCGCACGCGTACGTGGGCCGATCGAGTTCGATCGTGCCGGCGTCCGTGCAGAGCGGGTCGCCGATGCGCATGTAGTAGACATCCTGCTCGCCGTTGAAGGTCGTGGAAAAGGCGAGGTGCGCGCCGCGGTTGTCCGAGATCATGTGGTAGTAGTCGCCGATCTTGTTCTGCTGGGGCCAGCCGACGTGGGGGTTCCACGCCGGGGTGAGCTGTTCATTCGGTGACCAGGTCAGGCCGCCGTCGGTGGAGTAGCTGTAGAACAGTTCGGACAGGTAGGTGCCGGTATGGTTGCGCGTGTCGTTCCAGATGGCGTCGATGCGGCCGTTGGGCGCGACGGACATCGTGCCGAACCACTGCCAGGCGCCGTTGCCGACCGGGTCGTCGTTGATCCGCAGCGGCGTGCTCCAGGTTTGGCCGCCGTTGGTGCTGCGGGAGAACATGATGTCGAGGGGGTCCGCGCCGGCGGGGTCGACGGAGCAGAGCATGTAGAGGTAGCCGTGGGTGGGGCCGCCGGAGCGGTCGACGCCGAGCCAGACCTGTCCGAGCAGGCCGCCGGGGTTTGGCCCGGAAGACATCACCATGCTGCCGCCGAGGTTGACGGTGGTGGAGTATTGCCACTGGGCGGGCATCAGCGAGTTCCACATGGTGGTGGACTTGGCGAAGACGAAGCCGTCGCCGCAGACGTAGAGGGTGCTGTCGGCGCCGATGGCGAAGGTGCCCCACATGGCGGAGCCGGGGATGGACGTGCAGGCGAGGTATGAGTTGCCGCCGTCGTAGGAGCGGGTGAAGTGGCCGGAGCAGATGCTGTAGTACTCGGTCCAGAACGCGTAGATGTTGCCGTCGCCGGGGCCGCCCGTGTCGTCGATGTTCATCCACTGCTTGTCGCCGCCCCAGGCGTAGACGCCGGCGTCCCAGGTGGCGCCGCCGTCATAGGAGCGGAAGACCTTGCACTGGTAGCCGCCCTCGTTGGTGAGGCTGTTGTAGTAGAAGACGCCGGCGCTATCCGAGGCGAGCACGGGGTCCGAGCGGAAATGGCCGGGTTCGATCACGCCGGGGAAGGTCCAGGACTGGCCGCCGTCGGTGGTGTAGCCCCAGCCGGCCTGGCGGAAATCGCTGGTGATGGTGTTGAACTGGCGCCAGCCGATGGCCATTTTGTGCGGGTTGGTGGGGTCGACGGCGATGGAGGGCTCGTTGGCGGCGTCGCCGACGATGTTGGTGCCCACGGCGCTGACGTTGACCTGCACGCTGACGCCGCGGCCATACGTCCAGCGCAGGGCCGGGGTGGTGCGCTGCATTTCGCGTGGGACGACGATGTACGGATCGCGCGGCACCTCGTGTTGTCCCGGCACGGGCGCAATCGCCGGAGCGTCCTTGTCAGATTTCGGCGCATCCTGTCCCCAGCCGGGAGCCTGGCACGCCAGTATTGCTGACCAGATGGTTAGTAGAAGCCGTGTGCGAGACGACATGCGCGCTCTCCTGCTCGGTGGTTCCTGTTGGGGATGGTGAGCCACTCCGGATTCCCGGACCGGGCACCCCCGCGGGCGCAGCGGCCCGTTCCCGGTCGCTTACATCTGTCGATCGTATCTATCGGCTGGCTTGAACTCAAGTTTTTCCGGTTGGGCGGGCCGGGGCGCGCGCCAGGCCCCGGCGCCGGGGCGGCTCGTCCAGGGGACAGTGGGTCGGCCCTGGCGCTGCCGGGCGGGCCCCGCGGGGCGCACGTCATCGCGGGCCGCCGGCTGTTTGCCGGCGACCCGCGGTCGATATGGCCGACTCGCGAATGGACCGCAAGTCGGTGGCGTTTGCGGCTGAGCGGCGCGGTCTACTCCGTCAACCGGATGTAGCCGACGGTGCGGTCCGTGGCGTCGGTCGCGGTGGCAGCGGTCTTGAACCCGACGGTGTTCAGGCTGCAGTGGATGTCCAACGCCGGGCAGGCATATGGATCCTGACCCTCGGGGTCATCGGGCACTACGAAGGCGACGTTGCCGGGGCTGTACTGCAGATACGTGTCGGCCAGGAAGACGTAGCTGCCGTCCGGGACGACACACAGGCTGCCGGCGAAGCCGACCTGCCCGTTGTTGGTGGTGGCTCCATCGATGTACTGGTCCAGAGCGGCCTTGTCGAAGCCCGGCCCTGGGACCTCGCCGACCGCTGTCCGCTGCCAGCCGCCCACGCTGTCCGCCGCATCCAGATCGGCGAAGAAGGCGAACACATCGGCGCCGACATCCACGTCCGTGATGCCGTTGGCGTTGGTCAGCGCGACGACTGCGGGCGTGGCGAGGTTCACAAGGAAGGCCTGGGGGTAGCTCTGGTCGTCGAGCGCGATCAGATGGTCGCCGGAAATCTGCATCTGCGCGTCCCCGATTTCGTTCGGCAGCGCGATTTCGACGGGGTCGGCGGCCGGCGTCGCAAGATCATAGACATAGAGCGCGGTCGGCGAGCCGGCGGCGGCGACGACGCGCTGGGTGGCGGCGTCCACGGCGACCTGCTGGACGTTGAAGCCGCTGAACACATCCGGCGGGTTATTCAGCGAGACGACGACCGGCACCGCGCCGCTGACGTCGATGACCTTGATGATCTTGCCATCGGTGACGGTTCCGGCGTCGCAGCGGACGACGCAATAGTCGCCGTCGGCCTGGATGTGCCCGATGTCGTTGGCGCCGACGGGGATGTTCACGAGACGAATCGTGTCCTCGGGGATCATGGTGGGCGTGCCGCCGGCGTCGACGTCGAAGATGCTGACATGGAAGTTGCCGTCGACGAGGAAGATCGTCCGGCCGCCCACGGCGAAGCCCTTGGCGCGATACGGGCCGCCCGGGACGGGGGTGCCGGCGGTCGGGGCCTCGGACGGGATGATGTACGAGACGCCATCCAGGGCACCGGTGCCGAAGGCGATCAGATCGTCGCCGACGCGCAGGCCGGCGTCGTGGCGGACGGCGATGTTGGTCTTGACGATGACCAGGTCGCCATTGTCGCCGTTGTCACCGTTGTCGCCGTTGTCGCCGTTATCGCCGTTATCACCGTTATCACCGTTGTCCCCATTGTCTCCGTTATCGCCGTTGTCTCCATTGTCCCCGTTGTCGCCGTTGTCCAAGGAGGGAAAGAGCGTGTCGAAGAGGTTCTGACACCCGGTGGTCGGTGCCAGGAACGCGGGCACCGCGACCATCAATAACACGACCAGCATCCAGTTTCTCATCATCAATTCCTCACTTTGCTTTGCCTGGCACGTCCCGGCACGCGCCGGGCGTTTGTCTGCGCGGGAGCTGAAGCGTGGGGTCCGCGCGCCACGGCCTTCGGTTCCCTGACGGCAGGATTCCGCGCGGCGTGCCGGAAACGGACTGGCGACGGCACGTGGGCCCGCTCAGGCAGAGACGCGACAATGAGGGCTGGAACGCGCAACGGGGTGCGAATGATTCGGGGTTGCGCGCGGAGGTGGATGGCAAATGAACGCTCGCGAAGGGGATCCGGAACCGCTCCCTGGCGCGAGCATTCAGGAGCCTACGGCGACACTTGGCTATAGTGCGCGCCGAGTAACAACTTTATGCCTGGGTGGTCGGCGGCAAAGCGGCTCGCGCGGAAGACGCTGCCACTGGCGGGTCCGCCCATACCGGGTGGGCCACCGGGCGGAGGACCGCCGGCGCGGCCCAGACCGCCGCCGGGTGGCGGCATCGGCGGGCGGCGTCGCGGCTGCGAGGTGGGGGCGGCGCCCGGGGGGCCGGCCGGCTCGTCGGGGCCGCGCCGCTCCGAGTGTGGATTGACGTATTCCCAGACGGTCTCGCCGGCGGGTGTCACCTCGAGCATCCAGCCCTGCTCGCCGGCGCAGACCAGGGTGTTCCCGTTTGGCAGTCGTTCCGCCCCGGAGACGGAGTGTGAGAAGAACTCGCGCTTCCGGGCGTGCGTGTATTCCCAGCAGGGCTTGGACGGCCCATAGGCTTGGCCGCGCGCGAGCGTGTAGCTGCCATTGGCTTCGAGTGGTGGAACGATCTCGACCACGGATGAGTACTGCCCGCCCGGCCGCCCGCCTCCATTGTTGAAGACCAGCAGGTGCCCGGCACCGGGGAAGCCTTCCGGGATCCAGCGGGCGTCGTGTTGGGCGAAGAGCTGCTGATCGCTGGCGGTGCCGGCGCCGTACGCGCGCGGATTGCCCCAGCGATAGAGCAGGTCACCGCCGTGGCCGTAGCGGCCGCCCGCGTGACTGGCGGCCTCGCGCGTGGTGGTGCTGTGGTCGATGATCCAGATTTCGTTGAACGTGTGCACGCTGAGCGCGATCTGATCGAGCCTGGCGTTGTAGGCGACGGAATTCGTGTGGCACCAGTCGGCGCGCGGGTCGCCGCCGCCGAACCCGCGGGGCCCCGGCGGGCGCGGCCCTGGCTGGTCTTCGTCCTCGTCGTCGGATTCCGGGCCACCGACGTAGCCCAGCGCGCGCAGGCGGCGGATTTCCGCGGGTGTTTCCCGGGGAGCGACGCGCCGGTAGTTCAGGTTGACGAGTTCGGGATGCGCGGCGACGTCCCCGAAGTTCGACTTGCTCTCATCGAAATCCTGCACGAGGTGGTCCCAGACGTGCCACTCCCAGACGATCTCGCCTTCGTGGGGGCCCCGGGGTGCGACCTCGATGATGCAATCCGGCCAGAGTTCGTCGCCGAAGAGCTGGTCGGGGTCATATCCGGCCGCGATGGCCTCGTCAGCGGTTTTCTTCTCCCAGGCGATCATGAGCACGTTGCCATTGGGCAGGGGCTCGATGTCATGGTGCAGGCAGTGCTCGTCGTTGGCGTAGACGAACTCCCAGAGCACCTTGCCGTCGGGCGCGAGGCGTTCGACACGTCCACCGATGCCGCCGCCGCCGAAATGCCGGAGGCGCGGTTCGCGCGCGCCGCGGAGCAGGGACCCATCGTCGAGCAGGTACACAGCCTGGCCGGGCGTGTACTGGCTGGACCACGCGTGGACCACCGTGCCTGCGAGATCGATGAGGTACGTGGTGGTCGAGTTGAGCGGGGCGTACAGCGTGTAGCCGGGGTACGCGTCCGCGCGATTGACGAGCAGGCCGGTCTGCGTGGGGCCGGTCCGGCCGCGCGGACCACGCGGTGGCTGGGCCCAGGCGCTACTGCCAGCGAGGCTGAGCAGACAGAGGCACGACACGACGAGGCTACGGTACCGAGCGTTTACGCGAAGCATGCGGGCACCCTTCTCCCACGACGACGTGCGCAGTCTGTCGCCGGCGACCGAGCCAGCGTCGCACACTATATAACACGGGCGACGGGCGCCTTTATTCGTTCAACGTGCGGCGAGCGGCGGCGGTGTACCGCGCGCGTCCGCGGCCGGACGCTCGGTGCAGCGCAGCGTCGTAAGCCCAGCCGGCAGCGCGTGCTGTGTTCCATCGGGCAGGGTCGCCTGCGCCTCCACGCCAGCCGGAATTTCCGCAGTCAGCTCGAATTCGCCGCCAGCTCGTCGCCAGCGGCTGGCGACGCGGCCGGCGGGGCTTTCGAACGCGGCTTCGGCGTGCGCCAGTGTACCAGGGCTGGGCGCGATGAGAATCTTCTTCCAGCCGACGCTGCCGGGGGCCTGGCGGATGCCGGCGACGTACGCGTAGTGCCATTCATTCAGATGGCCGAGCATGAAGTGGTTCAGGCTGTTGCCGGTGCCGGGCTTGGCGTCCCAGCTCTCCGGCAGGGTCGTCAGGCCGCTCTGAACCATGAAGCCGTAGCTGCCGCGTTCGGTCCGACTGTAGACCTTGTGCAGGACGTCGGCGCGGCCGGCCTCGGCGAGGGCGCGGATCAGTAAGACGTGCAGCACCTCGCCGGTTGTCTGCTGGTAGCCGCGCTGCACCAGGTCGTCGACGATTGCCTGGACCAACGCCGGCCGGTCCGCCGTGGGCACGAGGTCCAGGCACAGGGCGGCGGCGTTGCCGGCCTGGCAGGAGCCGTTGTTCTTCACCATCTTCGCGTTGGCGTCGTAGAAGTGCCGTTGAAAATCGCGCCGAATGGTCTCGAACAGCGTGCGATAGCGCACGGCATCGTCGGCGCGGTCGAGGACGGCTGCCGCTTCCGCCACGGTTGCCGCCGCCCCGGCCCACACGGCGGTGGCGCTGACCTCGTTGGGGGTCCACTGAGACGGGCCGTCGCCCTTGCCGTGGCCGAAGTCGTACCAGTCGCCGAGATTGCTCTTGATGACGCCATCCTGGGCCTGCGTGGCGAGGTAATCGACGTAGCGTTTCATGCTGTCGAAGCTGGCGGCGAGGGCTTCCTTGTCGCCGTACCACACGTAGAGGTGCCAGGGGACCCAGACGCCGGCGACACCCCATTCCGGGGCTTCGTTCCAGAAGCCATGGGGCGGGATGCCAACGAGGTAGTTGGGGCAGTTGGTGGGGATGTGTCCGTCGGGAAGCTGCGTGTCGCGCAGGTCGCGGGTGACTTTGCGGAGCCAGTCATGGATGTCGTAGCCGTAGCTCATGGCGCGGGCCATGTGCCAGTTCTGCTCCTGCCAGCCGTTCTTCTCGCGGTGGGGGCAGTCGGTGGGCACGTAGCTCATGTTCGAGCGGATGGCCCAGTCGATGATGCGGTGGGTGCCGTTTTGCAGGTCATCCGTGCAGGCGAACGTCCCGACGATCCGGTTGGCGGCGCGGGTGTGGACGAGCTCCAGGCGCTTGAGCACGGGGAGGCCCTGTGGATTGGGTTTTCCTTCCGGCACGGCGCCGGTGACTTCGACGTACTGGCAACCCACGTAGCAGAACAGGGTCTGGTGCGACTCGGGTCCGCCGCCGTGCAGCGTGTAGTCGTGCCAGATGTCCTTGCCGGTGCCCCAGGTGTAGGTGAATTTCACGCGGCCAGTGGGGTCCATGTACTCGCACGGTTTGAAGCGGACGGTCTGGCCGGCCGGGCCGTCGAGGGTGAAGCGGAGCAGTGCGGAGCAGTTCTGCGGGAAGACGTAGGTAAAGATGCCCGGCTCGGGCTCCTTGATCTCCTTGGGCTCGAAGACCTCGAAGGTGCGCAGCCCGGGCATGGCCAGCGGCGCGAGCTCGGCCGGCGGCGCGGCCACGACCTGCACCGGCTGCCAGGCGTGATCGTCGAACCCGGGCTGGTCCCAGCCGGTGGGTTCCTGGCCGGCGTCGTAGTCTTCGCCCGCGTAGATATGCGAGAACGTCAGCGGGCCGTCGCTCCATCTCCAGGAGGCATCGGAGACGATGACCTGTTCGCGCCCGTCGGCCGTCTCGATGCGGGCTTCGAGCCAGAGCAGGTAGGGCTGTCCTTTCGAGTAGTCGGGCATCGCATCGGTCTTGACGAAACGTCGCTCGTGATTGGCCGCGGTGACCTGCCAGAAGGAGTTGCCCAGCCGCACGCCCCAGGCGTTTGCGCCCGGGCGCAGCAGCCCGGTGATGTCGAACTCCTGCCAGAACAGCGTCTTGTCGTACTGCGACCACGCTTGGTTGGCGACCGTATCGCCCACGACCTGGCCGTTCAGGCGTAGCTCGTAATGGCCCAGGCCGATGACGCGCACCGTGGCCTTGGTCGGCTGGTCGGCGAGGGTGAATGCGCCGCGCAGCAGCGGGCAGGGCCGATCCGACGTGGCTGCGGCGTCCGGTCGCTGCGGTGCGATCCAGTGGGGCTCGGCCGTGGCGCAAGCGAGCACGGTTCCCAGTTGCACAACCGCCACGAGGCACACAGGGGTTCTCATCGGGCTGCCCTCGGATGCGAAGCACTTCCAGCGCACGTCACCGCGACGGCGCTTGCGCGTATTATGCCTGGTCGGGGCGCCGATGCACGCGGGCGCGGCTTGACACGACGGGCCGGAAGCGTAATATTCACGCTGCAGTGAATAAACCGCACCAGGTGGCTGTGCGCCAGAAGCGCGAACGTCAGGCGGCGCTTCTCCGTTTGGTTCGCCAGCAGCCCATCCGGAACCAGAACCAGCTTGTGCGCTTGCTCAACCGGCGGGGGTTCTCTGCCGCGCAGGCGAGCGTCAGTCGTGACGTGCGCGAGCTAGGGCTGGTCAAGCTCAATGGCCGTTACGTGCCCGCCGGCCGGGTGGCCGCGGCGCGCCGCCCCGACGGCCGCGGGACCCCGCCTGACGAATTAATCGTGGGTGTGACGCCGGTCGGCGCGAACCTGCTCATCGTGAAGACGCCCATCGGGGCCGCGAGCGCGCTGGCCGTGGAACTCGACCGGTTGGCCCTGCCGGAGATTGCCGGCACGATCGCGGGGGACGACACGGTGTTCGTGGCCGTCCACAGCCGGGCGGCGCAGGGCCGCGTGCTCGCCCACCTGAAGACGCCGCACGGCGCTGCGCCCAACCCGGCGGGTTCGACCGAACCGCCCGACTCCTGACGGGGCCGCTCCCCGGCAAGGCCAGACACGCATGCCCAGGCGACCGGACATCCAGCGGGTGCTGATCATCGGCAGCGGCCCGATCATCATCGGCCAGGGCTGTGAGTTCGACTATTCCGGCACCCAGGCCTGCCGGGCGCTCCGGGACGAAGGCATCGCGGTTGTGCTGCTCAACAGCAACCCCGCGACGATCATGACCGACCCGGAGCTGGCTGAGCGGACCTACCTGGAGCCGATCACGCCCGAAGTGCTCGACCAGATCCTCGCCCGCGAGGCCGCGCGTGGCACGCCAGTGGATTCCATTCTGCCAACCCTTGGCGGCCAGACGGGCCTGAACACCGCGCTGGCGGCGCACGAGCACGGCATTCTGGCGCGCCACCACGTGCGGCTGATCGGCGCCGACTGCGACACGATCCGCCGAGCGGAGGACCGCGACGAGTTCAAGCGCACGGTGAATTCGGTCGGCATCGATTGCCCGCGTTCCGACATCGCGACGTCGTACGAGCAGGCCTGCCGCGTGCTCGAGGTCATCCCGCTGCCAGCCTGCATTCGCCCGGCGTACACGCTCGGTGGCACGGGCGGCGGCATGGCGCACAATGCGGCCGAATTCGAAGCGCTCGTCCGGGACGGGCTGGCGCAGTCGCCCATCGGGCAGGTGCTGATCGAGGAGGACCTCACCGGCTGGAAGGAGTTCGAGCTCGAGATGATGCGCGACCGCCGCGACAACGTGGTGGTCGTCTGCTCCATTGAGAACCTGGACCCGATGGGTGTTCACACCGGCGACTCGGTGACGGTGGCGCCGGCGCAGACGCTGACCGACAGGGAATACCAGCGCATGCGCGACGCCGCCATCGCGATCATGCGGGCGGTGGGCGTGGACACCGGCGGGTCGAACATTCAGTTCGCGGTGCATCCGCAAACCGGGCGGATGCTGGCGATCGAGATGAACCCGCGCGTGTCGCGCTCGTCCGCGCTGGCATCGAAGGCGACCGGCTATCCGATCGCCAAGATCGCGACCAAGCTGGCGATCGGCTACACACTCGACGAGCTGCACAACGACATCACGCGGAACACGTCGGCGTGCTTCGAGCCGTCGATCGACTACTGTGTCGTGAAGATGCCGCGCTTCGCGTTCGAGAAATTCCCCGAGGCGGACGAGACGCTTACGACGTCGATGAAGTCGGTGGGCGAGGCCATGGCCATCGGCCGCACGTTCAAGGAGGCGTTTCAGAAAGCGATCCGCTCGATGGAGATCAAGCGCCCTGGGTATGGTCTGCACCCGGGCGACAAGTGGTTCGATGCGCTCCAACCCGAAGCCGCGACGAGCGAGCCGGACGTTGTCTGGATCGATGCGTTCGGGCACGAATCGGGGCCGCAGGGCGCGTTCGGGGGCACGTCGCTCAGCGAGCCGCCGGCCGACACGCAAGAGCACGCCGTGACGCATTGGCCGGTGCCGGCGGACGTGCTGGAGCAAAAGCTCCGCACGCCGTGCCAGGGCCGGTTGTACTACATCCGCTACGCATTCAAGCTGGGCTGGACCGTCGAGCAAATTCATGCGCTGACACACATCGACCCCTGGTTCCTCGATCAGCTCGCCGACCTGGTGGAGTTTGAAGAGCGGCTGCTGCGCACGCCGACCGGCAATGGCGGCGGGCTGCGGACGACGCCGGAGCTGGTGCAGACCTATCAGCAGGCCAAGGCGCGCGGCTACAGCGACGCGCAGCTCGGGCACATCTGGCGGCTGGAGGCGGCGGCGCTGCGGCGGTTGCGGCAGCAGCTCGACCGGCCGAAGTTCAAGCTGGTGGACACGTGCGCGGCGGAGTTCGAGGCGCAGACGCCGTACTACTACTCGACGCACGAACGTCCGCTGGCACAGGTGGTCCGCAGTGCGGACGCCGTCCGCGAGCTGCGCCGCCTGCACGAGTCGGGCCGCAAGACGGACCTGGGGGTGGCGATTCGCGGGCTGGGCATCGATGGTGCGTATCGCGCCCGTCCGCTCGACGACGAGCACGTGCTGGTCGAGTTGCATGACGACGAGCTGCGCGCGACGGACAAGCCGAAGGTCGTGATCCTCGGCGGCGGGCCAAACCGCATCGGGCAGGGGATCGAGTTCGATTACTGCTGCGTGCACGCGGCGCTGGCGGCGCGCGCCCAGGGTTTCGAGACGGTAATGATCAACTCGAACCCGGAGACGGTCAGCACGGACTACGACATCAGCGACCTGCTGTTCTTCGAGCCACTCACGCATGAGGACGTGCTCAACATTTGCGAGCGCTTGAACGGCCAGCCGTTCGGCGCCAACGCGACAGGCAATCGCGTGGTGGGCGTCGTCGTCCAGTTCGGCGGGCAGACGCCGCTGAACCTCGCCGCCGGGCTGCAGGAGGCACACGTGCCGATCCTCGGGACGACGCCGGGCAGCATTCACCTGGCGGAGGACCGCGAGCGTTTCCAGCAGATGCTGCAGGAACTGGGCCTGCGGCAGCCGGCGAACGGCATCGCGTTCTCGCGCGGCCAGGCGGCGGAGGTCGCCGAGCGGCTCGGCTACCCCGTGCTGGTCCGACCGTCGTACGTGCTCGGCGGGCGCGGCATGCAGGTCTGCAACCACGCGGGCGACGTGAACCGCTACATCGACGGCGCGCTGGGGGCGACGGATCGCGAGGTGCAACTCAGCCGGTCGAGCCCGATCCTGATCGAGAAATTCCTGCTCGATGCGATCGAGGTGGACGTGGACGCGATCGCCGACTACGGCTACCCGGGGCGCGATCCGTCCAGTGGGCGCTGCGACATTTGCGGCATCATGGAGCACATCGAGGAGGCCGGCATACACAGCGGCGACAGTTGCTGCGTGCTGCCGCCGTACTCGCTGTCGCCGGCGCTGGTGGACGAGCTGAAGTACCAGGTGAAAGTCATGGCCCGCCGACTGGGCGTGTGCGGGCTGATGAACGTGCAGTTCGCGATTCAGGGCGGTACGGTCTACGTGATCGAGGTCAACCCGCGCGCGTCGCGAACGATTCCGTTCGTGAGCAAGGCCACGGGCGTGCCGTGGGCGCAGATCGCGACGCAGGTGATGCTGGGCCGCTCGCTCGACGAGGCCCTGGCGCGCACGAATCTCCCCGCGGCGACGGTGGTCGCGGGCACGCCGGCCGGGCGGCGCGCCGATGCACGGGCCACGTCCGCGGCGGCGCCGCGTCATTTCGCGGTGAAGGCGCCGGTGTTTCCGTTCAAGAAGCTGCAGACGGTGGACTTTGCGCTGGGGCCGGAGATGAAGAGCACCGGCGAAGTCATGGGCATCGATCCGAGCTATGCGCTGGCGTTTGCGAAGGCGCTGCTGGCGGCGGGGCTGCGGCTGCCGACGACGGGGCGGGTGCTGGTCAGCGTGTGCGACGCCGACAAGCCGCGCGTCATCTCGATTGCGCGCGAGCTGCACGAGCTGGGATTCGAGATCTTCTCGACGCTGAAGACGCGCGACGTGCTGCTGGAGCATCACATTCCGGCGGTGCTGGTTTCCAAGCATGACGGGCGGGGTGCGCCGTTCCTGCTCGAGAAGATCAACGCCCGCGAGCTCGATCTGCTGATCAACACGCCGATCCACACGGGCAGCGCGACGGAAGAAGGCCGCTGGCGGGTCGCGTCCATTCGCCTGGGCATTCCGCTGATTACGACGCTGGCCGGGGCCCGCGCCGCGGTCGATGCCATCAAGGCCTTGCGGGCGCAGAAGATGGAGGTCGCGGCGCTGCAGGACTATCTCAGCGGCGGCTGGCCGGCCCGCGCGGTGGTCGCGGCACCGGAGGGAGTGCACTGATGCGCTGCAAGCTCGCCCTGGAGAACGGCTGCATCTTCGCCGGGCAGGCCTTCGGCGCGGCGGGCACACGCGCTGGCGAGGTCGTCTTCAACACCGCCCTGACCGGCTACCAGGAAGTGTTTACCGATCCGTCGTATTGCCGACAGATCGTGACCATGACGTATCCGCTGCTGGGCAACACCGGCATCAATCCGGAGGACTTCGAGGCGCGGGAGCCGTTCCTCGCCGGCGTGGTCATCAAGGAGCTGCCCCGGCGACCGAGCAACTACCGCGCGACGCGCGCCCTGGACGATTTCCTGGCGAAACACGGCATCGTCGGCCTGGCCGATGTCGACACGCGGGCGCTGACACGCCGGCTGCGGATCAGCGGGGCGTTGCGCGGCGTGCTGTCCACGGAGATCGACGACGATCTGGAGTTGGTGCGCCGGGCGCAGGCCGCCGAGCCGATGAGCGGTGCGAACCTCGTTCCACAGGTCGCGACGAAAGAGGTCGCCGCGTGGGATCAGCCGCTGGTGCGACTCGGCGATGAACCTGCCCCGCCGCGCCCGACGGCAGCCGCGCGCATCGTTGCCCTCGATTGCGGAATCAAGCACAACATTTTGCGGCACCTGGCCGAGTGGGGTGGCTTGCTCACGGTCGTTCCCGCGTCGGCCAGCGCTGCCGAGATCCGCGCGCTGCGGCCCGCCGGGCTGCTGGTGGGCAACGGACCCGGCGATCCGGCGGCGGTGACCGATCTGATTGCCACGCTGCGGAGCCTGCTGGGTGCGGTGCCGATGCTGGGCATCTGTCTGGGGCACCAGCTTCTGGCGCTGGCCATGGGGGCGCAGACCTACAAGCTGAGCTTTGGCCATCACGGGGCCAACATGCCCGTGCTCAACCGCGTCAGCGGGCGCGTCGAGATCACGAGCCAGAACCACGGTTTTGCGGTGGATGCCGCGTCGCTGGAGCGTGCCGGCGGCACTGTCACGCATGTGAATCTCAATGACGGCAGCCTCGAAGGCTATCTCCACCGCGACCACCGCATCGCCTGCGTCCAGTTCCACCCGGAGGCCAGCCCCGGGCCGCATGACGCCGGCTACCTATTCCGCCGGTTCGTGGAAGGGGTGGGGACGGGCGGCGACATCGCGGCGGTGTTTGCGGCGGCGGACCGGGCCGGATGACTGATCCGCGGCAGGGGCCGGCTGGGTTGCATCCCGCGCTCGCTTGGGGCAGACTCTGAAGACGAGGCCCAACGCTGCACGGCCGGGTACGACGGGCGACCCATGACCGAAGTCACGCGCATTCTCGAAGAACTGCGAAGGGGCGACCGGGCCGCGGTGGACCGGCTCCTGGTCGCGGTCTACGACGAGCTGCGCCGGCTGGCGGCGGCGAAGCTCGCGCATGAGCGGCCGGGCCAGACGCTCCAGGCGACGGCGCTGGTGCACGAGGCGTACCTGCGGTTGCTGGGCGGTAGTGGGGCGGAATTCGACAACAGCGCGCATTTCTTCACGGCGGCGGCCGAGGCGATGCGGCGGATCCTGGTCGAGTGTGCGCGGCGGAAGGCGCGAATCAAGCGCGGCGGGGGGCGACCGGGCCGAGAGATCGACGAAGCGGATGCGATCGTCATGCCCGACTCGATCGACCTCGTGGCGCTCGACGAGGCGCTGGGGAAGCTGAGTGGCGAGGACCCCGTGAAAGCCGAGCTGGTGAAGCTGCGTTACTTCGCGGGCCTGACCGTGGAGCAGGCGGGGCGGGTGCTGGGCATTTCGCGGGCGACGGCTGATCGATATTGGACGTTCGCCCGCACGTGGTTGTATTACGAGGTGGCGAAGGGCGACCAGCCCGAAGCGAAGACATAAGGGACTGAGGCGCCGCTGATCGTGGCGGCGCATGATGTCGTGGAGGCAGGCCGCGGCCCCGGGAACCGTCCCGGTGCGGCGACAGGGAGCAAGGCGGGAACGAGGTAGTGGCGACGCGGGATCACGAAAAGCTGGAGAGCCTGTTCTGTGCGGCGTTGGAGAAGGACTCCTGGGCCGAGCGGAGCGCGTTCCTCGCTGAGGCGTGCGGCGACGATTCCGCACTGCGCGCGCACGTCGAGGGATTGCTCAGCGCGCACGAGCGCGTCGGCTCGTTCCTGGACGTGCCCGCCGTCGACCCGGACGCGACCCTGAAAAGCCAACCCACCAACGAGTTGATCGGGACGCGGATCGGTCATTACCGGCTGTTGCAGGAAATCGGGGAGGGCGGCTTCGGCGTTGTCTACTTGGCCGAGCAGGAGCAGCCGGTTCGCCGGAAGGTCGCGCTGAAAATCATCAAGCTGGGCATGGACACGCGCGAGGTCATCGCCCGCTTCGAAGCGGAGCGGCAGGCGCTGGCGCTGATGGATCACCCGAACATTGCCCGCGTGCTCGATGGCGGCGCGACCGAGGCCGGCCGGCCGTACTTCGTGATGGAGCTGGTGAAGGGGGTGCGGATCACCAACTACTGCGACGAGCACAAGTTGCCGCTGGCGGAGCGGCTGCGCCTGTTCCTGCCGGTTTGCCATGCGATCCAGCACGCGCACCAGAAGGGCATCATTCACCGCGACCTGAAGCCCAGCAACGTGTTGGTGACGATCCAGGACGACCAGCCGGTCGCGAAGGTCATCGACTTCGGCATTGCCAAGGCGACCAGCCAGCGGCTCACCGAGAAGACGCTCTTCACCGGGTTCCAGCAATTCCTCGGCACGCCCGAGTACATGAGCCCGGACCAGCTCGCAGGCGGCGCGCTGGATGTCGACACGCGCACCGACATTTATTCACTGGGCGTGTTGCTGTACGAGCTGCTGGTCGGGGCGACGCCGTTCGATTCGGCCACGCTGCGGCAATCGTCGTTTGACGAAATCAAGCGGATTATTCGCGAGGTCGAGCCGCCCAAGCTGACCCTGCGCGTCCAGACTCTGCTCGCCCGGGGCCCGGACATCGCCGTCCGTCGGCAGTGCCTGCCGGCCGCGTTGCCGCGCCTGCTGCACGGCGATCTGGACTGGATCACGATGAAGGCGCTCGAGAAGGACCGCACGCGGCGCTATGCCACGGCCAAGGACCTGGCGGACGACATCGAGCGGCACCTGCGGCACGAACCGGTGGTCGCCGGCCCGCCGGGCGTCACGTACCGCGTGGGCAAGTTCATCCGGCGGCACCGGGTCGGTGTGCTGGCGAGTGCGATCGTCATTGCGGCGCTGCTGAGTGGGCTCTCGCTCGCGACGACGGCGCTGATCCAGGTGAATCGCGCCCGCGACGCGCTGGAGTTTGAGCGCGACGCGGCCCAGCAGGCGCGCGTCAGGGCCCAGGAGCACCAGGTGCGCGCCGAGGCGGCCGCCGCCGAGGCCCGGAAGCAGGCCGACCGGTCCGCGACCATCAACGCGTTTCTCCAGGAGATGCTGCGGTCGGTCGATCCGAGCCAGGCGCTGGGCCGCGAGGTCAGCGTGCGCTACGCGCTGGACGAGGCGGCCCGCAAGATCGAGCAGGGCGCCCTGGCCGCGCAGCCGGAAGTCGAGGCGGCGATCCGCATGACCCTCGGTGAGACGTACGCCGCCCTCGGGCTGTACCCGGTCGCCGAGACGCACCTGCGGGCCGCGCAGGAGACCCAAGTGCGCGTGCTGGGCGCGGAGCACCACGAGACGCTGCGGGCCAGCCGTGCGCTGGCCGGCGTGCTGCGCGTCCGCGGCCAGTTCGCCGAGGCCGAAGCGCTCCTGCGCGCCACGGCAGCGACGCAGCGGCGGGTGCTGGGCGAAGAGCACCCGGACACGCTGGCGACGATGACCGAGCTCGCGCTGGCGCTTTGGGGTCCGGGCCGGTTCGAGGAAGCAGAGGTCATTCACCGCCAGACGCTGGGCATCCAGCAGCGCGTGCTTGGCGAGGAAGATCGCCAGACGATCGAGTCCGCGGCGCATCTCGGCGCAGTTTGTCGGGTACTCGGCCGGCTCGACGAAGCCGAGCGCCTGCTGCAGCGGGCACTCGACCTGAGCCGCCGCACGCTTGGCGAAGAGCACCCGACCACCGCGGATGTGCTGACCAACCTCGGGCTGCTTCGGGAGGACCAGCGCGACAGCGCCGCGGCCGAGGCGGTCTTCCGCCGGGCCTATGAAATCGATTGTCAGGTCCTGGGGACCGACCATCCGCGGACGTTGATCGCGATGAACAACCTGCTGCGGGTCCTGCAGGTGGCGGGCAATTTGGACGCGATCCGCCCGCTGATCGCCGAGCGTCTCGCCCGGCTGCAGCGCGCGGCGGAGCGTCCCACGGCCGATGCAGCCGCGCTGCACGCCTATGCTTGGGAGCTGCTGCACTGCGAGCCGGCCGATCTGCGTGATGCTCAGGCGGCCCTCCCGGTCGCCCGGCGTGCCGTCGAGCTGGACGGCGGCCAGGACGCGGGGCTGCTGGAGACGCTGGCCCTGGCATACCGGGCGAATGGCGACCTGCGGCAGGCCGTCGACGCGCAGCGGCGCGCGCTCGCCCAGGCCCGGGCGGGCGGGCCGTACGACCGCAAGGAGCTCGAGGCGCAGCTCGCTGAGTACCTCTTCGAGAGCGGCGATTTCGTCGCGGCGGCCAGCGCGTCCTGGGAGGGGCTGGCGGCGCGGCTGGGCCCCGCGCTCAACATCCACCCGGCGCCCGGCGCGGACGTCGTCCGCCGCAGCGAAGCGCTCCTGCGCGACGGGCGCTACGACGAGGCCGTCGCGCTCCTGCGCGGGTGCGTCGCCCTGCGGGAAAAGTCGTTGCCCGCGGGCAGTTGGCTGATTGCCGAAACCAACAGCCAGTTGGGGGCCGCGCTCGCGGCGAGCGGCAAGCTCGCGGAGGCGGAGCCGCTGCTGCTGGGGGCGTGCGCGGCCCTGGTGGCGCGCGAGGGGGTACCCGTCGACAACCAGCGCCGGGCCGTGAGCCGGGTCGTGCGACTTTATGAGACCTGGGGCAAGCCGGCCCAGGCGACCGAGTGGCGCCAGAAGCTCGAAGCCCTGTCCGGCGCGGCCCGCGACGGGGGCTGAGCCGGCGGCCATCCCGCGGCCGCACGGGGTACCACAAATTCCGGTGACACTGAGGCGCGCGGCGGCGCAACGGCGCATTGCGGATTAGGTACGCCGCCTGGCCCGTGCCGGGCGCCGCGTGACCTGCAGCGCGGGTGACACGCACACACGACCGGCACTCGCCGTAGACAAGGAGCCCGGACCATGAATCTCATCGCACACTACTGGGGTGGCGTGTTGATCAGCACCCTGCTGACCGTGATCCCGGCGCCGCCGGCGGAATCCAACCGGGCGGAGTTCACGCTGGCCGGGTACGTGCCGAACGACGTGTTCCTGTTCGTTGCGGGGCGGCACAACCCCGAGCGCGACTTTCTCGACCGTTACTGGGACGAGGTCTTCACGGCCCTGCGTCAGAGTGGCGTGGGCACCGATTTGCTCGAGCTGCTCGGCACCCTTTTCCAGGGTGACCAGAAGGCGGAGTTCATGCGGCTCAAGGACCGCGCGACGCAACTGCTGGCCGGCGTCGACTGGGAGCAGTTGGCGGGGAAGGAGATGGTATTTGCCGAGCGGCTGGCGCAGCCACTCAAGATCGGCGGCCAGGGGGTCGCCGTGATGCCGCAGATGGTCTGGCTCCTGCGCGGCACTCCGGAGGGGGCCGCGCAGAATTTCACGGGGCTGGAGGCGATCCTGGGCGCGATCGTGGAGGAGATCAACCGGCTGAGCGGCGCGGAGGCGCTCGCGCTCGAGCGCGGCCAGCGTCATGGTGCGTCGGTCACCACGATGAGCCTGACTGCGTGGGCCAGCGAAGTGCCCGCGGCGCCGGCCGCGCTGGCGCTGCGCGACGACATCATCATCATTGCGGTGGGCGAGCCGCTGCTGGATGACGTGCTCGAACTGATCAACAAGAGCGGGTCGAAGACGGCCGTCGGCGCGGACCCGCGCTTCAAGGCCGCATTTGCCAAGCTGCCACAGGCCGAAGACAGCATGACGTTTTTTGACATGCAGGCGCTGGCCACGTCCATGCAGACCATGATGGAGGGTGTCTTCAGTGTCGCCGGGGCGCCCAAAGACCTGCCGCTGGACTGGAGCATGGAGCCGAAGGCGAGCGCGCTGACCTCGCAAGCGATCCAGGCGTACCGGCAGCGCGACTACGCCCAGGCGCTGGCCTGCACGCAGAAGGCCTATGAGATCAGTCCCAAGAGCCCGATCATTCTGTACAACCTGGCGTGCTTCAGCGCCCTGAACGGTAAGCCGACCGAGGCGCTGGACTGGCTGGAGCAGGCCGTCAACGCCGGTTTCTACGCGCCGACCAAGATCTCCACCGACTCGGATCTCGAGAGCCTGCGCGACGAGCCGCGCTACAAGGCGGCGCTGGCCCGGGCCGGCGAGCTGGCTGATGAGTATCGCGCCGAAGATGTCATCGAGAATTCCGCCAAGACCGGCGAGGCCTATCAACTGCACCTGCAGGCCTGGCAGGCTTACGAACAGAAGGAGTACGAGCAGGGGCTGAAGCTGGCCGAGCAGGCTTTCGCGGTCGCGCCGCAGGACTCCCGCGTGCTGTACGACCTGGCCTGCTTCCACGCGCTGCTCGGGCACACCAGCACGGCGCTGGACTATCTCGAGAAGGCCGTCGCGGGCGGTTTCTACTGCCCGCGGCACATCGCCAAGGACCCGGACTTGGAGAGCCTGCGCGGCAGCGAGCGTTTTGCGGCGGCCTTGGCCAACGCCCGCAAGCAGGCCGCGGCGCGCGGCGCGCGCAGCGCCACCGACGAACTGTCCGTCGTGCGGCACTTCCTGGACCGCGTGACCTCCACGATGCGCATCATGGACTACGCGGCGACGGTGGAGCGCACCGAGGGCTACGCGACCCACATGGAATCGCTGGCCGTCCTGGTGTCGGATGCCCGCAAGAACCCCTTCTACGCGGTTTTGGGGCAGCGCCCGCCCGTGACGGACTGCACGCACTACCTGCCCGAGGAAACCGCCTCGTTCTCGGTCTCCAGCGGCGTGGACTGCGGCGCCCTGTACCGGTTCCTCGAGGACTCCGTCCGCGCAGCCGGCCCGGTCGGCGAAGAGATGCTCCAGAAATGGGCAGAAATCCAGAAGCAGATCGGCGTGGATGTGCAGCGGGACGTGGTCGCCTGGCTCGATGGCCAGTTCATCAGCGTCACGCTGGACGGCGAGCGCGGCTCAGTCTGGCTGGTCAAGGTGAAGGACGAGGAGACCGCCCGGTCCAAGGTCGGCGCGGCGCTCGGGTTCCTCTCGACGCAGCTCTCGGACGCGATCGCGAAGCAGCCGGCCCTCGCGGGCCTCGCCATGCTGGCTATTCACACGTCCGAGATTGAGGATCCGCGGCTGACCGGCTTCCAGAACATCCATTCCTCGTTCTCGCCGCAGCCGGCGGTGTGGGGCGTCCAGGATGGCTACCTGATGTTCGGTTCATCGGCGGACGCGGTGGCCCTGTGTCTGGCGACGGCGCGGGGCGAGCACCCGAACGTGCGGAAGAACGCCCGCGTGATGAGCGAAGCGCTCCTGCCGGATGGGCCGGTGGACAGCGTGTCGCTCGCGGATCAGCGCGGCCTGGGCGAGGAAATCGCCAAGGGCATCGGCATCGTCTCAATGGTGAGTGGCATGATGGGCGCATTTATCCCCGAGCCGTCCGTGCGGCCGGTGATCACGCGCCTGGCCGGTATCCTCGCCAAGCTGACGCCGGTGGTGCGCAAGATCAACTTCTTCAAGTCGACCGCCAGCGAGACGACGTTTGACGGGCTGGCGTGGCGCACGCGGACCGTGACGCACTATTTCTCGCCGGCGGAGCGCCCGACGACGGCCGGGGCGCGTTGAGGAGGCCGCGGGCAGGGCACCGCGCCGGCGGAAGGCAGGTGACACATGCCGTTCGACCGAATGTGGGCCACCGCGTTTGCCTGCTGCTGCCTGCAGCACGCGCTGCTGCTCGTGAGCCCGCAGCCGCTGTTTCCGCACCAGCGCACACACAAGAACTACACCGTGCACATGCGCACGCAGGTGCCGGGCGAGATCGTGGCGGTGCTGGACCGCGTGGACGCCCGGCTGGCGGTCAGCGAGCTCCATGACCCCGACGCCCACCATCGCATCTACATCGTCAACAGCCTGCCGCTGGCCCGCTCGTTGCTGCTGCGCAACCTCGAGTGCAGCTGCAACCTGCCGACCGGCGACACGTTCATCGCCAGTGCCGACGTGGCCAGCGACGTTGTACTTTGCCCGCCGCCCGACCCGCCGGCGCGGCCCACGCGGGCGCTCAGCGAGGTCATCGCGCACGAGATCACGCACGCGCTGGTGCGCCAGCACGTGGGCTGGCTGGCGCTGCGCCAGTTGCCGGACTGGATTGAGGAAGGCTACTGCGAGTACATCGCCAACGGCAGCGCCCTCGATCCGCAGGTGGGGGCGGCGCTGCTGCGCGCCGGCGCGCCGGCGGACACGCCCGGCCTGGCCCGCTTCCAGCATCGTCTGATGATCGCCTACCTGCTGAACGTGCAGCGCCTGCCGATCGATGACGTGTTGTGCCGCCCGCCCGACTACGCGACGGTGGCGGCCGCGGTGCTCACCGGCTTGCGCACCGATGAAGCCGCGTTCCTGCGCAAGCTGAGCGCGTCGACCGGCCTCTCGCAGGCTGCGGCGGCGGGTTTCAGCGATCCAGTGACCACGCGTTGAGTTTTCCGCGTTGCCGTGCGTCGGTTGCCGGCGCAGTCCAGGTCTGAGCAGGCGTGCTTCTATGTCCGCCGGCCCGCCGCTATCCTGACCCGCCGTGCCGGGGGCGCGGCGCAGGGTGAGCGACGATGAACGCGTGCAAGACACTACTCAGAACGGCGGAGATGACCACTCTCAGTCTGCTGCTCCTGACCGGCTGTGCCAGCACGGCACGCCCGACCGGTGACAAGCCGCTGCCGCCGTTCCGGGAAAAGCCGCGGACGTACGCTTGCCGCCGGGCGCCGGCACCGCCGATGGTGGACGGGCGCCTCGACGAGCCGGCGTGGTCCGCGGCGGCGTGGACGGAGGCGTTCGTGGATATTGAAGGCGCCGCCCAGCCGCTTCCGCGTTTCGAGACGCGGGCCAAGCTGATGTGGGATGACACGTACCTGTACATCGGCGCCGATCTCCAGGAGCCCCACGTCTGGGCCACGCTGCGCGACTACGACGCGATCATCTTCCACGACAACGACTTCGAGATCTTCATCGACCCCGACGGCGACCAGCGCGAGTACTACGAGATCGAGATCAACGCTTTCAACACGATCTTCGACCTGTTCCTCGTCCGCACCTACATCGCCGGCGGCCCCGCGCTGCACGCCTGGGACTGCAAGGGCCTGCGCTCCGCCGTGCACATCGACGGCACGCTCAATGACCCGACCGACATCGACCGCGGCTGGTCCGTCGAGTTTGCCATTTCCTGGGCCACGCTCAAGGAAGCCGCCCACCGCCCGGCCCCGCCGCGGCCCGGTGACACCTGGCGCATGGACTTCTCGCGCGTGCAATGGCTGACGCGCGTCGTCAACGGCGCGTACGAAAAGCTGCCGGAGACACGCGAGGGCAACTGGGTCTGGTCCCCGCCCGGCGTCGTGAACATGCACCTGCCCGAGCGCTGGGGGTACGTCACGTTCACGGCGGAATAGGCTCCGCCCGCCCGGCCCGCTGCCGATAACCCGCCGTCGCTGCTACCGGCCCAGCCCGGCGCGTGTATGATATACGGACCGGCCGGCACGTAACTGTTGCATGGGGGGCGGGTTGCCGCCGGCCGGGCGGTGGCGGATTTTTCGGCGGCGGCGCAGGGGCCCGGGAACCCGGGTGCCGTCCGGGCGTCCAATCAGGTGGCCAGATCGCTGTGAATCGATCCGCGCACGAGCACGAGCTGAGCGATGCCGAGCTGGTGCAGTGCGCCCAGCGCGGCGCCGCGTCGGCGTTCGCGGAGCTGGTTTCGCGGTATCAGGACCGCGTGTTCAACACATGCTACCGAATTTGTCACAATCACGCCGACGCCCTCGACCTCACGCAAGCGACCTTCATGCGCGCGCTCGAGGCACTGGGACGCTTCCAGAGCCGGGCGAACTTCTACACCTGGCTCTTCCGTATCGCGATCAACCTGACGATCTCACAGCGCCGCTCGGCCGGACGCCGGGCCGTGCGCCCGCTCGACGACTCCGGGGCCAGTGCGCGCGGGCTGCGGACGGAGCCCGTGTCGCGCGAGCCCGGTGTGGAGCAGGGCGTGGCGGACCGCGAGCTGCGGCGGCGGGTGGAATGGGCGCTGGCCCAACTGGACGACGAGTTCCGGGCGGCGGTGGTCCTGAAGGACATCGAAGACCTGGACTACGCGGCGATCGCGGAAATACTCGGTGTGCCGGTTGGTACGGTGAAGAGCCGCATCTTTCGCGGGCGCATGCTGCTCCGCGAACTGCTGCGCGACGAGAGGATGCAAGTTGGTGAACGATGAGCGCGACAAGCTGGGGGCCGACCTGTCGGCGTACCTCGACGACGAGTTGAGCGCTGCACGCTCGCGCGAGATCCAGCGCGTGCTCGCCAGCTCCGAGGACGCGCGCCGCCAGCTTGACGAGCTGCGCGAGGTCTCCGAACAGCTTGGCGCTTTGCCGCGCCTGCGGGCGCCGGCCGAACTCGCGAGCACGCTGGCTGCGCAGGCCGAGCAGCAACTGCGCGCCGCGCCGCGCGCCGGCAAGCGCCGGATGCGCATCATTCGGCTGGGCGCGCAGGTGACGGCGGCGGCCGCGGTCATCGTGGCGGGGGTGCTCGTCGGCTACCAGATCATGCAGGAACAGACGCTGCCCGGGTCGCCAGTGCTGGCGCCAAGTCTGCAGAAGTCAGACACGCCGGCCCCCGCCGCGGCGCCGGCACGTGGGATCGTTCGGGACGGCCGCCGCGATGTGGAACTGGCCGCGCGCTGGCCGGAGCAGCCTCAGGACAAGCTACCCGTGGCCAAGTTGCCGGCGCCTGTATTCGAGGCGGCCCCGGAACCGGACGAGTTGACGAGGCAGGAGGGGGTCGCGCGGGATTTCGAAGAGTCCGAAGCCAAGGTGTTGGCCGTCGCCCCCGCGCCGACTGCGACCGTGCATGTTGTCATCCGTGCGCAGGACGAGGACCAGTACGCGCGGAACGTCACCGTGCTCGCGCAATGGTCCGCGGCCGGCGCGCCAGCCGCCGCACCGGCCGTTGCCACCGCGTCCGCCGACGAGGCGGTTGCCGCGCAGCCTGGCGAGCAGCTTTTCTACGTGGTGCCGTCGGAGCTGCCGGCCCGGATCGATCAACTCCTGGCGGTCAACACGCGCGACCAGGTGCGCTATGAAGCCAATTTTGAGGGCGATGCGGACACCGCGGCGCTGCTGGCGCCGGTGGTCTCGGCGCTCCAGGACCGCGGCGTGCCTTGGGCGGGGGACGTTCTGAAGCCCGGCACGCCGGCCGCGAGCTCGCGCGAGAAGCGCGCCGCGGGCCGCGGCGGTGGCGCGACTGGTCGCGGACGCCTGATGTACGACCAGGCACGTGCGGACGAGGCTGAGGCTCTGCATCGCCGGCACCTGGCCGTGACTGCCGAGCCGGAGCTCACGATCGTCTTCGTGCCGGAGCCGGAGCCCCCTGCGCGGGAGGCGGGGGAGCAGAAGCGCGGCGTGGCCCCGGCGGCGCGGGCAGCGCGCCCGATGACCGAGGCGGCCCCGGCCGGCGGGGTATTGGCGTCCCAGCCCGCTTCAGGCACGTCGGCCGAGCGCTTGCTCGAGCTGTCGCTGTCTGGCCCGAAGGCCGACGATTCTGACTTCGATGGTGTCGTGGACGCAGCGGCCGAGCAGCGGCGCGGGCCAATATCCCTGCGGGTCACGCTCCTGCCGCCCGGGTTGCCGGACACGCCCGCGCCGCCGGCGACCACCCCCGCCAGTCAGCCGGCGCGTTGACGCGGGCGGGTGCGCGGGCGTCCTTCCCCGGGTGCCACCTGGCGACGTAAGATGGCGGCATGTGGAAGGCCTACAACATCGTCGAGCGCAAGCTGGTGGAAGTGCCGGAGCAGCCGGCGGCGGTGACGATTTATGCGCGCCCGGACGAGCGTGAGAAGCGCCACCTGATCGACGAGCTGAAGGTTGACGAGCACACGTTCAACTCGGCGCTGGACCCGGATGAGCTGTCGCGTCTGGAGTTCGAGCCCGAGCACATGGCGTTGATCTTCAAGCGCCCGAAGAACTACTCGGGCGCCGAGCAGTTCATGTTCAAGGTCACGTCGGCGGGGGCGTTCCTGTTCAAGGACGGGCTGCGGATCGTGATCCCGGAGGAGGCGGCGTTGTTCGACGGGGCGCCGCTGGCGCGGATTCACTCGCTGGCCGACGTGATCCTGAAGCTGTTGGCGCGGTCGGTGATCCATTTTCGTGAGCACCTCAAGGGCATCAGCATGGTGTCCGACGAACTGCAGAGCGAAATCAACCGGGCGATGGAGAACAAACACCTCATCAACATGTTCGCGCTGCAGAAGAGCCTGGTGTATTACGTGAACTCGATCAACTCGAACGGGGCCCTGCTGGAGAAGCTCAAGCACAACGCCGGCAAGATCGGGCTGAGCACCGAGGAGCTGGAGTTTCTCGACGACCTGATCATCGAGAACAACCAGTGCGCGAAGCAGGCGGAGATGTACTCGAACATTCTGGCGAGCCTGATGGACGCGCGGGCCTCGATCGTCAGCAACAACCTGAACGTGCTGATGAAGAACCTGAACATCATCACGATCGCGATCATGGTGCCGACGTTCGTGGTCAGTGCCTTCTCGATGAACGTGGCCATTCCGATGCAGCGGTTTGCTTTCGCGTTCTGGGTCATCATGGGCATGGCCGTCGCGTCGGTGGCGGCGTTTCTGTGGTACTGGCGACGGCGGGGGAGCTGAGGGCGGCAGCGCACGGAACCTCCTGCGGCGCCGCGCCTGACGTCCGGCTACCTGTAAGGTTTCCCGCGCGGCGCTAACGACGGCGCGCGCCGAGCAGGCCGGCCAGGACCAGCAGCGCCAGACTGCCCGGCTCCGGGACGAGCAGCATGTATGTCGGGGCGTCCAGCCCGGTCGTCGTGAAGCTCCCCAGGTGGCCGCCCGTGGCACTGTCATACTTCAGAATCGAGTCCGTGTAGTGGGAGGTCACATACAAATTTCCGTCCAGGCCAAACAGCACATCCTCGGCGTGATTCAGCCCGCCGTAGCCGGGCGGCACGAAGTCATCCATGAACGCGCCGCTCTGGCCGTCGAAGCGCCGCACGCGGTTGTTGTCCGCGTCGGCGACGTACAGGTGGTCGTCGCTGCCGAAGACCAGCCCCTGCAGGCTGTCCGTCGGGCTGCCGGCCGCGAACGTGTCCACGTACGCCCCGGTCAGCGCGTTCACCCGCATGACGCAGCGCGTCTGGCCGTTGGAAATGTACAGGTAGCCGTCGCCGCGAAAATCCAGGTCCTGCGGGTCGTTGAGGTTGGTGGTCCCGTATGGCACAAAGTCGTCGATGAACGCCCCGGTGTCGCCGTCGTAGCGCAGGATGACGTCGCTCGAACTGGCAACATACAAGTTCCCGTCGGGCCCGAAGGCGACGCCGCGTGGATACTGCATCCCGTGGCCGGAGGCGAAGGTGCCCAGATACGCACCGGTCTGCAGATCGTAGCGCTTGACCGAATGCGTGCCCGCGCTGGCAACATAGAGGTTGCCGTCGGGTCCGATGGCCAGGCCCTCGGGGCAAACCAGCCCACCGCTTCCGCCCGTCACCAGCGCGCCGAGGTACGCCCCGGTCGCGGCATCGTATTTCACGACATTGTGCGACGTGTAGCCGCTCACCAGAAAGTACACCGGCGACGCCACCACCGGTGCCGTCAGAATCAGCGTCACGACCAGGCCAAACAGAATCGCGCTGCGCTTCATGGGGTGTTCTCCTCTCGCCTGACTCCAAGGCCCGCGCCCGCCGCGCCCGCGGCGCAGCGGCACCGGCCATCGTTTCTTCGTGGACGCGTGCCCGCCGCGAACTGCGGCTGGTGCTCGGTCCGATTGCGCGCTGCGGCGTGCCGATTGCCGTCCGGACCGTGGCCGCGCATGCTCGCACGGCCACCGTCATGTGCACGTCGTGAGCGCCTAAATTTCCTCCGTCGCCCCGCCGCGATGACACACGCAAACAGTGCCCCGGTGGAGCGTAAACTCCTGTCATCAGTATACAGCGCCCCGGGCGGGATGCGCAAACCAGCCATGTACGTGGGCTGGGTGGAATGCGCGGCAGCCGGGAGTCTACGCCGCCCGCTCGGCCACCGCGATCAGTGACAGGCCCGGCAGCGGCAGGACGCGCTCCAGTGGCCGCATCAGTGGTACGCACATGTCGTTCAGCTTCAACTGCCAGCGATCCATCTCAGCCCGCCGCAGCAGACAGGAATTCAGCCACCAGGCGGCGATCGACAGGAAATTGAAATCGCGGAGCCGCACGACCGTGTAGCCCGCGGCCTGGAGCGCCGCGCGCAGCGTCCGACGGGTATAGCGCCGGCAGTGCCCCACGTGCCGGTCGTACGAGCCGTACAGCCAACGGTGTTGCGGCACGAGCAAGATGAGCCGGCCGCCGGGCTCCAGCAGTGTCCGCATCCGCCGCAGCGCCGCCAGGTCGTCCGCGATGTGTTCGAGCACGTTCAGGCAGACGACGGTGTCGCACACCGCGCTGCCAAGCGCGTCGAAGTCGGCGGGACAGGTCAGGTCGAGTTTGGCGACCTCCACGACGTCGTTATCGTCGAACGCCTCATGCAGAATCTCGAGGTACACCGGGTCGATGTCGGTGACGATCAGCTTCTCTTTCTTCGGCAGATGGCGGCTCACGTTGCCCAACCCCGCGCCGATCTCGAGTATGCGCGTCCCCAGATACGGCCGGATCACCTGGGCCATCCAGGCGTTGAACCGCCGGGCGGTTGCGAGGCTCGTCAGGATCGCCCGACCGTAGCACTCGTCAAAGCAGTCGTCGATCAGCCAGTACTTGCCGATGGTCCACAGCGCGTGGAAACCGTCTTTCCAGCCGATCTTCTTGCCCTCGGCGTAGCTCCGCCCGCGGTAGTTGATCGGCACCTCGTAGACCACGCAGCCGCGCTTGGCGATCTTCGCCGTGATCTCCGGTTCGATCCCGAAGCGGTTCGAGCGGATCGGGATGGTCTTCAGCACGTCGGCACGGAACGCCTTGTAGCACGTCTCCATGTCGGTAAGGTTCAGGCCCGTCGTCACGTTGGAGAGGTGCGTCAGCAGCTTGTTCCCCAGCGTGTGGTGGTAGGCCAGCACCCGCCGCATCGTCCGCGCCGCGAAGCGCGAGCCGTACACCACGTCCGCCAGGCCATCGAGCAGCGGCTGCAGCAGCAGCGGGTAGTCCTGCGGGTCGTATTCCAGGTCCGCGTCCTGAATAATCGCGTACTGCCCGGTCATCGCGCCGATCGCCCGGCGGACCGCGGCCCCCTTGCCCTGGTTCTTTGGCTGGCGTAGCGCGCGGATGACGTCCCCGTGCGCCGCCACGAGTTCGTCGATGACCCGCGCCGTGCCGTCGGTCGACGCATCGTCGACCAGCACCAGCTCTTTGCGCAACCCGCGCGGCAGTTCCACCGCCAGCACGCGCTCGACGCAGCGCCGCAGGTACGCCTGTTCGTTGTAGACCGGAATCAGGACCGACAGGACGCCGGTGCGAAACAGCGGCGGGCGCGGCGGCGAATCGGTCATGCGTCGCCTCCGGTCCGTGTTACTCGGCCCGTCGTGGCGGCAGGCCGGCGACGAACGCCCGGGCCGCCGGCAGCACGCGGGCCGTGATGGATGGGATGTCGCCGTCCAGGATCGCGCCGGCGCTGGCCTGGTGTCCGCCGCCGCCGAACTGCTGCGCCAGCTCCAGCACGGAGATGCCGCTTTCACCGCGGAAGTTCATGCGGACTTTGCCTTGCCGGCCCTCGGTGAACAGGATCGCCACCGCGACACCCTCGATCGAGCGCGGCACCTCGACCTGGTCGTCGATGTCCGCCGCCGTGCAGCCCGTCGCGGCGATCTCGGCGAAGGTCGCCGTGCTCCAGGCCAGGCGCCCGTCTTCGCTGACTTGCGTGTTGCGGTAGATCAGGCTCAGCAGTTCGAACTCGCCGTGGCTGCGACTGCGATGCAGCCGCTCGCAGATCTCGGGAATCGCAGCGCCCGCGCGCGCCAGTTCGTAACCCACCTGCAGCGCGTGCGGCCCGGTGTTGGACAGCGCGAAGCCCTGTGTGTCCGAGTGCAGCCCGGCGTAAAGCAGCGTGGCGATCGTCGGCGTGATCGTGCAGCCCAGCGCCCGCAGCACGCCGTACACCAGCTCCGACGTGCTGCTGGCGTGGTCGACGATCCAGTTCCAGCGGCCGAACTGCGTGTTCGTGGCGTGGTGATCGATGTTGAGGATCGGGATGCTGGTGAGCGCGGTGAGGTGCTCGGTGCCGTTCAGCCGCCGGTCCTTCGCGGTGTCCAGCGCGACGATCAGGTCGCACGCGCGGACGTCGTTCGCGTGCGCCCCGCGCAGGCCCGCGTAGCGCAGCAAAAAGCGCAGGTTCCGCGATACCGTGCCGTCCGGCAGCACCAGGTGCGCCCGCTTGCCCAGCTCGGGCAGCGCCAGCCACAGCGCACCCAGCGACGCAATCGCGTCGGCGTCCGGCGTCACGTGGCCGACGAGCGCGATCTCGTGCGCGCCGCGCAGCGCCGCACACACTTCCGCCGGCACCACCGCCGGGTCAGCGGTCAGGGGGTCGGTCGTCATGAGCTCTTCCGCATCGATTCGATCAGAATGTCCGCGATCTCCGGCCGCGTGAACTCCACCGGCGGCCTTTGGCCCTTCGCCAGCATGTCGCGCACCGCCGTGCCCGACAGGAAGACGCGCTCTTCCTTGGTGCTGTTGGTCGTCTTGTCACTGGCCATTGCGCCGGACTTCTTGCACCAGAACGTGTGCTCGAACTTCAGCGGCTGGATGCCGATCGCCGCGGGATCGACCTCGTCGAAGATCTTCTGGGCGTCGTAGGTGCCGTAGTAGTTGCCCACGCCGGCGTGGTCGCGGCCGACGATGAAGTGCGTGCAGCCGTAGTTCTTACGGAGGATCGCGTGCAGGATCGCCTCGCGCGGCCCAGCGTAGCGCATCGCCGCCGGCAGCACCGACAGGAAAGTGTTCTTCGCGTTGTAGTAGTTCGCGAGCAGCACCTCGTAGCACTTCATGCGCACGTCGGCCGGGATGTCGCCCTTCTGCGTCTGACCGACCAGTGGGTGGATCAGCAGGCCGTCGCAGATCTCCAGTGCGCACTTGGTGATGTACTCATGCGCCCGGTGAATCGGGTTGCGCGTCTGAAACGCGACCACCGTCGCCCAGCCGCGCTCCGCGAACGCCGCCCGCGTCTGCGCCGGCGTCAGGCGCCGGTCCGCGAACTCGGGGTCGTGCCGCGGCGTGAGGACCTCGAGCGGGCCCGCCAGGCACACGTCGCCCTGCGCCATCGTCACCGCGACGCCGGGGTGCGCGGTGTCCGTGGTCCGGAAGACCTTCTCCGCCTCCTTGCGTTTGTCGTGGGCGTACTTCTCCTTGACCGTGAGCACGGCCAGCAGCCGGCTGCGGTCGTCCGTCAGCGCCACCGTCTGCCCGATCGCCAGCTTGTCCGCCGTCGCCCGGTCGACCGGACACAGGATCGGCACCGACCACGGCAGTCCGTTGGTCAGCTTCATCGTGTCGCACACGCTGTGAAAGTCGGCCTCGCCCATGAATCCCGTCAGCGGGCTCAGCGCCCCGATCGCCAACAGCTCCAGGTCGCACTGCTCGCGCTCGCCGAGTTGGATCCGCGGCAGCCGCTCCGCCGACGCCTTCAAGGCGACTGCCCGGGCGGGTTCGACGACGAGGTTGATGAGCTTTCCGCCGTGCGGCGGGATCAGGCCATGGTCACTCATGCGAGTCTCCGATACGCAAGGATGCGCTTCGCCGGCTGCAGCGCTGGGCGCCGTGTGAAGCGGTTTCGGCGCGTGCCGATGCAAAGCGGCGATTATAGCCGCGGCGGGCTGCGGCGCGAAATGGCGGCGCATCCGGCGGTGGGCGGCCCCCTTTTGCGGCCCGCCGCCTGCCGGTAGGCTATGGGCCATGACACTCCTACTGGATCAACGTGAAGTTCAGGACACCCTGGCGAAGCTGGCCCGGGCGATTGCGGGGGCCGCGCCCAGTGACGTCCCGGTTGCGGTCGTGGGCATTCGGCGCCGCGGTGAGACACTCGCCAAGCGCCTGCTGCCATTGCTGGAGAAAGCGGGGGTGAAGCCGGCGCACTACGGCGTGCTCGATATCACGCTCTACCGTGACGATCTGACGACGATCGGGCCGAATGCGATCGTCCGTGGCACAGAGATCGACTTTGACATCACCGACACGTGGCTCGTGCTGGTCGATGACGTGCTCTACACCGGTCGCTCGATCCGCGCGGCGCTCGACGCGCTGACGGATTTTGGCCGGCCGCAGGCGATCCGCCTGGCCGTGCTGGTCGATCGCGGCCGGCGCGAGCTGCCGATCCAGCCCGATTTCGTCGGGCTGCGGACCGACACCGAGTCGCACCATGTCGTGAAGGTCAAGCTCGCCGAAGTGGACGGCGTGGACGAGGTACAACTGTATGACCGCAGCGGCGAGTGACAGGCCGGTCTGGACGCGGAAGGATCTGCTGGCGCTCGCGGACCTCAGCCGCGAAGAAATCCTGCACGTGCTCGACACGGCGGAAGGCTTCAAGGAGGTCTCGACCCGCAGCGTGAAGAAGGTGCCGGCCCTGCGCGGCCGGGTCGTCGTCAACATGTTCTTCGAGGACAGCACGCGGACGCGCATGAGCTTCGAGCTGGCGGCGCAGCGCCTGTCGGCCGACGTGATCGACTTTTCCGAGAAGGTGTCGTCGACCAAGAAGGGCGAGACGCTGCTCGACACGGCCCGCAATATCGAGGCGATGGGTGTTGACATCATGGTCCTGCGCCACCCCGCGGCCGGCGCTGCCCTGCACCTGTCGCAGGCCGTGAAGTGCTGCGTCATCAACGCCGGCGACGGCCAGCACGCGCACCCGACGCAGGGGCTGCTCGACCTGTTCACGATCCGTGAGCGCAAGGGCCGCATCGACGGGCTGAACGTCGCGATCGTCGGCGACATCGTGCACTCGCGCGTGGCGCGTTCTGACCTCCGCGGCCTGCAGAAGCTTGGCGCGAAGGTCACGCTGGTCGGCCCGCCGACGCTGGTGCCGCGCTCGTTCGAGGACATGGGCGCCCGCGTCACGTCGGACTTCGAGGGCGTGCTGCCCGAGATGGACGTCGTCAACATGCTGCGCATCCAGAAGGAGCGCATGACCGACAGCGGCTTCCCGTCCGCCCGCGAATACGTCCGCCTCTTCGGCATGAACCGCGAGCGGCTCAAGCAGTGCAAACCCGACGTGCTCATCATGCACCCGGGCCCCGTGAACCGCGGCATCGAGCTGGCGGCGGACGTCGCCGACGGGCCGAGCTCGAGCATTTTGCGCCAGGTGACGAACGGCCTGGCGGTCCGGATGGCGGTGCTGTTCCTGTGTCAGCAGGCCAACACCGGTGCCGCCCAACGCGAAGACGAAGTGCGTAGCGCCTGACGCCGGCCGCCCCGGGGCCGGCTGGAGATACACACCATGGATGCCCTCGAAGCGCTGGCCAAACGCCGCAGCGTGCGCAAGTACAAGTCCGGCACGGTGACGCGCGAGCAGCTTTCGCAGATCGTGAACATGGGGCGGCTCGCCCCGACTGCCCGCAATGAGCAGCCGTGGGAGTTTGTCGTCGTAACGCAGCCCGCGAAGCTGCGGCAACTCGCCCACCTCGCCGACCATGGCAAGTTCATCGCCGACGCGTCGGCGTGCATCGTCGTGCTGTGCCGCCCAACGACGTACTACCTCGAGGACGGCAGCGCGGCGACGACACAGATCATGATCGCGGCGACGGCGCTGGGCCTCGCGACGTGCTGGGTCGCCGGCGACAAGAAGGCCTACGCGGCCCAGGTGCTGGCGACGTGCGGCGCGCCGGCGGAATACAAGCTCATCTCGCTGATCGCGGTCGGCCACGGCGGCGAGACGCCGACGCCCGCGAAGCGCGCGCTGGGCGAGGTCCTGCACTGGGACAGCTTCGGCGGCGGCGCGAAGAAGTGATAAGGTGAAAAGGGGGCGCGCCTATCGAGCTGCCGCGGCGGGCTTCACACATCCGCAGTCAGTCCAGTCGGTTGCAGCGCGCTACTTCGCCTTCAGCGCCTGCTCGATCAACGGGGCGACGATCTCTGTCCACTGGCGGTAGCCTTCGTCGCTCAGGTGCAGGCCGTCGTCCTTGAGCCATTGCTTGCGCGGGGTGCCGTCTTCGCCGAGCGTCGGCGTCGCCGTGTCGGCGAAATAGAGATGCTGGCTTGCGTCGGACATCTCCTTGATCAGGGCGTTCGCGGCCTTCATTTGCGGCCATTGGGCCCAGCGCAGCGTGCTGGGCTTGATCGAGATGTAAATGACCGGCGTGTCCGGCAGGAGCGCGCGCACACGCTGCACGAACGTGCGATAGTCGTCCCGCAAGCGTTCCGGCGTCTTGCCGTCGGCGATGTCGTTGTCGCCGGCGTAGAGCAGGATCACGCGGGCCGGGTAGGGCTTCACGACGCGGTCGAAGTAGTGCAGCACGTCCGACAGATGCGCGCCGCCAAAGCCGCGATTGATCACCGGCAGCTTCGGAAAGCTCTCGTGCGTCTTCCAGCCGACGATGGTGGAGCTGCCGACGAAGAGCACCGGACTATCCGGCGGGCTGTTGCGGCTGTCCCAGCGCTCGAATTCGTCGATCGCCTTGGCAAAACGGGCCGGATCTGGATCGGCGACAGGGGCGGTCGCCGGCGGTTGCGGGGCCCGTCCGGCGCCGAGGCCGCAGAGGACGAGGGTCACGATGCTCAGGGCGATTGCGAGCCGGGCGAGGCGATACGCGGTCATGGGCGTTCCTCCAACTTCACAAAGTTCGCCGGATGATGTCCCGGCGTGGCGCGGCGGGCAAGTGCGGGTGGCCGAACCGCGCCGCCTCTGTGCGTCCTCGGTGTCTCTGTGGCGAATCCCGGTACGAAAGCCGGTCAGGCCCGGTCGGCACGTCGATTCACGACCGCGCGTACAGCACGGATGTGTGCCGGGGTCGTGCCGCAGCAGCCGCCCACAATCTGCGCCCCCGCCGCGAGCCATCCGGCCGCGTACACCGCGTATTCCGTCGGCGATGCGTCCTGCGCGCAGCTCCACCCGGGGATCGGGTCGCGGTTGCCGATGTGCGCATACGCACATACCGGCCGTTCCGTCAGCTCCCGCAGCCGCGGTAGCAGCCTTGTCAGGCCACGCGGCGGAATGCAGTTCAGCCCCACCGCGCCCGGCCCCAGCGGCTCGATCGCCGCGACCGCGTCCGCCAGCGGTTCGCCGCCCAGCAGGTCTCCGCTTTCCTGCACGACGAAGGATGCGACGAATGGCAGCCCGCACGCGCACGCCGCCTCGGCCGCCGCGCGGGCCTCGCGAAGCGTGCCGATCGTCTCGATCCAGATCAGATCGGGCTTGGCCGCCGCCAGCCACGCCGCCATCTGCCGGTGCTCGGCGCGCAGCTCGGACTCCACCGGCACACGCTCCGGGCAGTAGCAGTCCTCGACGGGCGCGACGCTCGCCGCCACGATCACGTTGTGCGCCCCTGCCGCCCGCCGGGCCAGCTCCACGGCCAACTGGTTCAACCGCGGCCCGTCCGCGAGCCGGCCCGCCGCCCGCAGTGCCCGCGGGTTCGTCCGGAACGTGTTCGCGACGAGAATGTCCGCACCCGCCGCCGCGTATTCCGCGTGAATAGCCGCCACCACCTCCGGCGCGTCCAGCAGGGCCCCCGCCGACCAGAGCGGCACCGGCCGACCCGCGCCGCGCCGTTCCAGCTCGGTCCCCATGGCGCCATCGAGCACCAGCGGTCCGCGGCGCAGGCGGTCGGCAAGGACGTCGGCGGGCGGTGTCATTCCGGCTTCTCCGAAACGGGCGGCTGCACGTCGCCGCGGGGGACAGTATCATACCTCGGCACGCCGTGGCGGCGGTGTAGCACAGCGGCTCTGAGCGAGTGGCGACGACGATGGCCAACAGCATTCTGATTCGCGGCGGGCGGGTGATCGATCCCGCGCAGGAAATCGACGAGGTCACCAATCTGGCGATCAAGGACGGACGGATCGCCGGCGTGGGCAGGTCCGCGCCGCAGTCCGCGGACGAGGTGGTCGACGCGGGCGGGCTGCTCGTCACGCCCGGCCTGATCGACATGCATGTCCACCTCCGCGAGCCGGGCTACGAAGAGAACGAGACGATCGAGACCGGGACGGCGGCGGCCGCGGCGGGCGGCTATACGGCGGTCGCGTGCATGCCGAACACCGACCCACCGCTGGACAACGACTCGGCGATCGAGTTCGTCCTGCGGCAGGCGGCGCGGTCGGCGCACACGCGGGTTTACCCGATTGGCGCCTTGACGCACGGCCGACAGGGCAAGGAGTTGGCCGAGATCGGGCTGATGGTCCGCGCCGGGGCGATTGCGTTCAGCGACGACGGCGACGGGGTCGCGGATGCCGGCGTGTGCCTGCGGGCGATGCGCTACGTGAGCATGTTCGATCGGTTGTTCATCCAGCATTGCGAGGATCCGGCGCTGGCCGGCAGCGGCTGCATGCACAGCGGCACGACGGCGACGCGGCTGGGTCTGTCCGGCATCCCGGCGGCGTCCGAGGTCGTGATGGTGCAGCGCGACCTGACGCTGGCGGCGCAGGCCGGGGTGCGCTACCACGTGGCGCATGTCTCGACGCGCGGCGCGGTGGAGCTTGTGCGGGGGGCGAAGCAGGCCGGCCAGCGCGTGACGACCGAGGTCTGCCCGCACCATCTGCTGCTGACGGACGAGGCCTGCGGCGGGTTCGACACGAACTACAAGATGAAGCCGCCGCTGCGCGGCAAGTCGGACGTCGAAGCCTGTCTGCAAGGCGTGCGCGACGGGACGATCGACTGCCTGGTCACGGACCACGCGCCGCACGGCCGTGAGAGCAAGGAGCACGAGTTCGCCTATGCGCCGTTCGGCATCATCGGACTGGAGACGGCGTTGCCGCTGTTCATCCGCGCGCTCATCGAGTCGAAGCTCATCGGCTGGCCGCAGCTTGTGCGGGCGATGTCCACGCGGCCGGCGCAGCTCCTCGGCGTGCCCGGCGGCACGTTGAACGTCGGTCAGCCGGCGGACGTGACGCTGATCGATCCCGAGGTCGAGTGGACCGTGGATGCGGAGCAGATGCGCTCGAAGAGCCGCAACACGCCATTCGACGGCTGGAAGGTGCGCGGCCGCGCCGCCGGCACGCTGGTGGAGGGCGAATGGCGCCACCGGGACGGTGAAAAGGTGAGAATTTGATAAGGCGATAAGCTGATTAGGAGCGCTCCCCCGTGCGGCGCCCCCTCTTCACCTTATCACCTTATCACTGCGCCGGCTCAGCGGGAGCTTCGCCCTCCCGGGTGCGACCGCGCGTCACAACTCGCCGGGGTTTTTGGAGAAATACGTGTTCCGCAGCGCGTCGAGCACTTCGCGCGGCACGAGATAGTAGAGCACGACGACGCCGATCAGCACGATCAGCAAGTAGATCAGCCGCCACAAAAGATGCCGACGCAGGTTGCGAGGCATACGGCGTGCTCCGGACAGTTGGGGGGCTACTTGCGCGGCCAGACGCCGAGGCCGGGCTTTTCGCTCAGCGTGATGATGCCGCCCTGACGCGTGATGCCGTCGAAGGGGTCCTTGGCCAGCAGCAACGCACCATCCAGGTCCGCGTAGTCGATCAGCGACGAGATCGTGAGCGGCGGCGCAATCGCCAGGCTCGAGCAGACGAAGCAACCCAGCATGATCTTCATGTCCAGGGCGCGCGCCAGCGTCACCATCCGCAGCGCCTCGCGGATGCCGCCGCACTTGTTGAACTTGATGTTGATCCCGTCGACGCAGCCCTGCAGCCGCAGCACGTCCGCGGGCCGCTCGCAGCTCTCGTCGGCGAAGATCGGCGCCACGCCCAGCTTACGCAGCTCAGCCATGTGCTTCCAATCCTCTTTCTTCAGCGGCTGCTCGATCAGCGTCGGGCGGTACTGTGCCAGCGCGGGGATCATCTTCATGGCCTGTTCCGGCGTCCAGGCCATGTTCGCGTCCAGGAACAGCGGCCCGTTGAAGCGCTCGCGGATGTAGGTCAGCGTCTGGTGGTCGTCCTCGACGCCGACCTTGATCTTCAGCGCGTCGAAGCCGGCCTCGAGGGCCTCGTTCACCTTGACGCGGGTCAGGTCGCGGTCGGCGACGCCGATGGTGAACGTGGTTTGCTTGCGCGGCTGCGGCAACCCGAGCAGGCGCCACGCGGGCACGCCCAGCTTCTTGCCGCACCAGTCGTGCAGGGCCGCGTCGAGGCCGTCGATTGTGGCGCGCTGGGAATCGTACGCCGCGATCAGGCGCTGGATGATGGGCTCGATGGCGAAGGGGTCGTTGCCCAGCAGTTGGGGCACGACGGCCAGCGTGGCCTCGCAGGACTCCAGCGTCTGGCCGTAGAGTTCCGACGGCACGCACTCGCCCAGCCCGACCACGCCGTCGTGTTCGAGCTCGACGATGATCGTTTCCTTCTCATCGGTGCCCCACCCCGAGGTCGCGAAGCGGTGCCGCGGGCGGATCGTCTGCCGGTGCCAGCTCAGTTTCATGCCAACCACCTTCCTCGTTATTCGGTGAACTCGCCGTCGACGATGACGTCCGCCAGCGCCGAGATGCTGATGACGGCCGTCCGCTCGACGAACACGCGCCGCCGGTTCATCGGCCGGGCGCCTTCGCGTTCGAGCAGGCAGGCGTCGTTGACGTAGCGTTCCTTGGTGCTGTGGCCCTCGTCGCGGTCGTGCACGTCGGCCCGCGTCAGCCAGTAGCCACGCTCGTCGCACGCCTCCAGCCGGCCGATGTAGACTAGCGGCCCCGGCGTGTCGAGCACGACGCAGTGCCCCACGAATTGGTCCAGGCTCGGCGAATCCACGGCCGCTCTCGGGCACGGCGGCGGCCACCGGCGTCGGGGCCGTTTCCTTCCGCCGCGTGCCCGCTATTGTATGGCTGGCGGGGCCGCGCGGCCACGCCGGGAGCCGAGGTGCGCATGAATCCCCTGAAGGACGAGGCGGTCGTGGTGCGGCTGACCGAGTTCTCGGAGACGTCGCAGATCGTCACGCTGTTCGCGGCGCAGCACGGCCTGTTGCGGCTGATCGCGAAGGGCGCCCGCCGGAGCACCAAGACCCGCTTCTCCGCCGGTCTGGACCTGCTGGAGCGGGGCGAGGTGGGCTTCGTGCCGCCGCACGGCGATGCGCAGCTCGCGACGCTGACGGACTGGGTGCAGCGTGACACGTTTGCGGGCGTGCGGCGCGAGCTGCTGCGGCTCTATGGCGCGCTGTACGCGGTCGAGCTGGTCGCGGCATTGACGGAGGAGGCGGACCCACACCCGGAGCTGTACGCGGCCCTGGTGGCGACACTGGGGGCGCTGGCGGGAGAGGGGCCGGCGTCGGCGTGTCTGCCGGCGTTTCAGAGTGATCTGCTGCGGGCGATCGGGTACGCGCCGCATCTGACGGAGTGTGTGAGCTGTCACCGGCCGATTGGCGCGGCGCGCGTCGTCTTCTTTAGTGCCGGCGCGGGCGGGTTGCTGTGCCGCGATTGTGAGGCGCACTACGTCGAGAAATGGCGCGTGCCGCCGGAGCTGGTCACCACGACGCCGCAGACCGGTCCGCCGCGGGCGTGGTTCGAACTGCTCGATTATCACCTGACGCACGTTGCGGGCCGGCGATTCAAGACGGCGGCGGACGTGGCGGCGTTGCTCGCCAAAACGCCGTCCGGAGGGCTATGATTTGGCGCAGGCGCCGCGCGGGCGGCGCCGGAGCGGTTGAGGCTGCACATGGCAGACGATTCGCGGGCCATCCCGGAGATCGTGCCGGTTTTTCCGCTGCCGGAGGTGGTGCTTTTTCCGCACACGATTCTGCGGCTGCACATTTTCGAGCCGCGCTACCGGGCGATGATGAAGGACGCGCTCGCCGGGCCGCGCATGATCTCGGTGGCGTTGCTGCGGCCGGGTTACGAGCCGCTGGAGTTCACGCGGCACGCGCCGATCCACAAGACGATCGGCGTCGGGCAGATTTACCAGTCCGAGCAGGTGGCCAATGGGAACTACAACCTCCTGCTGCGCGGCGTCGGCCGGGCGACGATTGTCGAGGAGTTGACGGAACGTGACTACCGGCTGGCGCGCGTCACGCCGGTGCAGACGTATTGCCACAGCAGCCAGACGCAGGTGGACCAGTTGCGCGAGGAGCTGTTCGCGGCGATTCGCGGCAATCGGGCGCTCGATCCAGACGTGCGCCGGCACTGGTTGCGGCTGGCGGAGGCCGACCTTGATCTGGACGACGTGTGCGACCTGATCGCGGCGGGTCTGCCGGTCGAGGCGGAGCTGCGGCAATGCCTGCTGGACGAGCCGGAAGCCGCGGCGCGGACGCAGATGCTGATTGACCACATGCGGACGCTCGCTGCCATCGCCCGCAACTACTGGCGGCCGATGCGGCCGGACGGGAACAGCATGAACTGATCAGCGCACCTCTTGGGGGGAGGGAACGGCGGGGGTTGGTGCCTGTGGTTCTGACCCCGTCCGATCGAGCGGTGGGCTCGGCCACGCTATCCGGGGAGCCAGCGTTGCAGCGAATCCCAGACGCGCAGGTCATGGGCCGCCCACACGCCGCCGACGATCGCCGCCAGCAGGATGCCGAGCTTCACCGCCACGACGACGCGCTCCGCGCGCCGGGCGCGCTGCGGTTCCAGGGCGTATTCCTGCAAGGTGCGCGAGCGCAGGGCGATGGACGCATGCCGCCAACTGCGGGCCTCGGGGCGGATGCCGTTGAGCAGCGCGACCTCGTGCAGCGCGTCGGCAAAGACGTGCGCGGCCGTGCTGCACAGCTCGTCGCCGCGGATGCGACCGGGGTTACCCTCTGGCGTGTGCAGGTGGCACGGCTGGCCGCAGGGCAGGCCGCTGACCGCGAGGGTCCGCACGCCGTACATGTCGGCCTGCCGTTCGAAGCGGCGGGAGATCCAGCCGAAGAGCACGCCCCATTTGAGCGCGAGCACGCCGGCGATGGCTGTCAGCGCGGCCTGGTAGCTCAGTTCGTCGCGGTGGGCGAGCCCGTGGGTGCGCACGGAGAAGACCGTGAGGATGCAGCCCGTGATGAACGCGAAGAGCAGGAAATAGAGGATGTGGTGGCGCTTGACGTGCCCGGCCTCGTGGCCGAAGACGGCCTCGATCTTGGTGTCGTCCATCTGTTCGAGCATGCCGTCGGTGATCAGCACGTAGCGGAGCGGGGCGACCACGCCCATCACCGCGGCGTTGACGATCATGCCCCCGCTGCGCCACACCAGAATGTCGCGACACCGCAGCCGCAGCTTCGCGGCCAGTCGCTCGAGCCGGTCGCGCAAGGGGCCGCTGGGCAGCCGTTGCGTGACCCACACGTGCCGGAGAATCTCCGGCGTGATGACTGCGACGAACAGCGCGGCCAGCCCCACCGTCAGATCCGCCGCGTAATTCAGTTTTGTGAGCCGCTGCAACTCGTGGCGATAGCGTGTGACCACGTCATTCGCGGCCAGGATCAGCAGCATGGGCACGAGCACGAAGAGCACCTGGTGCCGCAGGTTGTAGAGGAGGAACCGGACGACGGACCAGACCGGCCGCACGGGCCGGCCGCGGAACAGGTACACTTCGAGCGCGATCTGCCGCACGGCGCGGTCCGCGGGATAGGCCGCCAGCCACACAAGGACGATCGACAGCAGGAATGGAGCGAGCGCGATGAGTCCGGGCACGAGCACCCACTTCCCCACCACCGGGACGCGCCCGCACAGCAGCAGCCAGTCGGTGGCCAGTAGCGTGCCGCTGTGTCCCAGCGCCAGCAGCGCCTGCACGAGCACCATCCCGCGCCCGTACGCGGCCTGCCCGCGGCTGGGCTGCTCAGGGCAGTCGTCAAACACGCGCAGTGTGCGGCGGGTGACCAGCAGCATGACCAGCGGCGGCAGCACGATGGCCCCCGCGATGGCCGCCAGGGTCAGGCCGGTGCCCTGCACGCCCCGGTAGATCGGGCCGGAAAGCGTGAGGACCAGGGCGAGAACGCCGATGACGACCAGGTACATGCTGGTACGATAGTAGGAGCCGGCCACAAAACAAGCCGCGGCACGTCGCCGGGCGGCGCGGGTCCGGTAAGGATCGGCGGGAGGCGCGCATGGCGCTGTCCGTGAAGGTCTGCGGTGTGACGAATCGGGACGACGCGGCGGCGGTCGCCCGGGCGGGAGCGGACTTCATCGGGTTCATCCTGGCGCCCAGTCCGCGGCAAGTTTCCGTGGACGCCGTGCGCGACATCATGGGTGTCCTGCCGGCGCCGGTTGAGCCCGTGCTCGTGTTTCGCGGGGCGCCGGTCGAAGAAGTCTTCGCCACGCTGGACGCGACACACTGCCGGTGGATACAGATCCACGGGCACGAGTCGGTTGCGTACCTGGGGCGGTTGCTGGCCGCGCGGCCGCACCTGCGACTCATCCGCGCCTGGGAAATCGAGAGGCCGGAGTCGGGCGACGACCTGGCGCTGTATCTGCGACAGGCGCGCGAGGCCGGCGTGCGGATCGACGTCGTGCTGCTGGATGCCCCCAAGGGTGGCCCGCACCCTGGTTTCGAACGGCTGGGCGACATCTCCCACGCCTGCTGCGCGCGTCCGCCGGCCGTGTGGTGCGCCGGCGGACTGACGCCCGGCAACCTTGGCACGGCCGTGCCCAGCGGGCACTACGACGGCGTTGACGTGGCCAGCGGCGTTGAACTGCGCCCGGGGGCGAAGGACCACGACGCCGTGCGGCGTTTCGTCGAGCTGGCGCGCCGGCTGTAAGCGACGGGCAGAATCAAGGGCCGGGGTGACCGCCGCCGATACTACGCGCAGCCGCGCAGCGGAGGCCGCGTCCGTGCCGTTGGACTGCTATGACACCCCGATCGATCCGGCGGATGACACGCCGGGCGCGCCGCGCCCGTACATTGGCATTCTCTTCGAGTGCTGTGGCGTGTACGCGCGAGTTTACCGGCGCCCTGAGCGAATGCTCTATGAAGGTCACTGCCCGAAGTGCCTGAGGAAGGTGCGGGCCCGGGTGGGGCGGGACGGGGTGACCGCGCGGATTTTCCGGGCACACTGACGCGGACTACGGCGCCGGCTGCTCAGCGGCCGCTGCGTCGAGGATCAGACCCAGGACCGATTCATTTCCCAGCCGCGGGCGTGGCACGAACCGGCCGTTGATGAAGATGGAGGGGATCGAATGCAGGCCCGCGGGCGTCCCGTGGCGCAGCGACGGAAACTGCTTGCCGGCCTGGACGTCATCGGCCACGGCGGCGTGCACTTCGGGTGAGTCCATCGCCGCCTTGAACGCTTCCGCTTCCAGTCCGAAGCCCGTCGCCGCCGCGATGACCGCTTCATCCGTGTGTTGCTGCGGGTGCTCCATCAGCCAGGCGTGCAGCTTCCAGAAGGCGTCGTGGCCGCCGAGGTGGCCGCCGGCCTCCGCGGCCTGTGCGGCCCGACACGCGAACGGGAACCTGGTATTGCTCACCTGCGGGTTGCAGTCCTTGTTGAATGGATAATGGCGGTAGGTGTACCGTGCATCGGTATGCTGCGCGACGAAGGCGCGGATGATCCCGTCGGACTCGGCGGTGTAGGGCTCCGAGTAGTCGCCCCAGAGGACGATCTCGATCCGCGGCTGCTCCGCGCCGAGGGTCCAGGCCTGTGCATCCGGCGGCAGGTTGCGGACTGGCTGATCGACCCAATCCTGCACGTACTTGTCGCGCGCCAGCGGCGGCTGGTCGAAGGCGGCGGTGCGCGGCGGCGGGTTGGTCGCGGCGATTTCCGTGATGGCGCGCGCTAGCGCGTTTGGCACATACCAGCCCTTCAACTCGACGCCGTTGATGAAGATCATGGGTGTGAAGAACAGCCCCAGGCGCTTGCCTTCCTCCGCGTCGGCGCGGACGCGATTCAGCGTTTCTTGGCTGGTCATCATGGCGACGAACGCAGCAGGCTCGAACCCGAGGTCGCGGATCCCCTGCTCGAGTTCTTCGCGGGTGGTGAAGCTGCCCCGGCGGGCGAACAGCCACTCATGCACTTTCCAGAACCCGTCCGCCCCCCACAACATGCCGGCGGCCTCGGCGGCGCGGGCGGCCCAGCAGGCGTTGGGGTGCATGTCGCGCTCCACGCTGGGGTTGCATTCCTTGCAGAAGGGGAAGTGCTTCACCGAGACGCAGAGATCAGTGCGACTCTTCATGAGGGTGGCGAGTTGGGCCTCGATCTGCCGGCAGTCCGCGCACTGGTAATCGGTAAACAGGACGATGCGGATCGGGGCTTCGAGAGGGCCGTGGGGATATCGGCCAATGAAGGGTGTCTTTTGCCAGTCCGCCGGCGTGCTCGCGGGCGGGGGCGCGACCGGGGCGCTCGTGGTCGGAAGTGTCTGCGGTGATCGTGCAGTCTCGCCGGTTCGCGGTGGCGCGACCGGGGTCGTGGCGGGTGTCGCGGACTGCGTGGACGTGTGGGAACGTTCGATGATGGTCCGGGTGGCGTCGGCGAGGTCGCGTTCGCCCCGGGCGGCGACCCCCGCCCGGTACTGGTGTTCCACGATGCCGAGCACCGCGGTTGCAGCGATGAAACTGCCGACCGCCGCGGTGAATGCGCCGCGCGGGTGAGCGCCTGTGGTGCGGCGCAGTTCCATCGTCAACCAGAACGCGAAGTTTCCCAGATGCGCCACGAGGCAGTACGGACACGGCAAGTGCTCTAGCACGATAATGCCGCAGAAGCCCAGTGAGGCGAGCGCTCCCAGCCGCACGATGTAGCGCAGCGGTCGCGGCAACGCCGCGCGCGTGACCAGCCAGGTGACCAGGGCGGCGGCGAAGTACGCGAGCCCGAGGTGCGATACGGGCCAGTCGAATGTCCCGATCTTGAGCTTGCCCCAGATGCTGTTGGCGGCCTGCTCGCACGCCCCGCCGGGGCCGCAGCCCGGCAGGCTGGCGCCGAGATGGTCGATGACCAGGAGTAGCGCGGCGACGCTGCTCACCGCGAGGCACACGGCGCCGGCGATCAGCCCTCCCCGAGCGGTCGCCGGGCTGGCGGTCGTCCGCGACGGGCGCTGGTCGCGGCGTGGAGTGGCTGGCGGGCGGGCCATCGTGTCTCCGATAAACAGTGTTTCACTGGCGAATCAGCGGCCAAGCCAGCTTATCCGAAGCGCGCCGCGCGGAAAAGCGCAGGTGCGCCAGCGCGGGGCATTCACATGCCGGCCGGCGGTATGCTAGAATGGCGGTGATGAGTGAACCACGCCTCAGTTCTGCTCTGAGTCGGGAGCAGTATCAATCCGTTCTCGACTCCGTATCGGATGCGGTGTTGACCATCAACCGTGATTTCGTCATCACCAGCTTCAACCGTGCCGCGGAATACATGACCGGTTTCAACCGGGTCGACGCGGTCGGGCGCGTCTGCTATGAAATCATGCGGCGCTCCGTCTGCCAGAATGTCGCCGAGTGTCCCATGACACAGTTGTTCGGCGACGGCCGCGACACGCTCAGCCAGGAGCATCACATTCTAGACCGCCACAATCGTCCGGTAACGCTGCACGTGTCGGCGCGCGCGCTGCGCGACAGCACGGGGACGATCGTGGGCGGCGTGGAGACGTTCCACGAAGTGCCGGCGTTCGAGGCGCCGGGGGCCTGGCCCACGCGGCCGGTCGCCCGGGCCCAGGTTGCTTCCGCGCAGGCGCTGGCGGAGTTGCCGATCCTCGAGGCCGCGGAGCGTCGCACGATCGAGGATGTCCTGCGGCGCAACCACTGGAACCGCGCGGCCGTCTGCGAAGAGCTCGGCCTCAGCCGGACCACCCTCTGGCGCAAGATGCGCAAGCTGGGGATCAGCACGCGGCCGCCGCGCAAGAATTGACCCCGCCACCGGGGGTGCGCGCCGTCAAGCGCGACTGCCCGTTCCCTGAGTCAACCACCAGGCTCGCAAGGTTTCCGCCACCGACCAGGCTTGGGCGAAGCAGCCGTCCGGCTCGTGGGGCTCGTCGCCGTCGAAGACTTCGCTGAGCGAGCCGACGCCGGTCGTCCACAACTGCCCGAGCAGCGGTTCGAGCAAGTGGCCGGCGCGGGTGGTGTCGTGGTGCACGCGATGATGCGCGATGACAAACGGCCCCAGCAGCCAGGCCCAGACGGTGCCCTGGTGGTAGGCGGCGTCGCGCTCGCGCAGCACGCCGGTGTAGCGTCCCCGGTAGTCCGGTTCGTCGGGCGCGAGCGTCCGCAGCCCGAACCACGTCAGCAGTTTGCGCTCGCAGGTGGCGACGACCGCCGCCTGCTGCTCGCGCGACAGGGGCGAATGCGTGAGCGCGACGGCGAAGATCTGGTTGGGGCGCACGCGCGGATCCGCCCCGTCCGGGCCGTCGAGTACGTCGTAGCAGCAATGACGCTCGGCGTTCCAGAAGCGCTGGAACGAGCCGCGCGTGCGGTCGGCCAGGCGCATGTACTCGTCGCCGGGCGCTTCCACCAAGTCCGCCAGGCGGGCCATGTTGCACAGTGCGTCATACCACAGCGCGCTGAGTTCGACCGGCTTGCCCATGCGGGGCGTGAAGAGCAGGTCGAAGAACTTGGCGTCCATCCAGGTGAGATTGAAGCCGGGATCGGCCGCGTACACGAGCCCGTCGTCGCCGACGCGGATGTTGTGGTGCGTGCCGCGCCGGTACCAGGCGATGATGTCCGTCATCACGGGGAACAGTTCGGCCAGGGTGGCCACGTCGCCGGTCGCGCGGACGTACTGGTCGATGGCCCACAGGTACCACAGCGTGGCGTCGGCGGTGTTGTATTCGGGCCGATCGCCGGCGTCGGCGAAGCGGTTCGGGATCAGCCCCTGGTCCACGTGGTGGGCCCAGGTGCGCAGAATCTGGCGCGCCACCTCCGGCCGCCCGGTGACCAGCGTCAATCCCGGCAGTGCGACCATGGTGTCGCGGCCCCAGTCGGTGAACCACGGATAGCCGGCGATGACCGTGTGGCCGTCACGCGCTTGCGGCACCTGGCGCGCCACGACGAACTGGTCCGCCGCGAGCACGAGCTGCGCCAGCGGGACCGGCAGTGTTTCGACCGGCTGCCCCGTGCGGGCCGACCACTCGGCGAGCCGCGCGTGGGTGTGCTTGGCGCGGCGCTGCAGCGCGGTGCGCTCGTCAAGCCGGCCGCGCGGCGCCGCGGCCAGCGTGAACGTCACGGTCGCGCCCGGGTCAAGCGTCAGCTCGCAGCGCGCCAGGTCGAGGTGGTCCTCCACGTGGTCCTGCCCGCGTGCGGCCTCCAGCGGCAGATGAAACCCGCGACACCAGCCGTATTCCACGTGCCAGCGCAGATCCGCGATGCCCGCGCCACTGCAGCGCACCAGGACCGGCACGCGCGCGTGGGGGGGCTGGATCTCGAGCAGATGCTCGGCGGCCTGGACCTGGAACGCCTCCTCGCCGCCGTGCGCGAGCTGATCGTACGCCCGGTCATTCACGAGCAGGCGCGCGGCGAAGCGCACGCGGGGCGCCTGCCGGTCCAGCTCGTAGCGCACGTACGTGACATTCTGCCCGGGCTCCATCCAGATCCGCTTGAGCAGTTGCAGGCCGCCGACCACATACGTCCAGGTCGGCACGCCCCCGAGCAGGTCGAAGCGCCGCAGGTGCTGGCAGCCGGCCGGCTGTTCGACGCCGGTGCTCCAGATGTTGGTGTAGAGCTGAATCGACCGCGCGCCGACCTGCAGGGTTTCATCCAGCTTCGTCACCAGCAGGCGGCGCCCCACCGGCGGGTGCAGCGCCGCCAGCAGCAGGCCGTGATAGCGCCGGGTGAGCGCGCCCGCGACCGTACCGGCGGCGAACCCGCCCAGGCCGTTGGTCACGAGCCACTCGCGGCCGAGGGTCGCGTCCACGTTCGTGCAAATCCGCTCTGGCAGGTGGATGTTCATGGTATTACGGCCTTCGGCAGGCGCACCGGGCAGGGGAGGCCGGCCTATCCGGCATCCGTGGCGACGGCTTTCTCGATCAGCTCGAGCAACTGCTCGACCTTGAAGGGCTTGAAGAGCACGCCGGCCAGACCTTCGCGGCTGGCCCGCACGATCGAATGTTCCGGATCATACCCGAAGCCCGTGATCAGGATCACCGGGCAGCGGGCGTTCACGGCCTTGGCAGCGGCGAAGACTTCATAGCCGTTCTTGTACGGCATCTTGATGTCGGAGAGCACGAGATCGAGGTGCTGCGTGTGCAGCATGCCGACCGCCTCCTCGCCGTCGCGGGCCGTGACCGGCAGGGCGCCGGCCTTCGAGAGCACGTCGGCGATCGTCTCGCGGATGATGTCTTCATCATCGGCGACGAGCACGCGCTTGCCGCTGAGCAGCGGGCGGCGTTCGCCGCTTTCGGGCGTCAGGCCGCGGATGGCCGGCGGCGTCGCGATGCCTTGCAGCGTCTCCTTCACGCGGTCCACGTGGCCCAGGATGGCGCGCAGCCGCCGCTGCGTCTCGTCCGCGTCGGGGCGCTGGGCGAGCAGGTGCGTGGCTTCGGCGACGATGTCGTCGAGCGGCTGAGCCAGCTCGGAGCGCACGTCGGCGGCCAGTTGCCCCGTGGTCTCGCTGCGCTCCACCACCAGCAGCTTCAGCATCTGCAGGGCCGTCGCGATGTAGCGGCCAAAGATCTCGGCGACCTGGCGATCCTCGTCGGTGAACGCGGCGGGCTGGTCGGATTCGATGTTCAGCACGCCGACGATCCGCTCGTTGAGTCGCAGCGGCACGGTCAGCGACGAGCGGGCGCATTCGAGACCGGGCAGATAGAGCGGGTCGTGCGTGATGTCGGGGCAGATGTAGGGCGTTCCGGTGGCGGCGACGTAGCCGGTGATGCCGTTGCCTTCCTTGCGGGCGTAGACGCTGGTGGCCCGCGCGGCCTCCGAGAATCCGCCCGAGAGGACCGTGTCCAGGCGCCCGGTCTGCGGGTCGAGCACGCGTACCGCGAAATGCGTGAAGTCGAGCAGATCGTGGCAGTAGCGGATGAGCCGGTCCTCGAGCAGTTGCAGGCGCTCAGGCACTTCCATCCGCGTGGCGTCGTCGGCGCCCAGCGCGACCAGCTCGCGCCCCGCGGCGTCGATCGCGTCGAGCTTGTCCCGCATGCGCACCAGCGTGGTCGTGTCGTTCACCAGGCCGACCACGCGGTCCACCACGCCGGCGGCATCGCGCAGCGCCGAAACGGTCAGGTCCAGGAACTGCTTCTGCCCCACACTCAACGTGCGCTGGATCGTCCGCGGCGCAGTGTCGGCCACGAGGTCCGGCAACAGTGCCGCACACGTGGCCCGCACGGCCTCGACGGCTTCGGGCGCGTACTGGTGCAGGGCGGCGTTGGCCCACAGCAAGGCCCCGTCGCGACTGACCGTGCACACACCGAGCGCGATGCCGTCCAGGATGGTGCGGGCCTGATCGCGCGCGGCGGCGGTGCTGAGCGGGAGCAGTTCCGATCCGGGGCAGATGACTATATCGAACTGTGTGTCGTGCAGCGCAGCGAGCGCCTCGGCGACCGTGGCGGCCACGTGCACCGCACCACGATCCTGCAGCGCCGGGAGCCAGAGGGGCGCGGCCTGCGAATCCGCGATCAGGAGAATCCGTCGCGGATGCCCGGATGTCGGTTCAGTCGCCATGCACGATCCGCATCGTTGTCAGATGGTGTCGTCGCGCGCGAACACGGATCGTTGTACCCCAGTCGGGGAGTTTTTCCAAGTGGCGACCCGACCCCCGCCGGCCGTCCGAGTACGCCGGAACGGCGCGTCGAGCAGCGGTGGAGCGGCGAGAATTGCGCTGTCGCGCGGGCGGCGCGTGAGCAATGTTTTCGGCGTTGTCGGGGGCACGGATCGCGCATAGACTTAGGGACCAACGAATCGGAAGCGCCCCGTTGGGCGTCATGTGCCGAGGGCGGCGTTGTGGGTATAGCCGCCCGCTTGCACCTCGGGAGCCCGCGGTCAGCGATGTCGGCCAAGCGGTCTGAATCCGGCGATGAGCAGGACCACCCGGACGGACGATTGCCGGTCGGCTGGCTGCGGATGTATGCTCTCGTCCTCGAGTTCCTCGCCTACCTGGGCGTTTTCGGCTATGGAGGCTGGTGGCTCGACCAGCGGCGCGGCTGGGAACCCTGGGGCCTGCTCGGCGGGCTCCTGCTCGGCACGGCACTCGGGCTATATCGTATGCTCCGTGAGTCCAAGCGGCTTGGGCTGTAAGTGCTATGAAATACACGCTCTTACAGATCGTCGTGCTGACGGCGGTCGTCGTGCTCGCCGTCGGCCTCGGACGCGGCCCGGTGGCCGAGCGCTGGGGACCACCCGGCGTGGCGACGCTGTATGCGGCGGCGGTAATCTGCCTGGTCGGCGGCGTGCTGGCTGCCATCCCGCTGGGCGTAGTGGCGACGTACTGGCCACAGCACGCACCAATGACCGCGTTTGGCGCGACGGCTATCCGTCTCCTGGTCACGGGTGCGCTCGCCATCGGCTACGAAGCGTTCGTCGAACCGCCGCTGACGCCATTCCTGGCGTGCATTCTGGCGATATATCTCTTGCTGTTAGTGGCGGAGACGGTCCTGATCGTTACTATTGTCCGCCGCGTTTACGCCCCGCATCCCCCGCACGCGGAGTGACACGCCCGTGTTGACGCTGGCTGCCCACGATCCGGTCGACCACGTCCTGCCGCACCGCTTTTTCCAGTTGCTGCCGACGAACCTCGACTTCGGCGCCAACGAGATTCCGTTGCTCGGCTTTCCGCTGAGTCACGAGTTCTACTTCACCAATCAACTGCTGATGACGCTGGTAGCGGCGCTGTTGTGCTTGCTGATCTTCCCGTGGTTGGCGCGGGCCTACGCGGGCGGCGGCGCGGTGCCGAACCCGCCGCGCGGCTCGCTCATGAATCTGTTCGAGGCGCTGTTGCAGTTCATCCGCGAGGAAGTGGCGCGTCCGGTTCTGAAACACCGCACGGACCGGTTCATGCCGTTCCTCTGGACGCTGTTTTTCTTCATTCTGTTCTGCAATCTGCTGGGCCTGATTCCCCTGGCGGACATCATTCGGTTCGCGTCCGGAGGCAAGCTGCAGAACATCGGCGGCACGGCGACGGGCAACCTGGCGATCACCGGGGGACTCGCGCTCTGTGCGTTCCTGATGATCCATGGCAGCGGCGTGCAGGAAGTCTATCGCAGCCTTGTCGCCGGGACGTATGGGCATCACGGCCATGAAGGTGACGAACAGCACGATCACGCGCATCACAATCGCCGCGCGGGGATGTCGCCGGCGCTTGCAGTTCTGGTTGCGTTTCCCCTGTACGTTTGGAACTTTGCACCCCACGTATTCAAGCCTGCACCCGGGAGCAGCGTCGCCGCCGCCATTGTGCTCACCGTGCTCGATGTCATCATGTGGCTGGTACTACTGCTGCTCGAGTTGATCGGGGCGGTGATCAAGCCGTTCGCGCTGATGATTCGTCTCTTCGCGAACATGGTCGCCGGGCACATCGTGCTCGGCTCCATCCTGCTGCTGATCTTCACGGCCAAGTCAGTCGTGATGGGTTACACCGTGGGCGCGATCAGCACGGTCGGCTGTGTCGCCCTGAACTGCCTCGAACTCTTCGTCGCGTTTCTGCAGGCGTATATTTTCGTGTTCCTGACGACACTCTTCATCAGTATGGCGGTGGCGCCGGAGCATTGATGCATTGAAGCTGAGAGCTGAAAGCTGACGGCTGACAGCTACACGGATTTAGGGCATGGGTAGCCGGCGCCCGGTCCCGCTTGCTTAACGCCGGTCGGATCGATTCATCGTACGGCATGGTGCACTAGGAGATTCAATCATGCTCACCATCCTCGCGGAAGCGGTACCCCTGTTCAGCAATGCGGGCCTGATGGGCCTGGGCGCCGGGATCGGCGCGGGCCTGGTCTGCATCGGGGCCGCCAAGGGCATCGGGCACCTGGCCGGCTGCGCGGTCGAGTCCATGGCCCGTCAGCCGGAAGTGCGCGGCAACGCCTTCATCGCCATGATCATCGCGGCGGCCCTGATCGAAGGCTTCACGTTCTTCGCGCTGGTTGTGTGCAACGGCATCGCCGGCAAGATCGCCACGGGGGCCTAGGCGCCAGGCCGGTGTGCGTTAGCGAGGCAGGAACGAGTATGCGTAAGCACTGGTGCATTCTGGCGGCCTGTGGGTTGCTCATGTTGGCCACGCCGCTGGCGTGGGCTCAGCACGCGTCCCCGCCCGCCACCCCACCCGCGGCCGGGCACGCCGTCACGGCCGAAGCGCCGGAGCCCGGCGGCGAGCACGGCGAGGACGCGAATAAGCCGGCCCTGCTGCAGTTCGACCCTGGCGCGAGCGTGTGGTCGATCATCGTCTTTGTCCTGCTGCTGATGGTGCTGCGGCTGACGGCGTGGAAGCCGATCCTGCGGGTCTTGCAGGAGCGCGAGCGGTTCATCGCGAAGTCGATCGCCGACGCCCGGCATGAGCGCGAGCAGGCGGAGCGGTTGCTGGTGGAGTACAAGGCCCAGCTCGAAAAGGCGCGCGCTGAAGCGAGCGCGATTGTCGCCGAGGGCCGGCGCGACGCGGAAGTCGCGGCCCGCGCGGTCCAGGAGCAGGCCCGGCGCGAGTCGGAGGAGATCGTTGCGCGGGCCCGCCGGGAGATCCAGCTCGCGACCGACTCGGCACGCAAGGAGCTGCAAGACGAAGCGTCGGAGCTGGCGGTCCGCGTGGCCGGGCGCATTCTCCGCAAGGAGCTGGCGGCGGCGGACCACCGGGCGCTGGTGGCCGAGGCGCTCGCGGAGATGCAGGCGGCGGGGCGGCCGCGGATGAACTGATGCGGCCCGGGCCGCATGAACGAGGCGCGCATGGCGCACGATGTTGAAAAGGGTATCGACGTTGCCGACGTGTATGCCGCGGCGCTGTTTGCGCTCGCCCGCGAGCAGAACGTGCTCGATGACGTGCGCGACGAGCTGGCCGAATTGGTCCGGCTGGTTGAGCGGGACCGCAGTTTCGCCACGTTCATCGCGTCCGCGGCCGTGGATGACGACGAGCGCGAGCAGAGCCTGGAGCGCATGTTTCGTGGCCGGCTGCGCGACCTGGTGCTCGACACGCTGCAGGTAATGAACCGGCACGGCCGGCTGGAGCTGATCCACGCGCTCTGGCGGGCCTACGTGCTGCGCCTCGAGGACGCGCGCGGGCAGATCGAGGTGCAGGCGACCAGCGCGGTCGAGCTCGACGCGGCGCAGCGCGCGGAAATCGAGCGCCTGGCCGCGCAGCTCTCCGGCCGCAAGCCGCTCGTGCAGTACATCGTCGATCCCGAGGTCATCGGCGGACTGGTGCTGCGGATCGGCGACCACCGCTACGACCATTCGCTCCGGCGGCACCTGAGCATGGCGCGCCGGCGGCTGCTGGAGCGGACCAACCGCGCCGCCGCGACGACGTAGGCCGGCGTGCACGCTGAACGCCAACCTGTTGGCGGAGAGACACAGATGAAGTTCAAGGCAGACGAAATCGCCAGTGTCATCAAGGAAGAGATCAGCCGCTACCGGGCCGAGCTCGACGTGGCCGAGGTGGGGCGCGTGCTGGAGGTCGGCGACGGCGTGGCCCGCATCTTCGGGCTGTCGAGCGCGATGGCCGGCGAGATGCTCGAGTTCGAGCAGGGCGCGGTCGGGCTCGTGTTCAACCTTGAGGAGAACTCGATCGGGGCCGTAGTGCTCGGCGACTTCCTGGACGTGAAGGAAGGCCAGGAGGTCCGCACGACCGGGCGCCTGCTGAGCGTGCCAGTCGGCGACGCGTTGATCGGCCGCGTGGTCGATCCGCTGGGCCGACCGCTGGACGGCCGCGGCCCGGTACAGTCCGAGGTCCGCCGACCGCTGGAAATCATCGCCCCCGGCATCGCCGAGCGGCAGCCGGTGAAGGTGCCGCTGCAGACCGGCATCAAGGCGATCGACAGCATGATCCCGATCGGCCGCGGGCAGCGCGAGCTGATCATCGGCGATCGCAAGACCGGCAAGACCGCGATCGCGATCGACACGATCATCAACCAGAAGGGCGGCGACGTGATCTGCGTGTACGTCGCCATCGGGCAGAAGGAATCGACGGTCGCCGGCCTGGTCGAGATCCTGCGCAAGCACGGCGCGATGGACTACTCGATCGTGGTGACGGCGGGCTCGTCCGACCCGGCGCCGTTGCAGTACATCGCGCCGTACGCGGGCTGTGCGATGGCCGAGTACTTCATGTACGAGCACGGCCGCGACACGCTGTGCATCTACGACGACCTGTCGAAGCAGGCGGCGGCGTACCGGCAGTTGTCACTGCTGCTCCGCCGGCCGCCGGGCCGCGAGGCGTACCCGGGCGACGTGTTCTACCTGCACAGCCGTCTGCTGGAGCGCTCCTGCAAGATGGCCGAGCTGCGCGTCATCGTGAAAAAGGGCGCGCCGGCGGATGTGGAGACCGGCGTGAACGGCAAGGTCTACAAGGGGCTGCAGGACCAGCATGCCCTGGATCACGATTTCGCCGCGCTGCCCGACAAGGATCAGCACGAGATTCGCAAGCTGAAGAAGTCCGGCGGCAGCCTGACGGCGCTGCCGGTCATTGAGACGCTCGAAGGCGAAGTGTCCGCGTACATCCCGACGAACGTGATCTCGATCACCGACGGACAGATTTACCTGGAGCCTGACCTGTTCTTTGCCGGCGTGCGGCCCGCGATCAACGTCGGCATTTCGGTCAGCCGCGTGGGCGGCAATGCCCAGGTGCCCGCGATGAAGAAGATCGCCGGCTCGTTGCGGCTGGACCTGGCGGCGTTCCGCGAGCTGGAGGCGTTTGCCCAGCTCGGCACGGAGCTGGATCCGGCGACGCAGCGGCAACTCGATCGCGGGCGCCGCATGGTGGAGCTGCTGAAGCAGCCGCAGTACCAGCCGATGGACGTGTGGAGCCAGATTTTGGCGATCCACGCCGGCGCGCGGGGCTTCCTGGACGATGTGCCGCTCGATCAGGTGCACTTGTTCGAGGAGCAGTTGTTGCGGCACTATCACGATGAGTTTCCCGAGGTGGTCGAGCAACTCAAGAAGGAGCGGAAGCTCTCGGACGAGCTGGATGCCCGGTTGAAGGAGTTGGTCGGGAATTTCAAGCGGCAGTTCGTGACCCGCGCGGGTGAGAGCAAGAAGTGAGCATGAGGCAGGCAAAGTCCGGTCGTCCGATCGCGGCGTCCTCGCATCCGTCCGCTCCGTGGGGGCGGGGCAAGGACTGGCGGGCGGCGGGGCCCAGGGGCTACGCCTCTGGCAACCACCGTTGGCCGCTATGCGGCCGGGAGGCTGGGGCGGGGCGCGCCGCCGCCGGCTTGGCAGGAGGCCGCCATGGCTAAGGCCCGCGCCATCGTGAAACGCCGCCGGGCGGTGCGAAACATCCGCAAGATCACGCAGACGATGCAGCTCATCGCCACGGCGCGTTTCCAGAAGTGCATGCAACGCGCCGTCGCATCGCAGCCGTATACGCGGCGGATCACCGAGATGATCCAGACGCTCGGCGGGCAGGAGGCCACGGATCACCCGCTACTGCGTCCCAACGACGCCGGGCCGCGCAGCCTCCTGCTCGTCATCACCGCCAACCGCGGCCTGTGCGGCTCGTACAACGCCGGCGTGCTACGGCGGATGCTCGAAGCCCGCCGCGAACTCAGCGCAGGCGGCTTCCAGCCGGAGATGGAGGTTGTCGGCAAGAAAGGCCTGAACTACCTGCGCTTCCTGAACGTCCCGGTCAGTCTGAAGATCACCGACATCGAGGACAAGATCGCGTTCAGCCGCGTCAGCGAAATGGCCGAGCGCTACATGACGCTCTACCGCCAGAATGAGATCGCGCGGGTCGACATCGTCTACATGCAGTTTCACAGTGTCGGCGTACAGCGCCCGGCGTGTGTGCAACTGCTGCCGATCGAGCCGCCGCAGGCCACTGCCGCGGAGCCGCGCGTCCGTCCGCAGTTTGAGTTCTCACCGCCGCCGGAGCAGTTGCTGGCCCGCCTGATTCCGGAAGCGGTGAAGATCCGGCTGTTCCAGTGTTTCAACGATGCGATCGTCAGCGAGCAGGTCGCGCGGATGGTCGCGATGAAGGCGGCGACGGACGCTGCCGGTGACATGCTCCGCTTCCTGACGCGTCAGTACAACCGGGCGCGCCAATCGCAGATCACGACGGAGCTGGCGGATATCGTCGGTGGCGCTAACGCGGTCCAGTAGCAACTAATCTCTCGTAGTTCGGGAGTCAGTCATGGCAGGTAACGGCAAGAACATCGGCAAGATCGTTCAGGTCATCGGCTCCACGCTCGATGCGGAGTTCAGCCCGGACAAGTTGCCGCGGATCTACAACGGCCTCCAGATTCAGGTGCAGAACAAGCTCACCGGCGTCGAGCAGACGCTCTGGTGCGAGGTCGCCCAGCACCTCGGCGGCGGGAAGGTCCGCGCCGTCGCGCTCGGCTCCACCGACGGCCTCGTGCGCGGCATGGACGTGCTCGACACTGGCCAGTCCATCACCGTGCCGGTCGGGTCCGCCACGCTGGGCCGCGTGTTTAACCTGGTCGGCGAGCCGGTCGACGGCCGCGGCCCGGTGCAGGCGGACCGCCGCGACCCCATCCACCGCGAGCCGCCTGAATTCGCCGACCTGACGCCCAAGACCGAGCAGTTCGAGACCGGCATCAAAGTCATCGACCTGCTCGTGCCCTTCGTCCGCGGCGGCAAGATCGGCCTCTTCGGCGGCGCCGGCCTCGGCAAGACGGTGGTGATTCAGGAACTCATCGCCCGCATCGCCACCCAGCACGGCGGCTATTCCGTGTTCGCCGGCGTCGGCGAGCGCACCCGCGAGGGCAACGATCTGTGGCTCGAAATGCAGGAAGCCAAGATCGGCACCACCGGCAAGTCGGTCATCGACCAGACCGCGATGGTGTTCGGTCAGATGAACGAGCCGCCGGGCTCGCGTCTGCGGGCGGCGCTGTCGGCCCTGACGATGGCCGAGTATTTCCGGGATGAGAGCGGCGCCGACACGCTGCTGTTCGTGGATAACATCTTCCGCTTCTCGCAGGCTGGCTCGGAGGTCTCGGCGCTCCTGGGCCGCATGCCGTCGGCCGTCGGCTACCAGCCCACGCTGGGCACCGAGATGGGCGAGCTGCAAGAGCGGATCACGTCGACGCGCAAGGGCGCCGTCACGAGCGTGCAGGCCGTGTACGTGCCGGCCGACGACCTGACCGACCCCGCGCCGGCGACCACGTTCACGCACCTCGACGCGTTCATCGTGCTCGAACGCGGCATCTCCGAGAAAGGCATCTATCCCGCGATTGACCCGCTGGCCTCCAGCAGCCGCGCCCTGGACCCCATCGTCGTCGGTGCGGAGCACTACGCGATCGCCCGCCGCGTGCAGGAAATCCTGCAGCGCTACCGCAGCCTGCAGGACATCATCGCGATCCTGGGCGTCGAGGAGCTCAGCGAAGAGGACAAGCTGATCGTCTCGCGCGCCCGCAAGATCGAGCGTTTCTTCAGCCAGCCGTTCTTCGTCGCTGAGCAGTTCACCGGTTTTCCGGGCAACTACACGAAGATCACCGACACGCTGCGCAGCTTCCAGGAGCTCTGCGACGGCAAGTGGGACCACCTGCCCGAGCAGGCGTTCATGTACGTCGGCAGCATCGAGATGGCCGCCGAGAAGGCCGAGCGGCTGAAGGCCGAAGGCTAAGCGCTGCCCGCCGCGTCCGCCGGCCGTATAATCCAGGCAGGTGAGCGCTACCCGCTCGCCCCGGAGCCCGCGCGTGGAAACCTGGAAGGCCTTCGATCAGAACGTCATCACGCACAGCGCCGCCCATCACCTGATGGCGATCGACGACCTGGTCGGCAAGCTGGGCTATGCCCGTGTGTCCGATGTCGCCCGCGCGCTGAGCATCACGCGCGGCAGCGTCTCCATCTCGCTTGGCCCGCTGAAGAAGGCCGGCCTCGTCGAGCAGGATGAAAACCGCCATCTGCGCCTGTCCGAGTCTGGGCAGGCCCTGGTCGCCGCGATCAAGACCAAGCGGCACTTGATGCAGCGCCTGCTCAGCGAAGTGCTCGGCGTGCGCGACGACCAGGCCGAGATCGACGCCTGCAAGCTCGAACACCTCGTCAGCAACGAGACCGCCCAGCGCATGCTCGCGTTCCTGCGGTTCGTCGATACCACGGCCGGCCGGGGGCGCGAACTGGTGGCCGAATGGCGCGCCTTCGACGCCACCTGCGCCTGCGACCCGGCGGCCTGCCCGGTCTGCGATACGGAGTGTCTCGACCAGAACGTCCGCCCGGCGGCGGAGAAGGGGACCAGCCAGTGAGCAGCCTGTCGCGCAACGAGGTCGTCCAGGAACTGAATCGCCTGTTCGCCGAGGAGGTCGAGGCCGCGTTGCGGTATCTGCACCTGTCGCATGCCGTGCGCGGCGTGAACTACCTCGTCGTCGGACCGGTGCTGAAGAAGGGCTTCGACGAGACGATCGAGCATGCGGAGGTCATCGCGCACAAGATCCGCGCCCTGGGGGCCGTGCCCGCGCTGGAGCTGAACCTCTCGCTCGGCCCGCCATCGGTGGACGCGAAGGAGGCACTCGAAACTGCGCTGACGTTCGAGGAAGCCGCGCTCGAAGCCTACCAGGACGCCCTCCGCCGGATCGAGGGCGACATCCCGCTCGAGGAGTTCATCCGCTCGCAGATCGTCGTCGAGTCCGAGCACGTCGCCGAACTCAAGCAGCTCCTCGTCGAATAGCCGTCACTCCGGCTCCTCGGGCAGGCTGCGCGGCGGCCGGTTCCAGACCCATCCACGACGATAGAAGAAATAGACCATCACGCCCGCGGCCCCCGCCATCAGCAGCCACGCGATCGGGTAGCCCCAGTACCAGCGCAGCTCCGGCATGTTCCATGGCGACGCGCCGGGGTCGAAATTCATGCCGTACACGCCGGCGATGAAGGTCAGCGGGATGAAGATCGTCGAGATGATCGTGAGCACCTTGACGATCTCGTTCGTCCGCTGGCTGACGTTCGAAAGGTAAATTTCCGTGATGCCTGACGAGATGTCGCGGTAGCTCTCGACCAGGTCGAGAATCTGGATCGTGTGGTCATGCACGTCGCGCAGGTAGAGGCGCGTATCGTCCGAGATTAGCGGTGTGGCGTCACGCAACAGCGTGTTCACGGCGTCACGCAGCGGCCAGATGATCCGCCGGACGGTCAGCAGGTGCCGCTTGATGTGGTGCACGCGGGCCATGATGTCCGGCACGGGTCCCCCGGACACGTCGCCCTCCAGGTCATCGAGCTGCTCGCCGCATTCCTCGATCAGCGGGAAGAAGTGGTCCACGATCGAGTCGAGCAGGGCGTACACGAGGTAGTCGGGCCGCGCCGCCCGCGACCGGCCCCAGCCGGTGCGGATGCGGATACGCACCGCGTCCAGGCAATCGCCGCCCGGCCGCTCCTGGAATGTCAGGACGAACTTCTCGCCGAAGAAGAAGCTGATCTGCTCGGTCTGCCACGGGTGCTGCGGTACGGGCATGCGGGCGACGATGAAGTAGTAGCTGCCGTACGACTCGGCCTTGGCCCGCTGGTGGACGTGCAGCACGTCTTCCAGCGCCAGCCGGTGGAGCTGAAAGAGCCGGCCCAACTCGCTGACCAGGGCGGCGTCGCCCACGCCATCGACATTCACCCAGGTGACCGGCCATTTTTCGAGCAGCTTGGGGAGGTCGGCGAGGCTGGTGAGCGGCTTTTCCTCGTAGCCCTCGGCGCCGTACGCCATCACGTGGATTTCGCACCGCGGCGCGTCGGGGTCGGGGATCAGCGTTCCGGGCGGGGCGCCCGGCTCGGTGCGGCGCTGAAACTCGTGCGGCACAGCCCGCCGGCGTTTCCCTTTGCGTGCCATGGTCGTGCTCCTCGGTGCGGGACGACTCAGAAGTTGCTCCAGCGGATCGCGCGGTAGGCGATGGTGTAGCGGATAAGCCAGATCACAGCCAGCAGCAGCGTGCCGCCGACGATGGCGAGAAACTCGCCGGCCGGAAGGAACCCGGCGAAGCCTATCAGCCGTGAGATCCACGTCTCGAATGCCAGGAGGCTGCTGAGCATCAGCCCCCAGAAGACGCAGAAGACCCACAAGTAGCTCGATTCGTACTCGATGGCCTTCGTTGCCCAGCGGAAATCCGGCAGCGCGACGCGCGCCAGCCACCACGATACGACGACCGCGGCGATCACACGATGCCCCAGCCAGCAACCGAACGTGCCGAGCGCGATGAGCGCCGCGAGAAACACGGGAAAGTCATCGGGCAGCGGTCCATGACGCAGCGACATGATCTGCGTGGCGAGTCCCGCCCACAGCAGCGCCGCGCACGCGATCAGCACCAGATTCAGCGTGGCAAAACCGGAGTCCGCCCGGAGCGGCGCGCGCAGCCGCGCGGCCCGATAGAACTCCCGGGGGCGCAGCAGGCTTGCAACCGCCGTAGCCATCCAGCTCGCCAGACACTTGTGCTGCGACCACGCGCTGCCGGGCCGGTTGCGCCGTGGATCCAGCGACTCCACCTGCGGAAGCCCGCACTCGGTGCATAGACCGTCCGCCGCCCGATGCGTCAGATCGTACCCGCAGCCCTCGCAGCGCGGCGGCAAGGACAAGTCGGGCGCCAAAACCTCGATGCCGCGCACCGCGCCGCACAGCCACCACACCAGCGGCCAGACCGCCGCGGAAATCAGCACCATCAGGACTACGCCTGGCTCCGCCAGCATTGCAGCGGAATGGGCGCTGCCATAGCTCGCATGCTCTCGGAAGACGAAGACCGCGCCGCACACAAACGTGAGGCCGGTCAGTGGCCAGAACACGCCCGCCATCGCCCGAAGCACGCGCTTGTACGACCACCCCACCGACCCACTGCGATGCACGAATGGCAGATTCAGCCATGCCAGGAGCGCGATCAGCACCATTCCCAGCGTCACCACCAGTGCAAGCGTCAACTCCGCCGGACCGCACCAGCCGGCCAGGGCTTCGGCACGCCACCCCGCCCATACCTCGGCCAACGTGCGCTGTCGCAGCTCGGTCGAGCCGCTCCAGTAGATGGGGTAGCCGCCGCCGGCGCTGGTCGGCGCACTCGCCGGCGCAGGCACCCAGACTTCGGTCATGGTCTGGTCCCACAGCATGAGTCCGATCAACACGGCAGCGTATGCGCACAGGCTGAGCGCCAGCAGTGCGGCCCATGCCGGTGGTGAAATGGTTGCCAGACTCGCCGCTGCGGCGCGGGGTCGGACCAGCCCCCAGAGCGGCAACGTCAGCAGACGCGGCAGCGACGTGGGGGGCGCGCCGCTCTCCACGACCTGCACTTCTGTCGCCATGTCGTTCGCAGCCCGCACCGCGTTGATCTCCTATCCGCTATACGACATTCGCCGCAGCTGGGTTGGTCGCGGTAGCATACGCGCCTGCCGGCCGCGCCGCGGGCGCGTGAATTGTACAGCCGCGACGGCCGGCGAGAGCGAGGTGTCCCGTGAAGGTCTGGCGCGAACAGGATGTCCGCACCGCAGCGCTGACGAACCGGCGTATCGCCGTGCTGGGCTTCGGCTCGCAGGGCCGGGCGCAAGCCCTCAACCTGCGCGACAGCGGTTGCGACGTGATCGTCGGCTTGCGGCCCGGCAGCCCATCGCGGACCACCGCCGAGCAAGCCGGCCTCACCGTGTGTGCCGTCGCCGATGCTCTCCGCCGTGCCGACGTAGTGCTCATGCTCATTCCCGACGAGCGCCAGCCGGACGTGTACGCGCAGGACATCGCGCCGCTCGGCCGGCGCGGGCTGTATCTCGGCTTCGCCCACGGCTTCGCGATCCACTTCCGCAAGCTCGTTCCGACGCCGGACACCAACGTGTTCCTCGTCGCGCCGAAGGGCATCGGCCCGATGGTCCGCCAGCAGTTCGAGCAGGGCGGCGGCGTGCCCGCGTTGATCGCCGTGCACCAGGACCCGGCCGGCGACACGCGCGACGTGGCCCTCGCCTGCGCCTGCGGGCTCGGCTGCGGCCGCGCGGGGATCATTGAGACGACGTTTCGTGACGAAGCCGAGACCGACCTCTTTGGCGAGCAGGCTGTGCTCTGTGGCGGCCTGACGGAGCTGATCCGCGCCGGCTTCGAGACGCTCGTCGACGCGGGCTACGCACCGGAGCTCGCGTACTTCGAATGCCTGCACGAGGTCAAGCTGATCGCCGACCTGATCCACGCGCGCGGCATCGACGGCATGCGCGCCGCCATCAGCCGCACCGCGGCCTACGGCGACGTGTCGCGCGGCCAGCGCGTGATTGGCCAGCCGACGCGCGCGGCGATGCGTGAACTGCTCCAGGAGATCCAGTCTGGGGCCTTCGCGGACGAGTGGATGGCGGAGCACCGCGCCGGTCAGCCGCGCCTGGCCGCGGCCGCGCAGCAGGCGCAAGCGCATCCCATCGAGGAGGTCGGTCGCTGCCTGCGCGCCCTGATGCCCTGGCTGCAGCCGGGTAGGGCGGGTGCGGCCCAATGACCCATTCCGCCTGGATTCCGGCTTAAGAGGGGGCTGCTTTTCTTGCGCGAAAATCGCGCAAGCCTTGCGCTGCAAGCGCTGTTTCAAAAGCGAATTCAAGACGGGAGGGCGTCACAGTGGGTATGCACTGCCGATAAAGAATGCGTGGAACGGGTCAGCGTGCCGCGACGTGGGCCGCGCCGCACGGCCGCCTGGGTGTGAAAGGTTCGCAATGGCATTCTCGCCCATGGCTTACGGTGCCGGGCGGGCGGCTCCTGGCCGCGAACGTTCCTAGAGCGCCGGATTTCCGAATGAAGGCACTGCACCACTCAACTCGCCTGCTGAACATCGGCCGCCTCGTGCTGCTCACGGCCACGGTCGCGACGTCGTATTACCTCGCGGCCCGCTGGGGGCTGCTGTTCGGGCTCGTTCACGGCAACGTGACGCTGGTCTGGCCGCCGACCGGCATCGCGCTGGCCGCCGTGCTCTTGCGCGGCTATCGCGTGCTGCCCGGCGTCGCGCTGGGCGCGTACCTCGCCACGGCATCGACCGGTGTCACGCCGCTGTTCGCGCTGGCGACTGCCATCGGCAATCCCCTGGCAGCGTTCGCGGCGGCCGCGCTGCTGCGGCGCTGGCTGGATTTCCATGCGGCGCTGGATCGCGTGCGCGACGTATTCAGCCTCGCGTGTGTCGCGGCGCCGCTGGGGGCGGCGGTGGGCGCCGCGCTGGGTGTCAGCGGGCTGTGTCTTTTCGGCCTTGCGCCCTGGGCGCGTTTCGGCCAGCTTGCGGCGTCCTGGTGGCTGGGGGATGCGATGGGCGTCCTGCTGGTGGCGCCGATGCTGCTGACCTGGACCGCGCACCCGCAGGCGCGCGCCGGGCTGCTGCGCCGCGCGCCCGAGGCGGTGGCGTTTCTTGGTTTGCTCGTGGTGGTCAGTGGGGCCGTGTTTGGCTTGCTGCCGCTGGGTGGCGATCCGCGCCTGCTGCACTCGTATCTGCTGCTGCCGTTCTTTGTCGTCGCCGCGTTCCGTTACGGCCCGACCGGGTCGGCCACGACCGCGCTGATCGTCTCGGCCGCGGCGATCACCGGAGTGGTCGAGGGTTTCGGTGGTGACGGGCGGGTCCTGCTCCAGGAGCAACTCGCACTGGCGCTGGGCTTCACTTCCGTCTTCACGCTGGCCGCGCTCATGCTTGCCGCGGCTGTGGCCGAACGCGACGGGGCCACCCGTGCGCTGCGCCGAGCCCACGCGGAGTTGGAAACGCGGGTAACGGACCGGACTGCCGAACTGCGCCGCAGCAACCTGGCGCTGGAACGGCAAATCGCCGAGTTGGACCAGGCGCGGACTGCGCTGCGCGAGACGACCAGCACGCTGCACGGCATTCTCCGCTCGGCCAGCGAATACGCGATCGCCGCCGTCGACCGGGACTACCGCGTGCTGCACTTCAACCCGGCGGCGGCGCAGTTGTTCGGCTATCCGGTCGAGGCGGTGGTCGGCAGGACACTGCGCGAAATCCACGCGGTCGCGGGCGTTGACGGGCGCCGCCTGGACGCGGCCATCGCCACCGTCATGGTGGACGGCAAGTGGGAAGCGACCTTTCCCTTGCGGCGTCCCGACGGCCAGACGCCATTTGTGCACGCGGTCGTCATGCCCATGCACGACGAGGACGCTGTGCTCACCGGGTTCGTGCTGTTTGCCCGCGACGTGACCGCGCAGTGCCAGAGCGATGAGCTGGCCCGCGCGCAACGCGACCTGGCCCTGGCCTTGTGCGGCACCCATGACCTGGACACGGCTCTGCGCCTGTGCACCGAGACGGCGCTGCGCGTGGCCGACATGGACGCAGGCGGTGTGTATCTCTGCGACTCCCTCCGCGGCGGCTTCGAGCTTGCGTTCCACACGGGTATGCCGCCTGAGTTCGTGGCGCAGATTCGCCGGTTCGAGGCCGGCTCGCCGGGGGCACAGCTTGCCTTGGCCGCCGAGCCGGTCTACACGACTTACGCGGCGCTGGTCGCCGCGCTGGACCACTCGATCCCGGATGCGGAGCTGAGCGCCTTCGCCATGATCCCGATCCGCCATGAAGGTCGCGTCATGGCGACGTTGGACCTGGTTTCGCGGCGCTTCGAATCCATTCCGCCCAGCGCCCGGCACGCTCTGGAGACCATCGCCGCGCAGACCGGCAGCGCGCTCGTCCGGCTGCGCTCGGAAACCGAACGCTTGCGCCTGGCCGCCGCCGTGGAGCAAGCCGCCGAGACGATCATCGTGACGGACCTCGACGGGCGCATCGAATACGCCAACCCGGCCTTCGAGCGCATCACGGGCTACACCTGCGCGGAGGTCCTCGGTCGCAGCCCCAGCCTGCTCCGCAGCGGTCAGCACGATGCGGCCTTCTACCGCGGGCTGTGGGACACGCTCGGCCGCGGAGAGACCTGGACGGGCCGGTTCCAGAACCGCCGCAAGGACGGCACGCTCTACCACGAGGATGCGACCATTTCGCCGGTGCGCGACGTGAGCGGCAGGATCACGCACTACGTTGCCGTAAAGCGCGACGTGACGCGCGAGGTGACGCTCGAGGCGCAGCTCCGGGAGTCCCAGACGCTGGATGCGGTCGGGCGACTGGCGGGCGGCGTGGCGCACGAGTTCAACAACGTCCTGACCGCGATCCTCGGCTACAGCGAGATCATCGCCGCGGACGTTGCGCCGGAGCACCCGGTCGCCGAGCACGCGGCCCGCATCAAGCGTGCCACCGAGCGGGCGGCCCAGCTCGTGCGGCAACTGCTCGCTCTGGGCCGCAGGGAGGTCGTGCAGCCCCGCAGCCTGTGCCTGAACCAGGTCGTGAGCGACACGCTGCGCAAGCTGCGCCCCGCGCTCGGCGAGCACATCCAGATCGAGACGCTTCTCGACCCAGGGCTCGGGCTGGTGCGCGCGGACCCGGGCCAGATGGAACTCATGCTCACCAACCTGAGCATGCATGCCCGCGAAGCGATGCCGCGCGGCGGCAAGCTGACCATCGAAACGACGTCTGTCACGCTCGACGACGGCGCGGCCGACGAACTCGAATCCGTCGCCCCCGGCCGTTACGTGACCCTGGCCGTGCGCGACACCGGCCCGGGCATGGACGCCGAGACGCGTGCGCACCTCTTCGAGCCGTTCTTTTTGACCCACGATGCCGCCCAGAACGCCGGCCTGGGGCTGGCGACCGTGCACAGCATCGTGCAGCAGCACGGCGGGCGCATCGTGGTGCACAGCGTGCCCGGCCAGGGTACGACCTTCCGGGTGTACCTGCCGCGCCACGGCGACCGTCTCGAGCCCACGACGCCGGGGGCAGCGCCGGATGAAGCGCGCCGGGCGGGCGCCACGATCCTGCTGGCCGAGGATGAGGAAGAAGTGCGCACCGTGATCCGCGACATCCTTGTGGCCGAGGGCTACGCCGTGCTGACGGCGAGCCACGCGCCGGCGGCCCTGGAACTCGCTCACAACTTTGACGGTCGCATCGATCTGCTGGTCTCGGACGTGGTCATGCCCGGCATGAGCGGCCGCGAACTCGCCGAGCGCCTGGTGGCGACGCGCCCCGGGATGAAGGTCCTATACATTTCCGGGTACGCGGCCAGCTTCCTGAGCACGCACGGTCAACTTGGGGAGGGCGTGGCGTTCCTGGCCAAGCCCTTCACCCGCAGCATCCTGGCCGGCAAGGTGCGCGCCATCCTGGAAGAGCCGCCGCCGCGCCGCGGCGCGCCGGCGCACACGGCGTCAGTCGCCGACGCACGGCGCTGAACCACCTTTCCACCGGCCAGGGCCGCCGGACCCCCCTTTGCCCCGCCAGCCCGCCAAGGTGTACAATCCTGATTCTGTCCCCTGAAGGAGGCTCGGCGCACATGGCTTTGTCGTTCAAGCCGTTCGACCAGATGACCGAAGCGGACTATCTCAACATCGGCCTGAAGGTCGGCCTCGAGGTCCATCAGCAGCTCCTGACCCGCCGCAAGCTGTTCTGCCGCTGTCCGGCGGGGCGCTACAGCCAGGAATACGACGCCGAAATCCTCCGTCACATGCGGCCGACGCTGTCCGAGCTCGGCGAGTACGACGGCACGGCGCTGATGGAAAAGAAGACCAGGAAGAACATCTACTACCGCATCCATCACGATACGGTCTGCACCTACGAGTTCGACGACACGCCCCCGTTCTTCATCGACGACGAAGCGCTCGACATCGCCCTAGAGATCTGCCTGCTTTTGCGGCTCAACCTGGTCGGCGAACTGCACATCGCGCGCAAGCAGTACCTCGATGGCTCGATCCCGACCGGCTTTCAGCGCACCGGCATCCTCGGCGTCGACGGCGTCATCCCGTTCAAGGACCGCACCGTCCGCATCCGCCAGCTCTCGATCGAAGAGGACGCCTGCCGCGAAGTCTCGGACATCGGCCACGATCGCGTGTACCTGACCGATCGGCTGGGCATGCCGCTGATCGAGACCGTCACCGAGCCCGACATGCATACGCCGCAGGAAGCCGCCGAAGTCGGCCAGCTCCTGCGCCAGCTCGTCCGCAGCACCGGCAAGGTCCGCACCGGCTACGGCGCCGGCCGACAGGACGTGAATGTCAGCGTCACCGGCGGCACGCGCGTCGAGATCAAGGGCACGCCGCAGATCTGGCGCAACCCGCGCCTGATCTACAACGAGGCCCGCCGGCAGTGCAGCCTGCTGCACATCCGCCAGTTGCTCTGGGAGCGCGGCGTGCGTGCCGAGACATTCCAGTGGGCCGATCAGGAAGTCACCGCGCTGGTCGCGAAGACGAACTACGAACCGCTGCGGCAGGCGGTGCACGCCGGTCACGTGGTCCGCTGCGTCGTGCTGCGCGGCTTTGCCGACCTGCTGAACGAGCAGACGCAGGAGCACACGAATTTCGCCAAGGAGTTCTCCGACCGCGTCCGCGTCGTCGCCTGCCTCACCAGCCTGCCGAACATCATCCACTCCGACATGGCCTCCGAGACGCTCGCCGGCCGCGAGTGGAAGAACCTGCGCCGCAAGCTGCGGGCCGAACATGGCGACGCGCTGGTCGTGGTGTGGGGCAGCGAGGCCGACACGGCGATGGCGTGCAGCGAGATTGCGCTGCGCGCGAAGGAAGCCACGATCGGCATTCCCAACGACACACGCCAGGCGTTGAAGGACGGCACCAACGGCTTCGAGCGCGTGCTGCCCGGCGCCGAGCGCATGTACCCCGACACCGACCTGCCGCCGCTGGCGATCGAGCAGGAGCGGCTCGACCGCTTGCGCGCCCATCTGCCCGAGTACATCTGGGACCGCGCGGCGCGCTATCGCCAGCTCGGCCTGTCGGCGGACGTCGTGCAGGGACTAATCGCGCTCCGCCGGGCCGACGTGTTCGACCGGATCGTGGGCCAGCTCAAGGTGCGGCCGAAGTTCGCCGCCGTCGTGCTGATGGAGCAGTACAAGCACCTGCGGCGGTCGGGCGTGCCGGTGGACGCGCTGACGGACGACGAGATTTTCGCGGTCTTCGAGGCCCACGCGCGCGGGATGTTGAGCCGCGAGGGCGTCGTGCCGGTGCTGCGGCTGGTGGCGGAGCATACCCAGGTTGAAGGTGGCACCGGGCCCGCCCGGGTGGCGGCGGTGTTTGCTGAGCACAACTTCTCGCCGCTGAGCGATGCGGACCTGGACGAGGCGATCTCGCATCGCCTGGCGCGGCTGGACGGCAGCAAGTTCCGCACGCCGCAGCAGAAGGCCCGGCACCTGTGCGGGCAGATCATGGACGACTTCGTCGGCCGCGTCGCCGGCGCGCAGGTCGTGCAGCGGATCAACGCCCGGCTGCACGTGCCGCCCAGTGTGGCACTGCTCTAGAGCAGTGTCGCGATGTGGAGTACGTCGTGTGCCACTGCTCTTGAGCAGTGCTCTGGTGGACCGATGTTCGTGACGAAGCCGTGCAAGACGCGTCGAGCCTGGGATGAACCCGGACACGCGCACTTCTTGACGTACTCGTGCGTGCATCGCTGGCCCCTGCTGAGCCGTGATCGCAGTCGGCAGTGGGTGGTCCAGGCCCTGGAGTCGGCGCGCCAGCACCTGCACCTGCAACTCTGGGCGTATGTGATCATGCCGGAGCATGTGCACGTGGTGCTGCTGCCTCCGCCAGATTGCGCGATGGCCAGAGTCCTGGCGAACCTGAAGCACTCGGTGGCGACGGCCGCCCACGAGTGGCTGCGACAGACGAACCAGACGGACTGGCTCAGGCGACTGACCGTGCGCTACCCGTCCCGCACCGTGTTTCGCTTCTGGGAGGCTGGCGGCGGGTTCGACCACAACATCTGGCATGACAAGCCGCTCCGGGTTGTCGTTGACTACGTCCATCAGAACCCGGTTCGGCGCGGGCTCGTCGATCACCCGCTCGATTGGCCGTGGTCGAGCGCCCGCTTCTGGGATGGACGTCACGATGTACCGATTCGGATGGACCCGATTGAGTGAACTTCACTGCTCAAGAGCAGTGCCACAATGTGAGTCTTACACTGTTCGAGAGCAGTGGGACACATGGAGTTCTGCACTGCTCAGGAGCAGTGGCACAAAGACGTACTGGATGCACGTGATATGAGCACCGCACCAACACCCGCTGCCCCCGCATCGGACAAGACCAAAGGCTATCGCGGCCTCGGCCGCAGCGTCCTGGAACGCTTCAACGTCGGCGTCTGGAGCGACGTCGAGCTGGAGTCCGCCCGCGGCAACTTCCGCGGCCTGATCCTCCCGCGCTCCGAGACCGCCGATGACCAGCACATCGTGCTCAAGCTCGCCAGCGGCTACAACGTCGGCATCCACGCCGCCTCGATCACCAAAATGGTCGAGCACGGCCGCCGCGAAGCCCACTACAAGATTCCCGAAAAGGAATTCCCCTACGACCCGAAGAAACCCAACGTCATGCTCTTCGGCACCGGCGGCACCATCGCCAGCCGGCTCGACTACCGCACCGGCGCGGTCATCCCCGCGTTCAGCCCCGGCGAGCTCTACGGCTCGGTCCCCGAGCTGGCCGACATCTGCAACCTGCGCACCGAGAAGCTCTTCGGCGTCTTCAGCGAGAACATGGGGCCAGAGCAGTACATCAAGCTCGCCCAGCGCATCGGCGAGGAAATCCGCGCGGGCACGGCCGGCGTCGTCATCGGCCACGGCACCGACACCATGCACCACACCGCGGCCATCCTGACCTTCATGGTGCAGAACACGCCGGTGCCGATCATCATGGTCGGCAGCCAGCGCTCCAGCGACCGGCCGTCGTCCGACGCCGCGATCAATCTGCAATGTGCCGTGAAGGCCGCCGCCGAGGGCGATATCGCCGAGGTGCTGGTCTGCATGTTCGGCCCCACGTCGGACGAGTACAACCTCCTGCACCGCGGCACGCGCGTCCGCAAGATGCACAGCAGCTATCGCTCGACCTTCCGCACGCTCTCCGAAATCCCCGTCGCCATGATCTCGCCGCGCGAGATTATCCCGCTCCGCCAGGACTACAAGCGTCGCCGGACCGATCGCGAGGTGAAAGTCAACACGGCTTTCGAAGAGAAGGTCACGATCCTCTATTACTACCCGAACATGCGGCCCGACCTCGTCGACGCGATCATCGAAAAGGGCTATCGCGGAATCGTCATCGCCGGCACGGGCCTGGGCCACATCAACAAGCCGCTCTATCCGGCGATCCGGCGGGCGGTCGAGGCCGGCGTGCACATCTACATGACCGTGCAGACGCTGTGGGGCTACTGCGGCATGTACGTCTACGACACCGGCCGCGACCTGATGACGCTGGGCATTGTGCCGGCGAGCAACATGCTGCCCGAGGTGGCGTACATGAAGCTCTGCTGGGTGCTCGGCCAGACGGACGACCGCGCCGAGGTGCAGCGCCTGATGCTGACGCCGGTGAGCGACGAGATCACGGACCGCGAGCCGTACAACGGGTACCTCTGCTACCAGGGTGGCATTCCGGAGGTGCAGGAGTTCCTGCGGTCGATCAAGCGGTAGGCGGAGGCCGTCAGCCATAAGCTCTAAGCTGGACTGGAAGCACTCAGCGATCAGCGGTCAGCATTCAGCCAGAGGCGCGGCACCGATGCCCGAACCCGGCCCGGTAGAGCGAAGCTCCGGCTTCGCTCCGTGTGGAACCAGCGTCATCGCATCCGAGCCCGAAGCGCGAGCGAGGGCCCTTTTCTGGCCGTGGTGGCTCTCGCTGCGGAAACCCGCTCGCTGGTGCTCGAGGTTCTGTTCCTTCAGCGCACCGCCGATTGGGTAGTCAGCGGACCGGGTACAAAGACGACCGGTGGGGCAGCATCGGCTGTGTTTTCTTAATTTTCAAAAGCAACGAAAACTTCTGGCATATATGATGACATCGGTCTTGCGACCGGAGATGCAACATGCCGGCGTCGTGCGAATTCGACGTGGTCACGGGGGCGTTCGGCTACACCGGACGGTACATCGCTGCGCAATTGCTTGAACGCGGGCGCGACGTGCTGACGCTCACCGGCCATCCCGAACGCCCCAACCCCTTCGGCGCCCGCGTGCGCGTCGCGCCGTTCGGCTTCGACCGGCCGGACGAACTCACGGCGCGACTCGCCGGAGCGGCGAGGCTCTACAACACGTATTGGGTCCGCTTCGCTCATGGCGCGACGACCTTCGCGCAGGCGATCGCGAACACGAAAACGCTCGTTCGCGCCGCCGAAGCCGCCGGCGTTCGCCGGATCGTACATATCAGCATCACGAACCCGACGCTCGCTTCGTCGTTGCCGTATTTCCGCGGCAAGGCCGAGCTGGAGGACTTTATCCAGCAGAGCCGCCTGTCGCACGCGATCATCCGCCCGACGGTCGTCTTCGGCCGCGAGGACATTCTGATCAACAACATCGCGTGGCTGCTGCGCACGAGCCCCGTGTTCGCAATTCCCGGCCGCGGCGATTACCGACTTCAGCCGGTGTACGTCGAGGACCTCGCGGCCCTCGCGGTGGACGCCGGCGGACGCAGCGACAACGTCGTGCTTGACGCGGTCGGACCGGAAGTGTTCACTTTCGAAGCGCTCGTGCGGCTCATCGCGCGGACGATCGGCAGTCGCGCCCGCACTGTGCATGTCCCGCCGTGGCTCGCGCTCGCGGTCGCGCGCGTCGTCGGCTGGGCGGTCGGCGACGTCCTGCTAACGCATGACGAGCTGGCCGGCCTCAGGGCGAATCTGCTCGTGTCGGCGTCGGCCCCGACGTGCCCGACGCGTTTGAGTGCGTGGCTCGCCGACAATGCCGCCGGACTGGGACGCACGTACGCATCCGAGCTGCGCCGGCATTTCCGGCGGTAGGCTCACGCGGCAGCCGCGGCGTGAGGCGGACGGCTTGTACTTCTGGAGGTGTGAATCGTGAGGGTCTCAACCTTGCTTCGCCGCTGCGTGCCCATCACTCCGAGAACGCAGGAAGTTACTCCCCGCACATCCGAAGTGGCGGTGGGGGGAGGATCGAATCGCCGCGCGCCGTACCCTCTCCCTACCCTCCCCCTGAGAGGGGGAGGGGTGAAGTGCTGGGCGCCGTACCCTCTCCCCGCACTCCCTCTCGTTGGGGGAGGAGTGCTGATGGGCTTGCTCGTGCTTCTCGTCGCCCAGGATCGCCCCGCGACTTCGCAACCGGCCGCGTTGCAGCCCGCCACGTCGCAGCCGACCACCGCCCCCGCCACGTCGTCCGCGCCCGCGACACTGCCGGCCGCGTGGGTCGGCGACTGGGCCGGCGCCGCGGAGCTGCTCGCCCCCGGCCGTCCGCCGCGACCGTTTCACATGGAGCTGCACATCGCCCCGCTCGCCGAGTCCGACCGCTACACCTGGACCATCGTCTACGGCGAAGGCGAGCAGCGACAGGAGCGGCCCTACGTGCTGATCGTGCAGGACGCCGCCCACGGCCAGTACGCGGTGGATGAGGGCAACTCGATCGTCCTGCCGCAAGTCCTCCTCGGCGACGCGTTTTACGGCGCGTTCGAGATCGAGGGCACCACGCTGCACACGGTCGAACGGCTCGAAGGCCGCGGCACGCCGGACGAACGCATCACGGTCGAAATCACGGCCTTCTCCGGTGAACCGACGCCGACCGGCGGCCAGAACGACACGCCCGCCGTGCAGGCTCGCGTGCCGAACACAGTCCAGCGCGCGGTACTGCGGCGGACGCCGCCTCAGAAGTAGCGTCGGCCCCCGTAGCCGACGCGTAGCGGCCGACCCCCGAGTCGGCCGTCCCGCTGCCGTTCCCACATGCTCACGTTCCCACGTTCGCCGCCGCGCGGGGCCTACGGGGTCTCGCCCCCCACTCCCACCGACACTTTGGCTGTTGGATCTTCGGGGACGCCCGTCTCGAGTTCTACCGTGGCATGTGCCCACTGTTTGTCTTCGGGCCACGGCGGGCTCACGGTGACGTCCAGCTCGTAGCGCTGGCCGGGCTCGAGTTCACGCAGCTCGGCCGTGACGTTTGGCGGCGGAGTACGCGACTCCTCGTCCGATGTGATCTTGCGCACGCGCGGGCACAACGGTCCGCCGTCCCCCCGCGTCAGCAGCATGGTCTTGGTTTGCGGACCCGCGTCGCGCGGCACTTTGTCAAAGCTGACGCCGCGGCTCGGCCGGCCCTCGGCGGCCATGCGCAGGGCCTCGTGGTGTACGGCCTTCAGGCCCAGCGTGATCTCCGGCTGCGTGGCGTCGTTGATCCGCGCCTTGGCCTTGCGCGAAATCTCGCCGGGCCGTCGGCACACGAAACACGCCGCCGCCGTCGTGCGCTGCCCGGGCGCGATGATCAGCGTGCCTGGCTTGACCCCGGTGCAGCAATCCACCTGCAGCAGGATGCGCAGCGGTGCCGCGCCGACGTTCTCAAACGTCCACGCGGGCTTGAGCCCCGTGCCCGGCCAGACATCCCCGAGATCCGCTGTGGTCTGCGCGCAGACGAGCCGCGGCTGCGGGGCCGTGTCGGGCGGCGGTGCCAGCCAGCGTTCCACGTCGCCGCACGGGCCGTACGTCGCCTCGTGCTCCTCCACCGACCCGCGTGGCCGCACTTCCGCCACCGCACGCAGGTCCAAGACGCGCGTGGCGGCATCGTTCGTCGACGCGCTCCACCAGACGTTCAGCGTTCCGCAGTGCTCTGGCGGCGCCGCGTACGACACGGCAATCGTCGCGCGTTCGCCCGGCGGTATGACCCGCCAGCGCGGTCCCTGCAACACGGCCCCGTCGTCCCACCGCGCCGTGAGCCACAGTCGCAGCTCCGCCGTCCCGGCGTTCGCGATCTCCCAACTCCATTCGAGCGTGTCACCGGCGACGGTGCTCAAGCCCTCGATCTTCGGCCGCGTGCACTCGAGCTTCGGTTGTGGTGCATCCGGCGGCGGGCTACGCAGCCAGCGTGCTATCTCTCCTCTGGCAGGCCCCTCCGCGACCGCCGGGCTGGAGGCTGGTTGCGTCGTCGGTGGCTCAGTCGCGCGACTCGACCAGGCGAGCGCCAGTGCGATGAGAATACAAACGAGCGATGTGGCGTTTTGTTTTTCCGCCCTCATGCTGTCCATCCTATCCAATCGCGCCCACGAATCACAAGTGCATTCCCTCAGGGCTTGAGCGGCGGGCGGTGCCGACCCTACCGGCTTCCGTTTGGCAAACGCCGCCTGCCCGCCTACGCTGCTCGCCGCTCGCGCGAAACGCGGGCTGTGGATGCACGGCATGATCCCCTGGCTCGATCCGTTTCGAACGACCGCGCTGCCCGCGCTGCTCTTTCTCGCGTGGCTGCCGGTCTTCGCCGTGCTGCCGGCGCGGCACGCCATGCGGTTCTTTGTCATCGCCGGCCTCGCAACGCTGCTGGTCGTGGCCGGGCCGATCTTCACGGCGGGGATCGCGGCGACGATCGTCCTCGGCTACCTCCTGGCGGAGTCTGTCGCGCGGCTGCACACGGGCCGCCGGGCGGGACTGGTGGCCGGCGTCGGGCTGCTGCATCTGGCGTATTTCGGCTGCTTCTATTTGCCGTTGCCGCCGGCGTTCACAGCGCATGGCTTGCGGGCCACGGATCAGGCCGGCGTATTCATCTTCTTCAGCGGTATCGGGTTGACGTTTCTGCGGCTACTGAGCTACTTCATCGAACGCGTGCGCGGCACGACGTCGCAACTGACGCTGGGCGACTACCTCGCCCACATATTCTTCTTTCCACAATTCCTGCACGGTCCCATCGAGCGCGCCAAGGATTTCGTGCCAAAGCTCCGCGCGGCGCGTGAGGGTTGGACCGTCCGCGACATCGCCACGGGGCTGGCGCGCGTCGTCGTCGGATTGGTCACGCTGCTCGCCATCGTGCCGGTCTTGCGGGCCGTGCACAGCGCGATGCCGCCGGCGCTGCGGGACGCACCCCTGGCCGCGCTCGCCGACCCGGAGCAGCTCACGCTCGGGCCGCTGCTGGTGTTCATGCACGCCCCGGCTGTGATCCTCTACTTGCTGGAAAGCGGCTTCGCGAGCGTGCAGCTCGGCGTCAGCCGCGCGTTTGGTGTCCGCGGCACCGAAAACTTCCGCTGGCCGCTGCTGGCGCCCAACCCGCGCGAACTGTGGCATCGCTGGAATATCACGTTCTCCGGTTGGCTGCGCGACTACGTGTACATCCCGCTCGGCGGCAATCGCCGCCACCAGCCACTCAACGTGCTCCTCGTGTTCGTCTATTGCAGTCTGCTGCACGGCCTGCAACCGCGCTGCCTGGCGTGGGGGCTGTGGACCGGCGGTACGCTCGCGCTCTACACGTGGATTCGCGGTCGCGTCAAACGTGCGCGGCCAGGAGATACGCACCATCCAGTCGCGCACGCCATTGGCAGCGTCTGCGCGCGCCTGCTCACCTTCCACTGGTTCAGCATCGGCGTGCTGCTCATCCTGGACCCCGACTACCTGGGCCTGCGCGTACTCCGGCGCTACCTGGAATTGCTGCTGAGCGGCTAGCTGGGTGGTGCATGGCGGGGTGCTCAACCCTCCTCGCTGTTGTGGTCCAGCTCGGCGGGTAGGTAACCCAGGCCGCACGCCGCAAACATCGCCTGCGGCGTCTCATACTGCGCAGCGAACTTCTGGAGCTGATCCAGCGCTGCGATCAACTGCGCGCGATCCGTCTCGGACTCGATCGCCAGCAAGTCGTTCAGTTGCCGGCTTGCGTCGATCGCCTCAGGTTCCACCTCCGCGTCCTCGTCGTCGCCCCAGCCGACTTGGAGCTGCCAGGCCGATTCCATGGTCAGGTCGATCGCGTCCGCGAGGCGCGGATGCGGAAGCAGTTTGTTGGCGAAGCACCACTGGCGGACGCTGGCCAGCAACTTTGCCTGCGCGTCGTCGATCGTCTCGTTCAGGACCAGTTCGTCATCGTCCACCAACGTGAAATCCGTATCGTCGAGCACGAATTCCACATCCGGCCGGGCCAGAAACTCCTCCGGCTTGCTGCCGATGAGCCGCTTGCGCAGATCTTCGAGGCTGCCCTCGTAGTGCAGTTTTCCTTCCAAGCCAAAACCACTCAGGTCCGCGGTCGCCGGGTCGCCCACGCCACCGAGCAGCGCCGTCCAGCGCTCCAGGCGCGGCGGCAGACGAAACCCGTTCTGCCCGGCGAAGCGGATGCCGCCGGCCACGAGCCGCCGCACCGTGTCCAGGTCAATGCGTTCGATCTCGAGCGGTGCATCTGGTCCCTGCGTTTGGGCCAGGAATTCGTCGTAGTCCAGGTCAAGACGGCCACAGGCCTCCTTCAGCCCCATGCACCACAGATCGACGAGATACGCGCCCAGTGCGTAGCCGCCGCCCGGGACGCGCCGGACGACGTAGATCGACGCCTTGCCGTCTTCTTTCCAGCCGCGGTTGATGTAGCACGCCATGAGGTCACCGCTCGCACCAATCAAGCGATACGGGCTGCCGGAGCGGGCGCGCGATTGCTCGCGCTTCTTCTGGGCGCGCTTCTGATTACGCCGTCCCATCACGCTCTCCTCTGGCGAAGTGATCTGTCTCCGGCGTCGCGCCTGGCGCTACGCCAGCACCTTCCGCAGTCGCGCGAGCGCCCAGTCGAGCTCGTCCTTGGTGATGCACAGTGGCGGGGCCAGCCGCATCGTCTGGGCGTGCGTGTCCTTGCACAGCATGCCCTCGCGCATGAGGGCTTCGCAGTACTGCCGCGCCACGCCGGCTTCCTTCTTGAACTCCACGCCGACCCACAGCCCGCGGCAGCGATATTCCTTGACCTTGTTCGTCTGGATGGCCCGCAGTTGCGCCGCCAGGTACTGGCCGAGCTGCCGGGCGTTTTCCTGGTACCGATTCGTCTCCAGGATTTCGATTACCTTGCGGGCTACCGCGCAGGCCAGCGGATTGCCGCCAAACGTGCTGCCGTGACTGCCGGGCGTGAACACGCCAAGGATGTCGCGCTTCGAGACGACCGCCGAAATCGGCACGATGCCGCCGCCCAGCGCCTTGCCCAGGATGTACATGTCGGGCTGCACGCCTTCATGATCGCACGCGAACGTCGCGCCGGTCCGCCCCAGCCCGGACTGAATCTCGTCCGCGATGAACAGCACCTTCTTCGCGCTGCAGACTTCGCGCACCTGCCGCAAGTACCCGTCCGGCGGAATGATGATGCCGGCCTCGCCCTGGATCGGCTCCACCAGGAACGCGACCGTGTGGTCGTCGATCGCGCGTTTCAGTGCTTCGATGTCGCCGTATGGGATTGTCTCAAATCCCGGCGTGAATGGTCCGAAGCCCTTCCGGCAGTCCGGGTCCGTGCTGAAGCTGATGATGGTCGTCGTCCGGCCGTGGAAGTTCTCGGCACAGCAGATGATCTTGGCCTTGCCGTCCGGCACGCCCTTTTTCTGGTAGCCCCAGCGGCGGGCGGTCTTCAACGCCGTTTCGACGCCCTCCGCGCCGGTGTTCATCGGCAGCACCATTTCCATCTTGCACAGGGCCGCCAGCTCCCGGCAGAACGGGCCGAGCTGGTCGTTGTGGAACGCTCGCGAGGTCAGCGTCACGCTGTCGAGCTGCGCGCGCGCCGCCGCGATCAGCTCCGCGTTGCAGTGCCCAAAGTTCACCGCTGAGTAGGCTGCGAGCATGTCCATGTAGCGCTTGCCGTCGGCGTCCTCGACCCACACGCCTTCGGCCTTGGCGACGACCACCGGCAGCGGGTGGTAGTTGTGGGCCGCATACTGCTCGACGAGCTCGATGTGCTGGGCGCCGGTCAGCTTGCCGGTGCGGTTCTGGGCTTTGGTCGTGGTCGTGGTCATCGCGCTTTCCTTTCGTGGCGTTCGCCGACGCTGCGTTGCGCGCTCTCATCCGGGGGGTCGTCCACCGCGCCAGGCCCCGCCCCGCCAGCCCGGGGAGCTGCACGACCCGGACCGACCTGCGGCTTCACTATACCCGGCCAGTAGCGGTGTTCAACCCGACGGGGGCTTGCCCGCGGCTGCGCGCCCTTCCTACACTGGGCCACGGCCGGGCGTTCGCCGGCCGATAATCTCGACAGGAGCGTGCGATCACGGCCGATCCCGAGCCATCCCGAGCCACCCCCCGCCGGGTCGTCTGGCAGCGCGTCGCCTGGGTGGTCGTCGCAATCGTTGTCCTCAGCGGCGTCGTGGCCGCAGTCCGCCGCGGCGTGCAACACAAGCCCGACTGGGGTGACCTGCAGACCGAGTCGCGGTATGTGTGGGCGCACGGTCACACCGCGCCCGGCACCGCCATGTTCGGCTACCTGCCGACCGCGACGTTTGCGCTCTGGCCGTTCACGACGTGGCTGCCGGAGCCAGTGGGGCTTGTGCTCTATGTGCTGTCCAACCTGGCGGCGCTCGCGGCGAGCGTGTGGATCGTCTATCGCTATTGGTGGCGAGCGCCGGACACGGGTGGGTTCATCTGGCCGGTGCTGCTGGTCTGCGCGAACTTCCAGCATGCGCTGCAATCGAACCAACTCACGCTCTGGACGCTCGTGCTGTGCGTCGGCGGATTGACGCTGGTGAACCAGCGGCGCGAGCTGGCGGGCGGAGTGGTGCTCGGCCTTGCCGCGCTCGTGAAGACCGTGCCCGGCGTGCTTGTCGTGTATCTGCTGCTTTGCCGGCGCTGGCGGGCGCTGGTCGGCGTGATCATCGCGGCGATCGTTATTGATGTCGTGCCGAGCGTCGCGTTCTTCGGCTGGCAGGGTGCCGTTGCCGAGCATCAGGCCTGGATGCGCCGGGCGGGATGGCACTCCAACCGCGTGATGATCGAGCAGCCGCTGCTGCGCGTGCATCGCCACGGGACTAACGCGTCGCTGGCCGCCGTGCTGACCCGCTGGCTGCGCGCGATCCCGGACACCAAGCGACAAGTGATCCTCTACGGCGATCCGCCGGCAGACGTTGTTGAGCGTTATCGCGCGGCCCTGGCGCCAGATGAGGTTCTGACGCTCGATCCGATGCCCCCGCGTGAGGGCGTCTGGGCTGAGAAGCGCGTCGACATTGACTGGGTGCCGCGGTTTCACATCGCCGATTGGCCACCGGGTGTCGTGTGGTGGCTGTGGTTCACGCCGCTCGCGCTCGGTTTCGCCGCGCTCGCATGGTTCACATGGCGTACGCGAGGCGACGAAGCGGCGGGCTGGACGCCGTGTGCAGCGCTGTGGCTGTTGGCGATGTTCTGGCCGTCGCCGATGACGCGGCATTACTACCTGGCGTGGGCGTTTCCGGCGCTGGTGGTCGTGTGGCAGTGGTGGTGGGCGATGCCCACCCTACGTGAACGCCCCTCCCTTCCAGGGAGGGGGCAGGGGGAGAGTCAGGGGCCGGGATGGGCCGTGCCCACCCGATGGGCCGATCATTGGCTCGCGGTGGCCGCGTGCGTCGCTTGGCTGATTGGCGTGGCGTGCCTTGGGGCGACCATTCCGCGCTGGTACGGCGTGCATCTCGCCGCGCTCGCCTTGCTCACAGCCGCAACGGCGACAGCGTGGCGTGCTTCGCACGAACCCGAGAAGCTTCGGGCTGAGAGCTGAAGGCTGACGGCCTGGTGGTGGTCGGTGCCCACCCTACACGATCGGCAGCGGGGTCCGCGAGCGTGGCGAATTGACCGGCCGGTAGTACTGGTCGCGCTGTTGTGGCGTCCAACCGGCGTCGCTGATCAGCCGGCGAATCTCATCCTCGCTCAGCCGGAACGTCGTGCCCGCGGCCGAAACGACATTCTCCTCCATCATCACGGACCCCATGTCGTTGGCGCCGAAGAACAGCGCCAACTGGCCGATCTTCGGTCCCATCGTCACCCAGCTCGACTGAATGTTCGGGATGTTGTCGAGATACAGCCGCGCCAGCGCCAGCATCCGCAGGTACTCGTGCGCATCCGCGAGGAACAGGTGCGCTCCGTCCGGCGGCCCGTCGTAATCCGTCGGCGGGCGTTTCCAACGGCCCAGCGGCGTGCCCTCCGGCTGGAACGGCCAATGGATGAACGCTAGGAAGCCGCCGGTCTCGTCCTGTAAGTCGCGCAGCCGGCGCAGGTGCTCGATCCGCTCGGGCACCGTCTCAATGTGGCCGAACATCATCGTGCAGCTCGTCCGCATGCCGATCTGATGCGCGGCGCGCATGACCGCCAGCCACTCGTCGGTCATCGTCTTGCCCTGACCGATCTTCCGCCGGACGCGATCGACCAGGATCTCGCCGCCGCCGCCCGGGATCGTGTCCAGGCCGGCATCGCGCAGACGCAGGAGCACGTCGCGCAGCGGCAGATCGAAAATCTGATGGAACGCCCAGATTTCCGGCGGGCTGAACGCGTGGATGTGGATGGTCGGGTAGTGCTGCTTGATGAAGCGGAGCAGGTCGAGATACCACGATAGCGGCAGGCCGTGGCCGCTGGGGTGATCAGCGTCGGGTACCAGGCCGCCCTGCATCAGGATCTGCGTGCCGCCGATCGCGAGCAGCTCCTCGATCTTGCGCCCAATCTGCTCATAGCTGAGGATGTACGCCTCGCCGTCGCCGGGCTGGCGATAGAAGTTGCAGAAGATGCAACGGGCGGTGCAGACGTTGGCGTAGTTGATGTTGCGATCGACGACGTACGTACGGTAGGGCTCGGGATGCAGCGCCACGGTGCGGGCCCACGCCCGGCGGCCTAGCTCGTGGATCGAGACGTCGTTGTACAGGTCGAGCGCCTCGGAGTCGGTGAGGCGCGCCACGCACGGCATCGCCGGCGCGGGCGACTTCGCGCTCACGGGGTCACCGGAACCGGACGCGGCGTCCACTGTGCCATCCACGTGTCCAGCGCGTCCGGCGGCACGATGTCGGCGGCCAGGCAGTAATGGGCGAAGCGCGCCACGCCCGCGCGGCTGCGATCATCGAGGCGAAACTTGAGGCAGCGCATCAGGTAGCGGCGCGCCAGCTCGGCCGGCCAGCCGTGGGACGGACCCTCCGTGTCGGCGATCTCCGCGGCGCGGGCGACGCCCCGGTCGCGGGCGGCCTCGAGCAGCGCGGCGACGTTGCCGCCGTTGGGCATCGCCGTTCGCATGGCCCAGACCGCGAAGACGAATGGCAGACCGGTGTGCTGGCGCCAGGCCCCGCCGAGGTCGACCTCGTACGCGAAGCTGCCGCGCTGCGGACTGACGACCTTATCGCCGATGAGCAGCACGGCCTCGCATGCGCGGAGATCTTCGCGGCGCGTGTCGATGGTCCGCGACTCCAGGTCGCGCACGTACAGCTCACGCCACAAGACCCGCGCCAGCGCCACCGACGTGTGCGAGTCGGTGTCCACCCACAGCGTGCGGATACGGTCCGGCGGGACCTGCGAGAAGATACGCACGGTCATCGTCTCGCCGTCGCAGCCGATGCAGGCGTCGGACACGACCCGGTACTGGCCGTGACCGCGCAGCACATCGAGGACGGGGATGAGGCTGACGTCCACCTCGCCGCGCTCCAGGCGCCCCGGCAGGGCCGCGGGAACGTCCAGGACGAGCTGGATGTCCGCGTCAGACTCGAGGCCGGCAATCAGCGGCCGGGAATTCAGGAATGACACCACACCGAGCCGAAGCACGGTCGCTACCTCCCGGCGCAGTTTTCATCGCGCGCCACTGGAGTATAATCCTGTCGGGATCGGGTTCCCAATTTGTGCGGCAGTTGTTTTGGAAGTTTCAAAAGCGGTGAAACGCCGGTGAGGGGGGGCGTACTCGCCGGCGGAGCGCCGGCCGGGCCTCAGACAGGAGCTTGCCCATGCGTAACATGCGGTGCCTCAATCCGATCACGTTCTTCTGCGCGGTGGCTGCACTGCTGGCGCTCGCGTTGCCGGCCAGGGCTGGTGACATCGCCCGCGTGATGCCCGCCGATACCGCGCTGTACGTCGGCTGGTCGCAATTGATGGAGCAGGATGCGCCAGAGCTGCGTGTGCAACAGCAATTCATGCATGGCCTGCTGGACTTCGTGGCCCGCCAAAGTGGCCAGGAGGCGCCGCCGCCGTGGTTCCCGCACTTCCTGGAACTCCTGCCCCCGCTGCAGACCGGCTCGGTCGGGCTGGGACTGTTCGATGTCACGCTGGTTGACAAACAGCCCGACATCCAGGCCGCCCTGGTCGTCGAGACGACGGATGTGGCGGCGGTAGCCGCTTCGGTAGGCAAGCTGATCGGTGCCGTGGTCGACGCGGCGCAGATTGAGCCGCACACCGTGCGGGACGTGCCGTTCAGTCGCGTGCGCCTGGGTGATACGCCAATGTACCTCATGTGGGGCGTGCACGAGCCGTATTTGTTGCTTGCCCTGGGCGACACTGCCGCGGGCAAGGTGCTGGACTGCATGAAGAGTTCGGCCGCAAACCTGGCGGCGGCGCCTGAGTTCACGTTTGACCGCAACAAGGTGCAGGCGCGGGTCGAGAAGCAGTACTTCTGCTTCTATGCCGACGTGCAGCGGATCGTCACGCGCGGGAAGGCGGTTGCCACCGAAATTATGGGCGAGCTACCGCCGATCGTTGATCAGGCGCTGACCGAGTTGGGCGTGACCTCCGTGCGCTCCAAGTATCTGCACGCCGATCGCCACGATGACCGGCCGCACATGATGGCGTTCGCGCACGTGGACGGGCCGCGGCGGGGGCTGTTGAAGCTCTGGGACCAGAAGCCGCTCACGGATGATGATCTGAAGATTGTCCCGAAAGACGTGTACTGGGCTGAGGTCAACAACCTGGACCTGGTGGGCGTCTGGGCGGAAGTGCGACGCGTGTTCGAGGAGCTCGCGCCGGAGAAGGTCGGCCTGCTCGACGGGCCGCTGGCGATGTCGGCGCGGATGCTGGGGTTCTCGATCACGGAGGACCTGCTGCCCGCGCTTGGCGACACCTGGGCGCTGTTCGACGCGCCCGCGCACGGCGGCATCCTGCTGACTGGCACAGTGCTGGTCGCCGACGTGAAGGACGCCGAGGCCCTGCAGGGCATGCTCGCGCGGGTCGTGCAGTTCGCCACGCCGCTGGCGCACGAGGGCGAGGCCACGCTCAAGCTCTGCCAGATGAAGCACGGCGCGCACGACATCCACTACCTGTTGATCGGCGGCGTACCGTCACCGGTCGCGCCGGCGTGGGGTTTCGCCGACAACCGGTGGGTGTTCGGGTTGTTCCCCCAGACCGTGGCGACCGCGCTGCGGCAGGTGGACCCGAAGACGCGCGGCGAAAGCCTGCTCGACAATCCCGACTTCCAAGCCGGGCGGGCCAGGCTGCCCAAGGATGCGCAGGGCATCGGCTACTTCGACGTGCAGTACCTGACGCGCCTGTTCTACCCGGTGGCGAAGCTGGCGCTGATCGCGGGGGCGTCCGTGCTCGCCCCGCACGGCGTGGAGATCGACTTCGCCTTGCTGCCGCCGCTGCCGGAGACCGTGGCGAAGGTGACGAACAATGTCAGCACGTCCAGTGTGGATGTGGACGGCATTCTGTACGCCAGCAGCGGCGATGGTGGTTCGCTGATGATGGCGGCGAGCGCTGCGAGCTTCGGCGTCTCGATCGCGCTGCCCTCGCTCGCGCGGGCCCGGGAGGTCGCGAAGCGGGCGGTCAGTGCGTCCAACTTGCGCGCGATCGGGCAGGCGTGTCACATCTATGCGAATGACAACCAGGACAAGTTCCCGGACGACTCTGCGCCGTTGATTGCGGCTGGCCTGGTCACGCCGAAGGTGCTGCACTCGCCGCGTGACCCGGACGACGACGAGGACGCCGTGTCATACGTGTACATTTCCGGGCAGACCGCCGCGAGCGATCCGCGCAACGTGCTGGCCTACGAGCGCGTGTTCGACGATGAGGGCACGAACGTGCTCTTCGTCGACGGCCACGTGGAGTGGATGAAACTGCAGGAGTTCAAGCGGGTGTTGCGCGAGACCTATCGGCGGCTGGAGCGCGAGGACGAGCTGTCCGCCGAGTTCCGCGAGTAACTGACCGCCGTATACATCCAGCAAGGAGCGACTGATGCCCAAGGTGGGAGTTTTGTTATCCGGCTGTGGCGTCTTCGACGGCGCCGAGATTCACGAGGCCGTGCTGACGCTGCTGGCGCTCGATCAGCACCAGGCGACGATCGTCTGCTGTGCGCCGAACATCGAGTTCGACGAGGTCGATCATCGGACGCAGAAACCGACCGGGCGCAAACGCAACGTGCTGCAGGAGTCCGCGCGCATCGCCCGCGGCGAGATTCGCGATCTGGCGACGGTCCGGGCGGCCGACCTGGATGCGCTCATCCTGCCGGGCGGCTTCGGCGCCGTGAAGAACCTCAGCAATCTGGCGGAAAAAGGCCCGCAGGGCACGGTGCATCCGGACGTTGCCCGGCTCGTCGGCGACTGCCTCGCGCAGCGCAAACCGGTCGGGGCGATCTGCATCGCGCCGGCGGTGCTGGCCTGCATCGCCGGCCAGCGCGGCATATCCGCGAAAGTGACGATCGGCAATGACCCGGGCGTGGCGGGCCAGATTATCGCGCTCGGCTGCCAGCACGAGAACCGCCCGGTCACCGAGATCACCGTCGACGCCGACCATAAGCTCGTGACCACGCCGGCGTACATGCTCGGCCCCGGCCCGGCGGCGGTGTACGAAGGCATCCGCAAGCTCGTGGACAAGGTTCTGGCGTTGATCTAGAGGCGGGATCTGAACCCCTCCGCTGCCCCGGAGAGGGCCGGGAGGGGGTACCGCGTTGTCGCGCCGCCGACATTCGGCTAGACTGATGAATGTAGCTAGGGGTGGTCCGGCGCGACGGACATGAGATCCGGGCACGATCGGCCTGGAGACCCTCCGAACCTGATCAGCGACCAGCGGCCGCCGCGTGCTCGGCGGCGGTCTTCGGCTGCGAAGGGAAGCGACAGCATGCACATTGGACTCGCCCACTCCTTCACAGCCCGTTTCGCGGAGGTGTGCTCATGATCGGCCTGCCCGCGCTTCGCGAGCTTTTCGCGCACAATGACTGGGCGCGCGACAAGCTCCTGGCGTGCGCCGCGGGTCTGTCCGCCGGGCAACTCGGTCGGCCGTTCGAGATGGGTGCGGGCTCGCTGGGCGCGACGCTGCGCCACCTTTACGGCGCCGAGCGCATCTGGCTGACGCGCTGGCGCGGGGCGGATCAGTCGGAGCTTCCTCACGCGCACGAAGTCGCCGCACTGGCGGAGCTGCGCAAAGTCTGGGTCGCGCTGTCGACCACGCGTAACGAAGAACTCACCGGCTGGCGGGCGGACGACCTGCGACGGCTGGTCACCTACACGGACATTCGCGGTGCCACGTGGACGCACGCGCTGGACGACATCCTGTTGCACGTGTGCAACCACGGCCTGCACCACCGCGCGCAGGCCATGAACATGCTGCGGCAGCTGGGCGTGCCGCCGCCGCAGCCGGGCTTGGATTATGTGTTCATGAAGCGGGAGCAGGGCGACGCGCCGCCGCCGGCGCTGGATGTCGGCACGCTGCAGACGTACTACGCGTATGCCGACTGGGCGCGCCAGACCGTGCATGCCGCCGCCGCGCAGCTCAGCGACGAGCAGCTCGATCGTCCGTTTGATATAGGCGCCGGGTCGCTGCGGGCCACGCTGGTGCACATCCGGGATGCGGAGCAGTGGTGGTATGACAACTGGACGCAGGGCGCCGGCCGGCTGTTCCCGCGCGCGGACGCGCGCAGCTCGATCGCGGAACTCACGCACCGTTTCGACGAAACCGTCGCCCGGCGAAACGAGCTGCTGGCGAAGTCGACGGATGCCGATCTGCAGCGGCCAATGAGTGCGACGCCGCGTGCGGGCGTGACGATGTCGTTTCCGCTGGGTGTGACGATGCTGCAGCTCTGCTGCCACGGCACACACCACCGCGCGCAGGCGGCGAACATGCTGCGCCACGTCGGCGGCGTCGTGCCGGCTCTGGACTACATAACCCGGCTGCGCGAACTGGCGCACGCCGCCGGTGCGATGCGGAACTGAAGACGATTGGGAACCACGGGGAACGGGACATGACCGATGGAGAACCACAACGCATTCGTGTGAACTGCGCCTGTGGCGCGAAGATCAGCGCGCCGTCCAGTGCGGTTGGGCGGCAGACGCATTGTCCGAAATGCCGGTCCGTGCTCGTCGTGCGCACGCCGGCGGAACATCCGCCACGGCCGCCCGCGCTGGATTCCAGCGCACGTATTCGAGTGCGCTGTGCGTGTGGTGCATCCCTGTACGCGCCGGTGCGTTCGGCCGGGCGGCGCGTGAAGTGCCCCAAATGCGGCGTCGCGCTCATGATCGCTGCCCCGGTTGGCTCCGCTCCTGTGGCCGCACCGCAGGCCGATGCCGGCGCTTTGTTTGACGCGCTCGCCACTGGCGAGACCGTCGCGACTCCACAGTTGCCCTTGGCCGATGGCAGCGAGGGAGTACTTCCCGTCGCACCGGCCGCGCCGTCGGAAGGCACGCCGCACGAATACATGGGGGCGTCGCGCACCTGCCCGAGCTGTGGCAAGCGGCTGCCGGGTGCGCGGATCTGCGTGGAATGTGGCATCGACGTCAAGACCGGCCGCGCGCTCATTACCACCGACGACGGCACCGTCGACCAGGCATACTCGTACGCAGAGGGCACGATTCGCTGGCTGAGTTGGTTGATTCCCGTTGGCGTGTATCCCGTCGCGTCCGAGGCGTTCGGCCTTCGCGCGCCCTGGGTGACGCGCGCCATCGCGGCGCTGACGATCGCTCTGAGTGTCTGGTTCATTTTCGCCGTGGAATACGACCCTGAGCCGACCCCGGACGATTTGAGCTTGATGCTGTGGAATGGTGATGGGCAGGTTGACGTCCGCGGTATTCTGCACTCGCGCGGGTTTAGCGACGCCGAGATTGATGAAGCGGTCGCTGAAGGCGAGCTCGACCTGGACATGCGTATGCCGTCGCACCACCCATACCAGTTGATCACGCACGCGTTCCTGCACGGCGGGTGGCTGCACCTGGCCAGCAACATGTTGTTCCTGCTGGTGCTGGGCACCCGCGTGAATGCGTTGATCGGGAACATTCTGACGCTGCTGCTTTACCCGTTGCTTGCGGTCGTGGCGGCCGTGGCGCATTTGGCGACATTGCCCGCGGACGTGCCGCAATCGATGCTCGGCGCGTCCGGCGCCATCATGGGCTTGGCAGGGATGTACCTGGTCCTGTTTCCGATCCACAAGGTTCACCTGGTGGCGTGGTGGCGCTGGGGACTCGCCTTCATGTTCAAGCTGAACATGTCGCTGTTCGCCGTCCGCGGGTTCTGGGTCGTCCTGTTTTACATCGCGTTCGACATCGTGTTCACCGCGCTGCGGGTCCAGGACGATGTGGCGCATTGGGCACACCTCGGCGGGTTCTTCGCCGGGGCGGCCATCGCCCTGTTGCTGCTGTTCACGCGTCTCGTCAATGCTCGCGGGGGCGATCTTGTGACCGCCGTGCTCGGCCGGCATGCCTGGAAGCTCATCGGCAAGCCGAATGAGCGCCGGTGGTCGCTGTGGTAATCGCGAGGAGTACATGACTCAACTTGAAGCCGCCCGCCAGGGCATCATCACGAGCGAAATGCGGCGCGTCGCCGGGCGCGAGAACCTCACGCCCGCGGCCATCCTCGAGCACGTCGCCGCCGGGCGGGTCGTCATTCCCGCCAACGTGCGGCATCTCGCCGGCACCGGCGGCAAGCCTGTGCCGGATGGCGCACTTCTGACTTCTGACTTGTCACTTCCGACTTCTGACTTCACACCTCCGACTTCCCCCGCCGGCCTGTGGGTCAACCAGACCGTCGCCCAGCGTCACGCGTGGCTCGACGATCCGCAGCACTGCCGCGGCCTCACGGCCCCCAAGCGCCTCGATCCCGCCGGCATCGGCCGACCGCTCAGCACGAAGATCAACGCGAATCTCGGCGCGTCGCCGGTGTCGAGCAACACGGCCGGCGAGCTCGCCAAGCTCCGCTGCGCGGTCCTCTACGGCGCCGACACGGTCATGGACCTGTCCACCGGCGGCGACCTCGACGAGTGCCGGCAGCTCATGATCGACCACAGCACCGTCGCGGTCGGGACCGTGCCGATCTACAGCATGATCATCGGACGCAGCATCGAGGAGCTCGATCACGCGACGATCCTGCGCACCGTGGAGCACCAGGCGCAGCAGGGCGTGGACTTCTTCACCATCCACGCCGGCATCCTGCGCGAGCATCTACCGCTGATTCACCGCCGGACGCAGGGTTTGGTGAGCCGCGGCGGGTCGCTGCTGGCGAAGTGGATGCTGCACCACAACCGGCAGAACCCGTTTTACGAGCTGTTCGACGAGCTTAGCGCGATCATGCGGCAGTATGACGTCACGTATTCGCTGGGCGACGGCGTGCGGCCAGGATGCCTGGCGGACGCGAGCGACCCGGCGCAATTCGCGGAGCTGCACGTACTGGGCGAGCTGGTGCAGCGGGCCCGGTCAGCGGGCGTGCAGGTGATGGTCGAAGGGCCGGGACACATCCCGCTCAACGAGGTCGCGTTCAACATGGAGACGCAACGGCGCGTGTGCGACGACGCGCCGTTCTACGTGCTGGGGCCGGTCGTCACGGATGTATTCCCCGGACACGACCACATCACCAGCGCGATCGGCGCGACGGAGGCGGCGCGGGCGGGTGCGGCGATGCTGTGCTACGTGACGCCGAAGGAGCACGTGGGTCTGCCACAGCTCGACGATGTGAAGCTTGGCTGCATCGCGTACAAGATCGCGGCGCACGCAGGCGACGTGGCGCGCGGGGTGGTTGGGGCGCGGCAGTGGGACGACGCGATGGCACGGGCGCGCGCCGAGCTGGATTGGCCGCGGCAGTTCGACCTGGCGTTCGACGGCGAGGCGGCGTGCAAGCTGCGCGACAAGTGCCTGACGGAAGACGCGGACTACTGCTCCATGTGCGGCCGCGAGTGGTGCAGCCAGCGGATCAGCAAGGAGCTGCGCGCCGCGGTCAAGCCCGGCCCATAGGTTGGGGCACCAACCTCCGGTCGGTCAATGACAGGCAGAGGGCTGCCCCCCGGATCATGCCGCTCACTCCGCCGCCGGCTCTTTGCGCTGCAACGAGTACACCGCGGCGCTCACCAGGTAGACCAGGCTGCAGATGAGCAGCCACGTCTTCGCGGCGGCGACCCGCTGCTCGTATCCATCCGGACCGGACACGAACATCCACACGGCGATGCCCAGGCACGCGCACAGCGCGACGAGCGTCAGCAAGCCGAAGCCGATGCCCAATGGGCTGCGCCGCGCAGGTGGCGGCGGTGCGGCACTCGTCGCAGGCTGCGCCGGCGTGGGCGGCGCTGCGGGTTGCGGTGCCGCGCTGACCCCGCGCGCCCCGGCCAGCGACGCCAGGATGATGTAGAGGACGATCGTCAATGCCCAGATCGGCAGGAACAGGAAGAACAGGTGCAGCGTGCCGGTGCGTTCCAGGTAGAGCGCCACCGCAATCCCGATCGCCCAGCTCGCCAGTGCCGGCCAGTTGACGATCAGTCCTCGCCGGCTCACCCAGCACCGCGTCAGGCCGATGAGCGGGAACAGCCAGTGCTCGGCGAACACGATCGCCCCGACCGGCATCAGCAGCAGCCCGTACCAGCCCACAAAATCCAGCAGTTTCGTGAACACGAACGGGAAACACGCCACGATCGTCGTCGCGGCCCCGGCCAGCAGCGTGACCAGCCAGCGCGGCCAGCCCGGCGTCACCGCCTGGAACGCCAACCCCGCGCGATACAGCGTCGGGTTCGAAGTGGTCCAGCCCGCGAGCACGACCGTGATCGCGCCGGCGATGCCCAGCGATTGCATCGCGATCGCGCCGGCGTCGAGCTCGGCCATGGTCTTCTTCAGCAGGACCGCCGTGCCCGCGCCCATGATTCCGGCACAGATCCACGCGACGTAGTGGCCGAAGAACATGCCGCACGCCGATGTCAGCCCGCAGCGGATCGTCTTCGCGTAGCGGAACAGCGCCATGTCCGACAGGCCGCCGTGCATCGCCAGGTTGCAGATCCACGCGAACGCGGTCACATGCCAGAACGAGATCGGCGGCCGGCCGTCGGGGCGGACGCCGGTCCAGATGGACTCGTCGGCCAGCTTCAGGAATGCGGCGAAGCTGTTGATGGGGCCGTGCCCGGTATGCAGCGCGAGGGCGGGCAGCATGAACAACGCGCCGGCGAGGAACATGAAGAACATCCACGGCGAGCAGACCTCGGCGAACTGCGCCAGGCGCTTGAAGCCCAGGATCGCCAGTGTGACGACGACCGCGCCCAAAACCAGCACGAGGATCACGAACCGGATGTCCTCCGGGTACCAGTTGGTCTGCGGCGGAATGCCGAAGAGCATGCGGACGGAGGAGGCGGAGACGGTGATCATGCAGCCGGCGAGGATGCAGAACAGCACTGCGTTCAGCACGTTGTAGACCAGCGCCGTGATGGGCCCGCCGATCTGCCGCAGGTACCAGTAGAGCGTCAGGCGCGTCTGCACGGCGATGGGCACGCAGACAAAGGTCCAGGTCAGCACCGCGAGCAGGTTGCCCAGCAGCAGGCCGACGAGGACGTCGCGGGTGCCGACGCCCCAACTGACGAACAGGGCGCCGATGACGAACTCCGTGCCGGCGACGTGCTCGCCGGCCAGCAGGGCGGCAAAGTGCCACCAGGGTTGCAGCCGCCCACGCGGAACCGGGGCCCGCTCGAATTCGTGCAATTTGTCGAGGGCTTGAACGATGCGGCTTTCGCCGTGGGTGGGTGTGCTCGCCATGCGCCATCCTCGGTCTGTGGCGGGTCGCGGTAGTGCGGCCGGCGCCATTTGGACGGCGAGTCTAGGCGCGCGGGAGCGGGGCTGCAACTGAGGCGTGGGAACGAGGAGCGGGGAACAGGGAACGGGGAACAGGGAACAGAGAACAGAGGAGGTGCGTGGGGGCGTGAGCGCGGTCCGGACGGGCGAAGCTCCTGCTGGGCCGGCAGAGCCCGGCCGCTGCCGTGCCGACTTCCTTACACGGCCGATTCGGGGGTCGGCTGCGACCGTCGGTCGCGGGGGGCCGGTGCTACGTCACCGGCGGGGCGCCCATACCACGCGACGGGCGGTGTACAGCTTACTTGCTCAGCGTGCTGCGCAGGTCCACGATCATGCCGTCGCGTATCTGGTCCATGGTGCGCTCGAACGTATCCGTGGGGCGTGTTGCTGGCTGGGTAGCGATGCTGGTGTTTCGGCCGGCACGCGCATAGGCGGCGGCCAGATCGTCGCCGCGCAGTGTGAGGATCGCTTCGAGCGCGACATCGCAAACGCGCAGCGCGGGGCCAGGGTAGGTCACGGGTGGCCCCCACCTCGTGAGGTCGACGATGCGCTCCCTCCGGTCCAGGAATGGCCGCAGCAGCGGAATGACCTGCGGGTCGTGAGTGATGGCCAGGTCGCGCGCGTCGGCGACCCAGCAGATCGTCAGGTCGTCGCCGTCCAATTCCGTGGCTGCCTTGCTCAGCACGCGGGATTGTGCGATCAGCCGGCGGGACAGGCGGGCCGGTATGTGCGCGTCGGCCGGCCAGTCGGCGCGGTGTGCCGAGAGCACGGCCAGCGCGGTTTGCAGCCCTGGCGCAGACGCGTGCTCAAACCAGCTCAGCAGCGGCTCGAGGAAGGTCGGATCCCAGATGCGCGGCTCGCGGGCGAGGTCCTCGGCCGCCCGGCGGTCGCCGGCGCGCACGCCTGCGGCGTAGTACGCGAGCACCGCCGGGTCACGCGGGTAGCGCTGCGCGATCTCCGCGACAAGAGCATGGCGTCCGTTGAGCCCGCCATCGCGTTCCGCCAAGCTGTCTAGCAGTTCTCTGGCAGTGAGCGCCGCGCTGACATCCGGGACCTTGAGGAGGGCCTGCAGGATGTAGACCTGCGACGCATCCCGGCGGGGTTCCTGCAGCAGTCGGCGCAGCCGGGCGCGCAACAGATCAAATTGGGACGCCGCCACGGGTTGCCATTCAAACGTGAACGCGACCCCGGTCTCCGGAGTGGTGTAGCGTTGATCGCCAGTGAGTTCGAGCGTGATATGGAAACGTGCCTCCACGATCAGGCCACCGGGCGGTGCCAGCCCGAGGAGTGCCGACGAGTACTCGCTCGGTTGCCTGATGACGCGGTGGCTGCCCGCAGGGATCACGACCGCGGCAACGGGCGTTGTCTGCCACGCCTCCGGGAAGAGATCGCAGGTGTTTCCGGAGGCGAGACTGCCCGAGGAGACGATGCGTCGGGACTGCGGGTCGCGGCTCGTGCGCTCGATGTGGTAGTAGGCGTTCTCGACGCGTGCGGGCACGCTGCTTGTGTTCTCAAACTCGATTCCGAGCCATTCTTCATCGACCAGGGAAGCGGCGGGGAGCACGCTCAGACGCAGCACAACGTCGCCCACGCTACCCAGGTCGATGCTCTTCCACGGCGGCGGCGAACTCGGCTGCGTGGCACAGTCCGCCAGCGCCGCGGTACAAATGAGCAGGGCTGCCAATGACATAGCGTGCCTCGTTTGATTTGGCGTTCCGACCGTGCCATGTTGTGCTGACAGACCACTACTGAGAGGATAACGCGCGCCGACGGGGTGATGTGTAAAGGCTGAGTAACATCTCGCGGCGGGACCCGCGCTTCACCGCCGGCGAGAGGCCGATACCGCTTGGCATCAAAGTGGAGTTTTGCTCTCCCCACCGCGAGCGAAGCCGGAGCTTTGCGCTCCCCACCGGGAGCGAAGCTGGAGCTTCGCTCTACGAGTACACTGGTGGGCGGTGCCCACCCTACGCCTACGCCGTTGCGGGGTCGGGGGCTTCGGGATTCAGGCCCAGCTCCTCGATGACCTGCGGCAGGCGGTTGGCGTCGAATTGCTGGCGACGGGCCAGCGCCGTCAGCGCGGCCAGCGTGACGTGCTCCGCGTCGATCTGGAAATGCCGGCGGAGGTTCTCACGCGTTTCACTCCGGCCGAAGCCGTCCGTGCCCAGCGCGTGCAGACCCGCCGGCGTCCAGGGGCAGAGCCGTTCCGGGACTGAGCTGATGTAGTCCGATGTAGCCACCACCGGCCATGGCTCGTCCGCAAGCGAGGTGGCGATGTGCGGCCGGCGCGGCGCCCCGCCGGGATGCAGGCGGTTCCAGCGCTCGCAGCTCAGCGCGTCCCGATACAGCTCGTTGTAGCTCGTGACGCTCCAGACATCCGCCGCGACGCCGTACTTTTCGCGCAGCAGCGTCTGCGCGCGAAGGGCCTCGTTGAGCAGCGGCCCACTGCCGAACAGATGCACGCGCGGCGCGTCCCCGGGGTTGTCCGCGGGCTTCAGCTTGTAGAGGCCCCTGAGGACACCCTCGCGCACCGGCACGCGGCCCGGCACGTCCTCCGGCAGCCCGGGCATGTGGTACGTCTCGTTGTAGACGGTCAGGTAGTAGAAGACGCTTTCGCCGGCCTCGTACATCCGGCGAATGCCATCCTGGATGACGAACGCCAGCTCGTAGGCGAAGGCGCAATCGTACGACACGCAGTTGGGCACGGTGCTGGCGTGCAGCAGGCTGTGGCCGTCCTGGTGCTGGAGCCCTTCGCCGTTGAGCGTCGTCCGGCCGGCGGTGGCGCCGACGAGGAAGCCGCGGGTGCGGATGTCGCCGGCGGCCCAGATCAGGTCGCCGACGCGCTGGAAGCCGAACATCGAATAGAACAGGAAGAACGGGATGGTGGACACGCCGTGCGTGGCATAGGCGCTGCCCGCGGCGGTGAAGGACGCCATGGCACCGGCTTCGGTGATGCCCTCTTCGAGGATCTGCCCGTTCTTGCGCTCCTCGTAGCGCATGAGCAGGTGCGAATCGACCGGCTCATAGAGCTGCCCGACGTGCGAGTAGATGCCGTACGTGCGAAACAGGGCTTCCATGCCGAACGTGCGGGCCTCGTCGGGGACGATGGGCACGATCAGCTTGCCGAGTTGCGGTTCAGCGAGCAGGCGGGCGAGCATGCGGACGACGGCCATGGTGGTGGCGACGGGGCGGTCGCCGCTGCCGCGCAGGAACTCGTCGAAAAACTCGACCGTGGGCGCTGCGAGGGGCTGCGCGCGGACCTTGCGGTGCGGGACGGAGCCGCCGAGGGCGCGGCGGCGTTCCATCAAATAGTTGAACTCGCGGCTGTCTTCGGCGAAGCGGCAGAACGGCGCCTCGTCGATCTCGTCGTCGCTGATCGGGATATCGAAGCGGTCGCGGAACGCCCGCAGCTCGTCCTCGTTGAGCTTCTTCTGCTGATGCGTGATGTTGCGGCCTTCGCCGGCCTCGCCCAGCCCGTAGCCCTTGATCGTCCGCACGAGGATGACAGTGGGCTGGCCGGAGTGCGTGGTGGCGGCGGCGTAGGCGGCGTAGACCTTCTCGGGGTCGTGGCCGCCGAGGCGCAGGTTGCGGATCTGTTCGTCGGTGAGGTGGTCGACGAGCCGCAGCATGCGCGGGTCGCGGCCGAAGAAGTGCTCGCGCGAATACGAGCCGGGCTCGACCACGAAGCGCTGATACTCGCCGTCGACGACCTGGCCGAGGTGCTCGATCAGCAGTCCTTCGGTGTCGGCGGCGAAGAGCGGATCCCAGTCGCGGCCCCAGATGACCTTGATGACGTTCCAGCCGGCGCCGCGGAAGGCCGCTTCGAGTTCCTGGATGATGCTGCCGTTGCCGCGGACCGGGCCATCGAGGCGCTGGAGGTTGCAGTTGATGACCCACGTCAGGTTGTCGAGCTTCTCGCGGGCGGCGAGGGTGATCGCGCCCAGGCTCTCCGGCTCGTCCATTTCGCCGTCGCCGAGGAACGCCCAGACGCGCGCGGCGCTGGTGCGGGCCAGGCCGCGGTCTTCCAGGTAGCGGTTGAAGCGGGCCTGGTAGATCGAGCTGATGGGGGCGAGCCCCATCGAGACGGTGGGGAATTCCCAGAAGTCGGGCATGAGCCAGGGGTGCGGATACGACGACAGGCCGCCGCCGGCGGCGAGTTCGCGGCGGAAGTTGTTCAGGTGCGCCGCGTCGATCCGGCGTTCGAGATAGGCACGGGCGTAGATGCCGGGTGAGGCATGGCCCTGGAAGAAGATCTGGTCGCCGGAAGAGTTCTCCGTCTTCGCGCGGAAGAAGTGGTTGAAGCCGATTTCGTAGAGCGTGGCGCAGGAGGCGAAGGTGGAGATGTGTCCGCCGATGCCGCTGGACACGCGATTGGCGCGGACGACCATGGCCATCGCGTTCCAGCGGGCGAAGCTCTTGATGCGACGTTCGATTTCGCGGTCGCCCGGGAACGGCGGCTGCTCGGCGCGCGGGATGGTGTTGATGTAGGGGGTGTTGGCGGCGACGGGGATGGGGACCTGCCGCTTCAGCGCCCAGCGGTGCAGCTGGTCCAGAAGGTACTGCGAGCGCCGGGTGCCGCCGTGGCGGTGAACCGCTTCGAGCGACGCGAGCCACTCGGCGGTTTCCAGGGGGTCGGTATCGTGGGGGTCCGGTTGTACGGTTGGATCGAGATCGATGTCGGCCATAAACCTAGGGTAGTCGCGGATGGGGCAGCGTCAACCCGCGGGCGGGGCCGGGGCGCAAGTTGCCAGTGGAAAAGCAGTTGCGTTTGGCGGGCGGCGGGGATTGCATGGCCAGTGACGATCTCGTAGACTACTGGGTTCCAGTGTCGAGGCAGGCTGAGGCCCGCGGTGAAGGAGCGAACGTGTACGCGATTATTGAAGATGGCGGCAAGCAGTACAAGGTGAGCACGGGCGACATGCTCCTCATCGAGCTGAAGGAACTCCCGGAAGGCCAGACGGACATCACTTTTGACAAGGTGCTCATGCTGGGCGAGGGCGCCGATGCCAAGATCGGCACGCCGTGGGTCAACGGCGCGACCGTCAGTGCCAAGGTGGTGCAGCGGCTGAAGACCCCCAAGGTCCGCGGCGTGAAGTTCCGCCGGCGGAAGGGTTACATGAAGACCTGGGGGCACCGCCAGAAGATGCTGAAGGTCGAAATCGGCACGATCAATGCCTAGCGGCGGGTGCGGGTTTCGAAGGACGCGACGGTCGGTGCTGCTGGCCGTCGCGTTTTTCTGCGCCGGCGCAGCGCGGGGGCAGAGCCTGCCGGCGTCGCAGCCGGCGAGCGCGCCGGCGGATGAGCCGCTGGCGGCGGTGCGGCAGCGGCTGGCGCGGGTGCAACCGCGCGAGCGGGCGCCGCGTGATCACGCGCTGCTGGCGGCGCTGGACTTCGCGCTGGCGGTGGGGCGGAAGGACGCGACGCAGGCGCTGCGCGTGGTCGATGCCGTGGGGTACCAGCCCCTCCCACTCGCAGGGGAGTTGCCCGATCCGCCGGAGCGACCGCTGCTGCTGGCGGCGCTCGAGCGGCAGATTGGTTTTCTCCAGCCGCTGGAAGTTGGCCGGCTGCCGAGTGCGGTCGTGGCGGTGAGGACGCCGCGCGAGCTGCGCGCGGAATTTCCCGGGGTGGCGACGTGGATGTTGCCGCAGGATTGGGCGGTGGTGTTTCAGCCGGCGCCGGAAGCGCGGGTGCCGGGCTGGCTGCGGGAGGCGGCGTGCGTGGTGGTGCGCATGCGCGGCGAGCGGGCGACGGTGCTGGGGGGCAATCTGGTGCAGGCGCTGGTGGACGCGGCCGAGGCGGTAGCGTTGCCCGGCGAGGAGAAGTAAGCGCGGGCCGCGTTGCGTTGGTGGCGCGGCTGTGCTAGGAAGGTCGTCATGCGGCACGACGGGCGGCAGCCGGACGAACTGCGGGCGGTGGAGATCGTGCGCGGCTTCACGGGCGCGGCGCCCGGGGCGGTGCTGATCCGGGCGGGCAACACGCACGTGCTGTGCACGGCGAGCATTGACGACGGCGTGCCGGAATGGCGCGTCGCGAGCGGGGCGGGGTGGATCACCGCGGAATACGACATGCTGCCGGGCGCGACGGCCAAGCGCCGGCCGCGCAATCGACTGAAAATCGATGGGCGGACGCAGGAGATCCAGCGGCTGATCGGGCGCGCGCTGCGCAGCGTGGCGGAGCTGGGCCGGCTGGGACCGCGGACGATCACGCTGGACTGCGACGTGTTGCAGGCCGACGGGGGCACGCGGACCGCCGCGATCACGGGGGCGTACGTGGCGTTGTGCGATGCGCTGCGGGCGGGTGCGCAGCGTGACCTGTGGGGCGACGACGTGCTGACGGCGGGCGTGGCGGCGGTGAGCGTGGGTGTCGTGCAGGGCGAATTGCTGCTCGATCTCGACTATCATGAGGATGTGGCGGCGCAGGTGGACTGCAACCTGGTGCTGACCACGCGCGGCGCGTGGGTGGAAGTGCAGGCGACGGGTGAGCACGCGACGTTCGCGACGGAGGAACTCGCCCGCATGTTGGAGCTGGGGCGGTCGGGCATCGAGCGGTTGTTCGCGCTGCAGCGCGCCGCGCTCGAGCGACCGGCCCCGCGCGGAGAACGCCCATGAGACCGATGCACGCCGCACGCTGGTTGGGACTGCTGCTGGTCGTGAGCGCGTGGCCCGGGACGGGTGGGGCGACGTCGGCGGCGCCGCGGCTGGGGGACAAGGACGAGGAAGTGTGGGCCATTCGCTGCATCACGCTGCAGATGCCGGATCACCAGCAGCGCGCGAAGGCCTACGCCGACGCGTTGAAGAAAGTCTCGGGTCTGAAGGCCGATCTCGTGCAGGTCCTGACCGACGCGGACGGGACGGCGGTCTTCTATGGCCGCTACAAGCGCGAGTACGGGCCGCAGGGGGCGACGGACAAGTTCAAGCCGAACCATCTGACGGACCTCGAGACGATTCGCGGGCTGCGGTTCGCGGGGGCGGACGTGTGGCCGTTCATGCTGGCGTCGATGGACCTGCTGCCGACGTATCGGTCGGCGCATCCCGAGTGGGACCTGGAGAAAGTGGACGGCCACTGGGCGCTGCACGTGGCGGTGTTCTACAACACGGACACCTTCCGCACGCGCCGGTCCGCGGCGGAGGAATACTGTGCGCTTCTACGCAAGCAGGGCGAGGAAGCCTATTTTCATCACGGCGCGGTGCACAGCTCGGTGTACGTGGGCGTGTATCCCGCGGAGGCGGTGAGCGAGATCCGGCAGGAGAACCCGCTGACCGGCGTCGTGCAGACCACGCTGCGCATCGTCGATCCGAAGATGATCGCAGCGCAGCAGCGCTTCCCGGAGAGCCTGCAGAACGGGCACAAGGTCTACGAAGTGGCCCGCAACCGCGACGGCACCGTGCGCGACCGGGCCCCGAGCGCGTCGTTTCCGGTTGTCATCCCGCAGGCGCAACGCCGACTCGACAAGGCGAAGGCGGGGTAGGCACCATGCCCGCAGTGCTGCTGGCCACGCGGAACGCCGGCAAGGTCCGCGAGATCCGCGCGATCGCGGCGGCCCTGCCGATCATCTGGCACGGGCTGGATGAGCTTGGCCCGCTGCCGGACGCGGTGGAAAGCGGCGCCACGTTTGCCGAGAACGCGCGGCTGAAGGCGCTGCACTACGCGCGGCTGACGGGGCTGAGCACGCTGGCGGACGATTCCGGGCTCGAGGTGGATGCGCTGGGCGGTGCGCCGGGCGTGCAGTCGGCGCGCTTTGCCGGGCTGCCGCGCGACGACGCGGCGAACAATCGCAAGCTGATCGGGCTGCTCGCGGGCGTGCCGGCGGAGCGACGCACCGCGCGGTTCCGCTGTGCACTGGCGCTGGCGCAGGCAGGGCGCGTCGTGCTGGAGACGGAAGGCACGTTTGCCGGCGTGATCTGCGACGCGGCGCGCGGGACCAACGGCTTCGGGTACGATCCGCACTTTCTGGTGCCGGAGCTGGGGCTGACGGCCGCGGAACTGCCGTCGGACGAGAAGAACGCCCGCAGTCACCGCGGGCAGGCGCTGCGCGCGATGCTGGTGCGCCTGGAGGCCTGGTATCGCGCCGCGGGCGCATGGCCATAGCCGAGTGACGCGTTGTCATCAGCACCAAGCAAGTTGCGCCCCTGGCGGCCGGGCCGCGTGCTGGCGTGCGGTGCCGCGCTGGCCGTGCTCGCACTCGTCGTGCTGCTGAATCAATCCGCCGTCCACTGGCGCGAGAACATCGTCGACAGCGATCTGTTCGCCTATTACGGCTGGTGCGTGGAGCAGGGCGCCCGGCCGTACCTGGACGTGTGGGACAACAAGCCGCCGGGCATCTGGTGGCTGAACGCGGCGGCCATCCGGCTGGGCGGGCCGGGCGTGGGGAGTGACCTGCTGCTGGGCAGCGCGGCGCTGTGGGTCACGCTGCTGGCCTTCGTCGCCGCCGCGCGGGCCGCGTATCATCGGTCGCTGCTGGCGCCGGCGGTGCTCGTGGCCGCCGTGCTGCTGACGCACCTCAAGTTTGAGTGTGGGGGCAACCGGACCGAGACATTCGTGGTGGCCTGCGAGACGACCGCGGCGGCGGCGTATCTGCGCTGGCGCCGCCGGCGGCGCAGCGGCGGGCTGATCCTGGCGGGACTGGCCGCGGGGGCAGCGCCGTGGTTCAAGCAGTCCGGGGCGGCGGTGGCCGTCGCGCTGGCGTTGCACCTGGCGTGGGTGCAGTGGCGGGCGCGAAGCGGGCGCGCCGCCTGGCAGCCGTGGGCCCTGCTGGGCGGCGGGCTGCTGGTGCCGCCGTGCGCGGCCGCAGCCGTGCTCGCGAGTCAGGGTGCGCTGGCGGCGGCGGCGTACGCCGTCGGCGGATTCAACCAGGCGTATTTCGCGGCCGGCGACGCGACCTGGGTGCGGCTGGATCGCGTGCTGCGCGTGTACGCGCCGCTGTTGGAGCTGCTGGCGGGCGTGCTTGCCCTGGCCGGTGGCGGATTGCTCTGCGCACTGTGGTCGCGGCGCGGGGGCGTGCGGTTGAAGGCTCCGCCGCGGCGTGGTGTGGGGCTGTTCTGGATCTGGTTCCTGCTGGCGTTTTACCTGGCGTGCGTCGGGCCCGGACGGCGCGGGCACCACCTGATGCCGGTGTTGCCGGCGCTGGGCCTGCTCGCGCTGTACCCGCTGCATGCGCTCGCCGGTCGGCGCGGCCTGTGGGCGCGGGTGACCGCGCGGCCGAGCGTGGCGTGCGTCGTGGTGCTGGTGGCGGCCGTGCTGGGCGGCGTGGCCCGCGCGAGCCTGGTGGAAGCCAGACGCTGCTGGCACACTAAGACGCACTGGTGCGGGCTGCAGCGTGCCCTGCCGACGCCGTGTGAACTGCAGGGGGCCGAGATCGCGCGGCGCACCACTCCGGATCAGACGATCTATGTGTGGGGTTGGAGTCCGGGGACCTACCGGTATGCGCTGCGGCGCGCGGCGTCGCGCTACGCAACGCTCGAAAAACGCGGCCAGGTCGGCGAGTGGGCGCGCTTCATCCTGGACGGCGCCGAAGCCGACCTGCAACGGGCGCCGCCTGTGCTGTTCATTGTCTCCACGGGCGATCTCGCCGCGCTGCGCGCCGCGGCGGCCGAAAGCGGCTTCGCGCGGTGGGTGTGCGCGGCGTACGAGCCGGTGGCGCACGTGGCCGGGATGGAACTGTTGCGCCGGCGGGGCGATTTGGACAAGTCTGCGCACGATCGGTAGCATGAAGCGCATGTCAGACGAGCACACGCACATCGTGGCGGTATTTCAGGGATCGTTCGATCCGGTGACGTTCGGACACCTGGACGTGGTGCGCCGGGCGGCCCGCCTGTTCAACGAGCTGGTGGTCGGCATCGGCCACAACCCGGACAAGGAGCAGCTCTTCACGCCCGCGGAGCGGCTCGAGCTGTTGTTGCCGCACATCGCCGACCTGCGGAACGTGCGGGCCGCCACGTATGACGGCCTGACCATCGACTTCGTGCGCGACTGCGGCGCCCACGTTTTGGTACGTGGCATCCGCGACATGGCCGACCTCAACCACGAGGTGCAGGTGGCCAACCTCAACCGGCTGGTGGGCGGCGTCGAGACGGTCTTCATCCTCACCAGCGATCAGCACGCGCTGACTTCCAGCACTTACATTAAGCAGATCTACGAGATGGGCGGCGGCGACATCAGCCGGATCGAGCAGCTCGTGCCGGCCAACGTCGCCGCGCAACTCGCCCAGAAGCTTGGAGCCGTGCGGCGGCGCCCCCGTCCGTCCGGCGCCGGCGGCGGATGTCTGTCGTGACCCGGCCGGGCGCAGCCCTCGACGGCCGGTGGGCCCTCCGCCGTACCACGCGCGCCGCGCGCGTGCCGCCCCGCACGGTGCTGGCGGGCGTGCTGGCGGCCATCGTCGTGGCGCTCGGGCTCTATGCAATTGCGCCGCGGATTCTGCCGCCGCGCATCTACGAGGGCCCGTTGGTGCAGCTGACCGGCGCCGAAGGGGTGACGCTGGTCTGGTACCTGACCCGCCCGACGGCGTGCACGCTGCAGGTCAACGTCGACGGCGAGATGCGCAGCGTGCCGAGCACGGCCCTCGGCGTGCGGCACATGGCCCGCGTGGAGGGTCTCGCCCCCGGTCGCGACTATCCATATAAAATCCTCGCGGGCGCGCGGTCCCTCACCACGGACTTGTCCTTCCGCACCAGCCGCAACCCCGACGAGCCGTTCGCCTTCATCGTGTTCGGCGACAGCGGGCGCGGCACACGGGCCCAGTATCTGCTGGCGGCGGTCATGCGGACGACCGTGCCGGCGGCGGATTTCCTGCTGCAGAGCGGCGACGTCGTGTACCCCAACGGGGCGCGCGCGGACTATGAAGAGCGGTTCTTCGCACCCTACCGCCACCTGATCGCGGCCATCAACATCTGGCCCAGCCTCGGCAATCACGATCTCGGCGACGATGGGACGGCGGCGGCGTACCGCGAGGTGTTCGAGCTGCCCGACAACGGTCCAGCGGGCGTGCCGGCTGAGGGCAACTACTGGTTCGATTACGCCAGCGCGCGCCTCGCCGTCGTGGACAGCAATCTGGACGAGGTGACGCTGCGCGACCACGTCGCGCCCTGGCTGCACGCGGTACTGGCGGACCCGACGCCGCGCTGGAAGTTCGTGGTGCTCCACCATCCGCCGTACACCGGCGGCAAGTACAAGCCGGACGAGCGCATCCAGCGGACGCTGGTGCCCGTGCTGGAGGCCACGGGCGTCGATCTGGTCTTCAACGGACACGATCACAATTATCAGCGCACCTGGCCGCTGCGGGGCGGGCAAGTGGTGGAGCCGGGGCAGGGCGTCGTCTATGTCATCACGGGGGCGGGCGGCGCCACGCTGTATGAAGCGCGCCCGCCGCGTCCGGCCTACGTCGCCGCGCTGGACGATCAGCACTGGAGCTTCACGCACGTGAGCATTGACGAGGGGGAGTTGCGCCTACGGCAGATCGCGCTTGATGGCAGCGTGCTGGACGAATGGCGGCTGTCCAAGGCTGCGATGCCCCAGCCACCGGAAGCAACCACCGCCGCGCCGGATGATCCGGAGGCGGTGTCACCCGCACCCTGAGCGCGTGCCTACGGTGGAGGCGGCTCGGCCGACGAGCTGGTCGGTGGGCGCAGCGCGCGGCATGCGGTGAGGATGGCCTCGGTGGGGGGTTGAAAATCCGACAATTTCAGCGGCTGCAGTGCCTGCGGGTGCTTCGTGTCCGCGGAGAGCAGGAACTCGCGCACTTCGGCGACGGTGGCGGAATCCAGCTTGGGCGATGCGACGACCAGGCGACAGGGGAGGGCGACGGTGCGGCCGATGACGCGCAGTTGGCTGCGCGCGGGCTCGTTTTCCTTGGTCGTGTGTTCGGGCAGGGCGTTCCAGGCGGCCTCATCGATGAAGCCGGCGTCAGAGCTGTTATTGATGACCGTCTGGGCGACACTGCGCATGTCGGGCAGGTGCTTCAGCGAACGCGGCACGGGCAGCAGTTCCAGCGACAGGTCGGTCTCGCGCAGCCCGACGCTTTGCAGCAATTGCAGCGCCGCATAGTGCGTGCGGTCGTCGCCGGCCGGGCCGAAAGCCACGATTTTGCCGCGCAGGTCGGCGATGGCCTGAATGTCAGACCGCGCGGGCACGACCAGCACAGCGCCGCGGGCGGCCTGTCCGTGCTCGTCGACCGCCACTGCCAGCACGGGCAAGGGGGGCGTCTCCTTGAGCGTCGCATACGCGAACGGCGGCAGCATCGCGAGCTCGTACCAGCCCGATCTCAATTCCGATTCAACTTGAAACGGAAAACACAGGTCGACCGCCACCGGGCGCCGGAGGTCATCCGACAGCGCCTTCTGCAACCCGGCGAAATCCGGGAACGGATTGACGGCGGCGGCCGCCACCGCGCCCGGCTGGTTGACGACGAGGGCGATCGAGAGCGGATCTTTCTGGAGGCCGATGAGGCTGAGGAACCGCAGCCCCACCGCCTGACAACCGACGCAGGCCAGCAGAACCGCGCCGGTCAGGATGATTACCGCACACGCCGCGCTCCGTCGCATGGTCAACTCCTGTTCAACTTACATTATGCGCTCCGCACCGGCCCATAGTCGAGCAAATCGTCGCGGGCAAACACCGGTCCGTCGGTGCAGGTCAGTGCCCAGCGCCACCCGGCGGCATGCTCCGCGTCAGCGCGCCGCACCACGCACGACAGGCAGGTGCCGACCCCGCAGCCCATCGGACGTTCGATGCACAACTGGCATGCCAGCCCGTGCGCGCGAGTCAGGTCGGCAACGGCGCGCAGCATGGCGTCCGGACCGCACGCACACACGAGCGCCGGACGTCGCGGGTCCGCGTAACGCGCGTGCCAGGCCGCCAATGCGTCGGTCACGCGCCCGCGCAATCCCAGCGTGCCGTCATCGCTCGTGAGGATGGCGGGGAACGCGGCGGCGCCCGGCAGCACCGCACAAACGGTCGGCGTGGCTGCGTGCGGCGGCTCGGCCGTAAGCCGCAGGGGCAGCAGGTCGCGCGTCGTGGCGCCGAAGATCGCGACGACGTCGCGGTGCCCCAAGTCGTACAGGCGACGCGCCAAGTACATCAGCGGCGGAATGCCGACACCCCCGCCCACGAGCACCACCGGCGTTTCTGGCGACGGCAGGCAAAAACCACGTCCGAGCGGGCCCGTCAGATTGAGCGTGTCACCGGCCTGGAGCTGCGCCAGCCAGCGGGTACCAGCACCGACCGCGCGCGAGATCACACGCAGCCGGGCCTGGCCGGTGCCGTCGATCCAGTGGTCCGCGATGCTGAACGGGCGGCGCAATAAGGGTTCCTGGGCGGAGAAGTGCGCGGACAGAGACGGAAACCCGTCGGCAGGCCACGCGAGCGCCTCCGTTTCCGGCTCCGTTGCGCTGCGACAGAGCAGTTGTACGAATTGGCCCGGCGTGCTGTCAGGAAAAGCAGGGGGCGCCAACTCCAGCGCGATGTGCTCGCGACAGATCGGGATGCAATCCACGACGACGGCGTCGACCGCGCATTGCCTTTGGAGTGTCGTTACTGAATTCATTGCAGTCAGGAACTTCGCACAGCGTGCCAGAACGGTACGCGGACGACGATGGGTCTGTCAAAAAAACTTCCGGGATCGAACCCTGGGGCCGATCCCGGAAGCGCGCCACGGCTAGAACAGCCGCAAATTCCGTTCGATGAACGTCTGGCGATCAAACCGCCGACACCGGGACTATATCAGATCGCCCGGCGCGTGTCCACCTAAAGCAGTCGTTTTGGGGGGCGGGGTAGAATATCTTTAACTCATTATATTACAGACAGTTAGGTTTGTCAGATTCCCACTGGAGCGCGTCGCAGAGGCATCCGTGATCGGTTACGGGATTGTGCCGGCAACGGGGGCGCATTGCCTGCGCCCCGGAGGAATTTGCGTTGCGGCATCGGTTGCATTAAGTGACGCTGTTGCGCATGAAGCCGACGTTTGCCATCGCGCTCGCGCTCGTGTGCCGCGATGAGCGTTGGCTGGTTGCACGCCGACGGCCGCATATGCATCTCGGGCGGCTGTGGGAGTTTCCGGGCGGCAAAGTGCAGGCAGGCGAGACCAGTGTCGACGCCGCGCTCCGCGAATTGCGCGAGGAGTGTGACATGTTGGCCGACCCGCTGCGCACACTCGCAACCGTCACGTACGAATACCCGGACCGCATCGTGCAGCTTACGCCGGTGGTTTGTCGCTGGCGCACGGGCGAGGCCCGCGCGCTCGCAAGCACGGAGTGCCGCTGGGTGACGGCGGCGGAGCTGGCGGAGCTGGAAATGCCGGCCGCGAACGCGGAAATCGTCCGGATGCTGGTGCCGGCCGACTGAGCGCGAAGCGCGCGGGGCGGTCGATCAGGTCCCGCCATCCTGCCATTTGTGCAATTCGGTCCGCAGATCCTGCTCCTCGCGCAGCTCGAGCACATGGGCGATGTCGATGGCCTCCTGCAGGGCCGCGATCGCCTTATCGCGGCGACCGAGTTGCATGTGGGCGGAGGCGATCTGGCGCAGGCAGGCGAACTGACTGCCGAGGTCATCGGTCTTGCGCACCTGTTCGTAGGCGAGCTCGAACTGCGCCAGGGCCTCTTCGCGCTGGCCCATGCCCTGGTACACGCCGCCGAGAATGATGCGCACGGGGGGCTTGGCCGCTTCGTCGGCGAGGGCGAGGCAGCGGGTGATCGCAGCGAGGGCCTCGGGCCATTGTTTCTGCACGCGGTGCCACTCGCCGATGTAGAGCCACGCCGTCGCCTGGTGGCGGCGTGACTGCAGTTGCTCGGCCAGCGCGAGCGTGCGGCGATGCAGCTCCAGGGCGCGCGCCGTGTCGCCGACGCGCTCGTAAAGCAGGGCGAGCTTGTTGGTGGCGGGCAGGCAGGCGATCTGGTCGCCCAGCTCGGTGAGCAGATCGACGAGGAGGATCTGCCACTCGATGGCGCGCTGCACGCAGGTGCGCGTGTGGGCCTCGCGGTCCGCCTCCGACGATGTGCCGTTGATCGGCAGCGCGCGGAGCAGGTACGCGTCGCAAATTGCCGTGACGGCGGCCATTTGCCCGTAGACGTCACGGCACTCGTAGGCCAGCGCCAGGGCCGTCTCCGCCCGCGTGTAGGCCGCGTCCGACGCGTCATCGGCCTGCAGGAGCAGCGCCTGGCCGATCTCGGCGCGCACACGGTCAAACGGGTCGTTTTCGAGCCGCGCCAGGTCGCTCAAGGCGCGAAAGCGCCGCCCCGCCGAGCCGCGTCCGGACGGACCGAGCGGCATCTCCAGTTGCGCCAGCAGGGCGAGTGCCGGCCGGAAACGCTTGTCGCGATCGAGCGCCAGCGTGGCGAAGCGCAAGGCGTCACGCGACTGATCGGCACGCGTGGCCATCAGGGCCCGCGCGTAGTATTCGACCGCGGTGGGTGTGCGGCTGGGCGTCGCCAGCACGACCGTCCGTGTGGCATCATCGAGCGTGAGTTCAAATCGCTCCAGCGTCCAGCGCGTGGCCAGGTCGAGCATCTCGAACAGACGCGCGGCCGGGATGGTGGTCTGCCAGCCCGCCGCGCCCTCCGCGAGCGGCTGCAACGTCAGTTCGAGCGTGATGGCGTTGTCTGGTCCCTGGCAGCGCCCGCTGAGAATATATCCAGCGCCCAGGCCGCGCACGATGTCGGGCCACGGCGGCGGCGCGTTCGGGTCGCCAAGCTCGCTGCGCGCCTGGTACAGACGCAGCGTGGGCACGATCACGAGGTTCGGCACGCGCTGCAGACGCCGGGCGAGCAGTTCCTCGAGGGCGACGGGAATCCACGTGTCGCGCGCGTCGCCCGCGGGATCGGGCTCGAAACCGATGACGGCCACGCGCGGCCGCGCATCGGTCGCCGGCCGGGGAGCGGTCGGCGCAGAGGTCGCCGGCTGGGCCAGCGACGGCACGGTGACCGAAGCGAGCAGCACGCCGCACAGCAGCACAAGGCCGAACCGGCCGACGGTGAGGGCCAAAATGGTGCGCATGGCGGTCCTCCAAGGCTGCGGGCGGCGCGCGGCACACCCCACGGATCGATAACGCGCGCAGATCCACGGGCGGAGTATACCACGGGTTGTCGCCCGCGGCACGGCGGGGTTGCTCAGGACGCCGGTGCGGGGCCGCCGCCCATCGCCGCGTGGATGATGCGTTCCTGGGTGGCCTCGCCGCGGCCGAGTTCGGCCACGATGCCGCCGCCATGCACGACGAGAATACGGTCCGCCAGGGCGAGTAGCTCGGGCAGCTCGGTGGTGATCAGCACGATGGCCACGCCGGCGGCGGTGAGCTCGTTCAGCAGCGCGTAGATGTCGGCCTTGGCGGCCACGTCGATGCCGCGCGTGGGTTCATCAAGCAGGAGCACCTTCGGTTCGGTCAGGAGCCAGCGAGCCAGCACGACCTTCTGCTGGTTGCCGCCCGAGAGCGTGGCCACCTCGGCCCCGAGGGTGGGGGCGCGCAGGTTCATCCTGTTGACCTGCGGCGTGCAGCGCGTGCGTTCGCGATGCGCGCTGAGCAGGCCGCCGCGCGTACAGCGGTTCAGCGTTGCCAGGCTGAGGTTGTGCAGGACGGACATGGGCAGGACGAGGCCGCTGCCCTTGCGGTCGTTGGTGAGCAGCGCCAGGCCGCGGCGCAGCGCGGCACGTGGTGACGGCCGGCGCAGCGGCTGGCCGTCCAGGAGGATGGTGCCGTGCTGGGGCGTGCCAAACCGCCCATACAGCGCCCCGAGCATCTCGCTCGCGCCGGACCCGACCAGTCCCGCGAGACCGACGATCTCGCCCGCCCGCACGTGGAAGCTCGCGTCGCGGACCAGCCAGCGGTCGCCGGTCGGAGCGCGCACCCGCAGCCCGGTGACGCGCAGCCGCTCCGGGCCGGGGCGCGCCGCGTGGTGCGGGAAGAACTGGTCGATCTGCCGGCCGACCATCCACTGCACGAGCTGGTCTTGCGGCAAGTCCGGCGTGCGGGCGGTGCCGACGTGCCGCCCGTCGCGCAGCACGGTGATGCGGTCGGCCAGCGCGTAGATCTCGTTCATCTTGTGCGAGATGTAGATGATGCCGACACCGCGGTCGCGCAGCGGGCGCATCGTGGCGAAGAGGCGCTGCGCATCGGTCTCGGAGAGCGCGCTGGTCGGCTCATCCATGATCAGGATGCGGGCGTGCCGCGCGAGGGCTTTCGCGATTTCCACCATCTGGCGGGTGGCGATCGGCAAGTCGGCGATCGGTTGCGCCACGTCCAGCGCCACGCCCAGCTCGGCGCGCAGCACGCGGTCCGCGGCGGCCTGCAGGGCACGCCGGTCGAGCCAGCCGCACCCGCGGACCGGCTCGCGGCCGAGGAAGATGTTTTCAGCGACCGATAAGTACGGGACCAGGCTCAGTTCCTGGTGGATGGTGGCAACGCCCAGGTCTTCGGCGTGCCGCGGCCCCGTGCAGCGCACGGGGTGGCCGCCGATGAACACCTGGCCGGTGTAGTCACGGTACGCGCCGGCGAGGATCTTGATCAGGGTGCTCTTGCCGGCGCCGTTTTCGCCGACCAGGGCGTGGATTTCGCCCGCGCGGAGGTCGAAGTCGACACCGTGCAGGACGGTCACGCCCGAGAAGGCCTTGCGGATTTCCCGCGTCTGGAGCAACGGGCTGTCGGAGGGTCGGTCCATGGGGGCTGGCGGGCAACGTAGCATGGATAGGCGGGGTGCGGCAAGGCGGGCGGGGCGGCTTGTGTTCATGCCAAAGACGGGTATAAGAGCGTGCGGTGGGCCGTGGTGATATGTGTCCGGGCCCGCCCACCGCCCGTGGGGCGCGGAGGAAGACGATGAGACCGGTGATGCTGGCGGCGCTATGCCTGGGTTGGGCGGGGATCAGCGTGGTCCGCGCCGATCCGAAGATCGGCAGCTATGCGCCCGACATCGAAGCCAAGAGCTGGATGAACACGGACGGGCAGCCGCTGTCGCTGGCGGAATACCGGGGCATGGTGGTGGTCCTGTTTTGCTGGGGGGCCGGGCCGGGTGGTGGCGAGGCGGTCATGCCGATGATGACCGCGATGAACAACTCCGTGGTCGGGCGTCGGTCGGGCGTGTTCATCATCGGCGTCACGGACGCGGACCAGAAGCGGGCCGCGGAGGTGCTGCAACAGGAGAAGGCCTTTTTCCCGGTGGCGGCGGAGGCGAAGGCGACCTTCGAGGACTATGGCCTGACCGATCTGCCCCGCGTGATCATCATCGATCCGGCCGGGAAGGTGGCTTGGGCCGGCTGGTCCGGGGACCGGACGGGCGATGCCCTGTTCACCGAAGTCCGCAAAGTGCTGGCGGACACGCCGCCGACGAAGACCCATCCCGAGGAAGCGGAGAAAGCCAACGCCTATCTCAAACAGGCGCGGCAGGCGCTGCGCGAGGACAAGGTGAACGAGGCGTATCGCGCGGCGAACAGCGCGTTCGATCACGCGTTGCGCGGCGATGCGCTGAAGACCCGCTGCCAGGATCTGCTCGATCTGATCGAAGCGCTCGGGCGCGACAAGCTGGCGCTGGCGGAGCGCGCGCTGGACGAGAAGAAGTACGAGGACGCCGTCACGTTGCTGCTGGAGCTGCGGCGCGAGTATCGCGGCCTGGACGTGGCCCGGTCGGTCAACAAGAAGCTCGCGGCACTGGAGAAGAAGGTGCCCGATGTCGCGCGGATCATGAAGGCGCACGCCGACATGGGGCAGGCCGAGTCCCTGCTGGCGGCCGCGATGGAGCGCATCCAGGAGCGCAAGTTCGGGCCGGCGTACGAGACGCTGGAGCAGGTTGCCGAGGAGTACGCGTCGACCGAGACGGCCGCCAAGGCCCAGACGTTGCTCGCGCGGATGCAGCAGAACGACGCGGTGATGGGGTATGTGCGCGACTACAAGGCGTCGCGCGCCTGTCGCACGCTGCTGTCCCAGGCCGACGCCTACGAGCGCACGGGCCGCGCCAGCCGGGCCCGCGAGCTGTACCGCGAAATCCTCGACAAGTATGGGGATACAATCTACGCCGACGAGGCCGCCCAGCGGCTGGCGCGCATGCCCTGACGGACGGCGGCCGGACGCGCGGCGCCACGGAAACGGTATGACGAGCAACAAGGACCCTTACGACATCCTGGGCGTGCAGCGCAGTGCGACCGCCGCCGAGATCAAGCAGGCGTATCGCCGACTCGCCAAGCAGTATCACCCCGATCGCAATCCGAACGACAAGACGGCGGAGCAACGTTTCAAGGAAGTGCACGCGGCGTACGAAGTGCTCGGCGACCCGGAGCGGCGCGCGCAGTACGACCGGTTTGGCGCCGGCGGCCCGGCGCCCGACGTGCATGCCTGGACGACCGGGGGCCCGGGCATCCGCGTCGAGGACATCCCCTTCGACTTCGGCGGGATGGGCGATCTGACCAGCATTTTCGAGCAGTTTTTCAACCGGGGCGGGCGCGGGCGGCGCCGCGCCGGGCCGCGCGCGGCCGCGCCGCGCGGCGCCGACCTGGATTACGCGATTGAGCTGTCATTCGAGGAGGCGTTGCACGGCGCGGTGCGCGAGGTCGTCTTGACAACCGGCGGGCCGGGCGGCGCCAGCGAGCGCATCCGCTTTCGCGTGCCACCGGGGGTCAGCGACGGGCAGCGGATTCGCGTGCGTGGCCAGGGCCAGGAAGGCCCCGGCGGGCGCGGGGACCTGCTGATCCGCTGCCAGATCCGCCCGCACCCGTACTTCCGCCGGGACGGGCGCGACATTCTGCTTGATCTGCCGCTGACCTTCGCGGAGGCGGCGCTCGGCACGCAGGTGGAGATTCCCACGCTCGACGGGACGGCAGTAGTCAAGGTTCCGCCGGGCACGTCGAGCGGCGCCAAGCTGCGGCTGCGCGGGCGGGGCGTCCGCGATGCCAGCGGGCAATGCGGCGACCTGTATGCTCTCGTGCAGATCGCAGCGCCGAAGTCGGTGTCGCCGCGGGGCCGCGAGCTGCTGACCGAACTGGAGCGCGAGCTGCATCAGGAGCCGCGGGCGAAGCTGGGCTGGCCGAAGTGAGACCGAACGGATGTCGCGCGAGACGCATACATCGTCGGGTCGCGCCGTTACGCTGCTGGTGCTGGGCGTGCTGGTGCTGACCATCTGCGCGGCCGTGTACATCCTCGTGGCCCGCCACGGCGGACGCGGCGGCGCGGCCGGCATCGCCAGCGAGGGTGACGCCACGGAGTTGCTGTCGGAGGCACGCTGGCTGGCCACGCTGCTGACCCTTCTGCTGATCTCCGCACTGTTGATCCTGTTATTCGTGCTCGGGGCCTACCTGATCATCCGGATCGGGCAGTTCGTGGCCCGCGAGCGCGTCGGGGGCACGCCGACGGCGTACGTGGACGCCTGGCAGAAGTACCGCCTCACGGATGAGCAGATCGCCGCCGCGACGTCCGAAGACAGGCCGGATCGCAACCCGGGCGGACCGGGGCCTGGCCCCGCCGCGCCGCCGCCCCAGCCGCCGGACCAGCCGGCAGGGAGCTAGACGAATGCCCGGTACCCGACCGACCCGGCCGCCCGACGCGCCTGACGCCGTCGAGCGTCTGTACGTGTACTGGCTGGTGAGCACGGCGCTGCTGGTGCTGGTGACGGTCACCGTGGCGATCATGACGCGCGGCACGCTGCAACAGCAGGCGCTGACCATCAACGAACTCAGCACGCACGTGACGACCCTGGAGGAGGAAATCCGCGACCTGCGCATCCAGGCGCGGCGCCTGCCGCCCGCGGCCCCGGTCCCTGCCGTGCCGGCGCCGGTCACCGAGCCGGAGGAGCCGCCGCGGCCGGAACCCCCGGCCGCGCCGCTGCCGCGCGCCACGCCCCCCGTGGCGACGCCCGCGCCGGCGATCCCCAGCGATGAAGCTCTCCGCGCGCAGCTCGACAACATCATGAGTGACGCGCCCGTGACGCCGCTGGACATCAGCGCCGCGGATGAGGGCCTCGTGCTGGTGGCCACTGCGACGCAGTGGTTGCGGCAGGCGACGTGGACCGGGCCCACCTGGCTGCGGCTCGCGCTCCTGGCGCGTCTGCTGGAACGCGACGTGGCGGCGGAGGCGTTTGCGGAGCGGGCCCATGCCGCGCATGAGCCGCTGGCCCGCTATGCCGAAGTGTCCGCCCGCGCGCTGCTGGCGCGCGGCCGGCCGCGGGACGCGCTGCCGATTGCCGGGGCGCTGTGTGCGCAGGAGCCGCTGGCCGCGGCGCCGCGGATCCTGCTGGCGGCCGCGCATCTGGGGGCGGATGACCCCGCGTCGGCGGATGAAACCCTGGAGGCACTGCCGCTGCCCGTGGTGGTGGACACGTATGACAAGCTCGTCCTGGCCCGCGTGCTGCTGGCGCTCGAGCAGTGGCCGCGGCTGGCCGTGGTCCTCGGCACCGTCCGCGACGTGCCGGCCGAACTGAGCGCGGAACACAACTTTCTCATGGCGGTATCGATTGCGCACGCCGCCCGCACGGTTGAAGCCCTCGCGATCCTGGACGCGTTGCGCGCGGAGCAGCCCGCGGCGGACGCGCGCGCGACCGGGGGGTGGCGCTGGCCGCGCCCGGATCGCCACGAGATCGACGTGTGGCGGGGCGCGACGCTGATGCTGGCGCAGCAGAACGAAGCGGCCCGCGAGACCTTGCGGGAGGCGGCCGCGCGCAACCCGGGCCGCCCGGAGGCCGAGTACTACCTCGGCGTGCTCGAGGCGCGCGTGGGACGCGTGGACGTGGCGCGTGCCCACCTGAAGAACGCGGTGGCGAGCGCGGCGCGCCTGGCGCCGGCGTGGGAGGCCCTGGCCTCGCTCGAGATCAATGATGATCAACTGGACGCCGCGCTGGACTGCCTGACGCGCGCCGTGGCGAGCAACGCGCGTCGGCCGCTGGCACATTTCCTGCTGGCGATCGTGCACGCGAAACGCTCGCAGCGCGAGCGCGCCGCGGACGCGCTGCGCATCACGTTTCAGCTCGACAGCGCCTACCTCGGCGAGGCGCAGCAGACCGACGTGCTGCTGCGGCTGTTCACGCCGGAGGAGCTGGATGCGCTCGCGGCCCCGTCAGGGCTGCTCGGGCTTCCGCAGGAGGGGGCGGAGGAGGCCGGGAGCGAGCCGCCGTAGGGTGCGCGGCGAAATTCGCGGTGGGCGCGCGGGATTGGGTCGGGCGGTTGGTACAATATAGGAGGTGAGCGGGGCGCCCCGGGGCCGGCAGGTCGGTCCGGACGGCGCGGACATGGGCCGCTTGCGCGAGGTCGTGCGAGGTATGCTGAGTGTCGGTTAATCCGCGCGAGAATCTCTCAGTTCGGCGAGAGAATGCGCTGCTGGTCAAAGTGATCCTGGGGGGTGCAGCCCCGATCGAAGATCCTCTGGTGGAACTCGCGGAACTGGCCCGCTCGGCGGGGGCGAACGTGGTGAGCCGCGTGGTGCAGCGGCGGCCAGCGTACCACCCGGCGTCGTGCGTGGGGAAGGGGAAGCTCGAAGAAATCCGCCAGCGCGCCGACGTGTACGAGGCCGACGTCGTCATCTTCGACAACGACCTCAGTCCGTCGCAAATCCGCGAGATTGAGAAGGCGACCGGCCGGAAAGTGCTGGATCGCAGCGAGTTGATCCTCGACATCTTCGCGTCGCGGGCACGGACGCGCGAGGCGCGCCTGCAGGTCGAGCTGGCACAGCTCGAATACACGGCGCCACGGCTGCGCGGCATGTGGACACACCTGGAGCGCATCGCCGGCGCGGGCGGCGCGACGGGCGCCGGCGTGGTCGGCGGCATCGGCACGCGCGGGCCGGGCGAAAGCCAGATCGAGATCGACCGCCGGCTGGTCGACAAACGCGTCGCGCTGCTCAAGCGGCAGCTCGAAGAGATCGACCGGCGCAAGGTGCGCGAGGTGCGGGCGCGCCAGGACCATTTCACGGTGTCGCTGGTCGGCTACACGAACGCCGGCAAAAGCACGCTGATGAACGCGCTCACCAACGCCGGCACGCTGACCGAGGACCGGCTGTTCGCGACGCTGGACACGCTGACGCGGCGGTGGGACCTGGGCAGCGGGCGCTACCTGCTGCTGTCGGACACGGTGGGGTTCATTCGGGATTTACCGCATCACCTGGTGGCGTCGTTCCGCGCGACGCTGGAGGAGGCGATTCACGCGGACCTGCTGCTGCACGTGGTGGACGCGGCGAACCCGGAAGCGGAGCAACAGGTGGAGGCGGTGGAGCGCGTGCTGGCCGAGCTGGAGGTAGCGGACAAGCCGACGCTGCTGCTGCTGAACAAGGCGGATGCGGTGCGGGACCTGGCGGCGCTGTCGATCCTGCGCACGCGGCATCCGCAGGCGCTGCTGGTGTCGGCGCGGTCCGGCGACGGGCTGGATGAGCTGCGGGCCGCGGTGGATCGGCGGATGCGCGGCGAGCAACGCCGGATCGTGCTGTCGGTGCCGGCACACGATGGCAAAGCACTGGGCTTTCTGGAGCGGTTTGCCGAGGTGCTGGACCGGCGGTTCGAGGACGGGCGGGCGATCCTGGAGGTGGCGATTGCGCCGCGGGCGCTCAACCAACTGCACAGCATTGCGGCGGATATCCGACACGCGGAATAGGGGGGCGGCGCGGGGGCGCTATCATCAGGACAGGTCAGGCTCCGAGCGTGGATGCGCTGACAAACTTTTTGGAGAGCGACGGCCATGAGAGCGTGTGCGATTTTGGCGGTGTTTGCGTTGATGGTGGCGGTGGTTGTGGCGCAGGAAAAGCCGGAGGCCGCGGGGCGGAAGGTCATCGAGAGCCAGCCCTCGTCCCCGGCGGGGCCACTGGACTTCACGGTCAGCGACATCGACGGCCACAGCGTGCCCCTGGCGAAGTACAAGGGGGACGTCGTGCTGCTCGTCAACGTAGCGTCGAAGTGCGGGTTTACGCCGCAGTACAAGGAATTGCAGGCGCTGTATGACAGGTACCGCGAGCGCGGCCTGCGCATCCTGGGGTTTCCGGCCAACAACTTCAAAGCGCAGGAGCCGGGCAGCAACGCGGAGATCAAGGAGTTCTGTCAGAAGAACTTCGGCGTCACGTTCGACATGTTCGCGAAGGTGTCGGTGAAGGGGGACGACATCTGTCCGCTGTACAAGTTCCTGACGTCGGAGCAGACGAATCCCAGCCACGGCGGCGAGATCGCGTGGAACTTCACGAAGTTCCTCGTTGGGCGCGACGGCCGCGTGGTGGCGCGCTTCGAGCCCAAAGTGAAGCCGACCGACGAGGCGGTGACGCGCGCGGTCGAGGCGGCGCTGCACGCGGCGGTGCCAACGTCGCAGCCGGCGGGGAAGAAGAACTGATCATGACAGAAACGCGGCGCGCACGAAGACGCACACGGTCGAGCTGAGCGGCGGTCGGTGTCCCCGCCGTGCTCCAAGACGTCGGCCGGCGCCGGGCGGGTGCGCCCGACGCCGGCCGCTTGCGGCTTATCCACATGTCCGCCCGGTCCCCTGAGCGGGGTGGGCGCGGGATGGCGTCACCGACCGGTCAGCAGCGACACGAAGCGGTTGACGTCAGGTTCATTGACCGCGCCGTCGCCGTTGAGATCGCCCGTCACGTACATGTCGCAGCTCGCGTACATGGCTTCATATGCGGGCGGATCGGTCAGGGCCAGCACGAACCCGTTGATGTCGCGGAAGTTGACGCGTCCATCGCAGTTCAGGTCGCCCGGCCGGAGCCGCACGACCGGGTAAAGCCCGGTACGGGCGTTGTTGCCGTGGTAGGTGAGCCAATCGCGGTTGGTCAGCTTGTACGTATCCGGCAGCTTGTACAGGTTGATGTCGATGAACGTCTCGTGCCGCGAAGTGACGGCCAGCTCGTAGTGCCCGTCGTTGTCGATGTCGCCGATCGTTGGGCCGTTCAGATACGTCAGCCCAAGCGGTCGCAGCGGGAAGCCGGGCAGATCGTTGCCGAGCGCGTCCGTGCCGAAGACGTAGCCGTAATTGTCCACGGCGGCGCGGTAGTCGGTGAAGATCTCCATCTGGCCGTCGCCGTTGATGTCCGCCGTCACGATGGCGCCCTCGGACCCGCCGAGGGGCATCATGTAGGGGAAGTTCGGCTTGAGCTCGCCGGTGGCGGTCCAGGCGAAGAAGCAGTTGCTCGGCAGGTAATTGTCGCCGGCCTGGCCGTTGATGATGTCGAGCTGTCCGTCGCCTTCGAGGTCGGTGACGGTCGGCGGGCAATAAGTCCAGTATTCCATGTTGATGGGCCAGCCGGTGGCGTCGGTGCCGTCGTGGTGCCAGACGTGGGTCTGGGGGAGGTTGCCGTGGGCCCCGATCACGATCTCGAGGTCGCCGTCGCCGTCGATGTCCGCGAGCGCGGGCGACTGGTAGCTGAAGTTCTGATCGACCGTCAGGCGGGGCCAGCCGGGCATGACGGTGCCATCGACATTCAGGACGTACATCGCGTTGTAGGCGATGCAGACGATTTCCACGTCGCCATCGCCGTCGAGATCACCGACCGCGGGCGTGGCCGCCGGGACGTGCTGCATCGCAAAGGGCCAGTTGCCGCCCCACTCGGTGCCGTCCATCTCGAAGATGTGCACGTTGCCGAGCGGGTAGGCGCGCTCACACGCGATGATTTCGAGCATGCCGTCCTGATCGAGGTCATACAGGACCGGCGACATTTCAATGTTCTTGTTGTTCACGTTGAGGGGGAATCCCGGCAGGGTCTGGCCCAGGTGATCGAGGATGTAGATGCGTCCGCCGCTGGTGGGGCCGCGCGTGAACTGGACGATCTCAGGGTAGCCGTTGCCGTCCAGGTCCCCGATGGCGGCGGCGAACTGGCACATGTTGTTCAGCGTCACGGGGAAGCCGGGCATGTAATTGCCTTCATAGTCCCAGGCGTGAAGCTGCTTGTCGGTGCTGCCGCAGATGATTTCCTGGTCGCCGTCGGCGTCGAGGTCGGCGAAGAGCAGACCGCGGTTGGGGGCGAAATACGAACTGATGGGCACGGTCTTCGGGAACCCGGGCATCTGGGCCAGCTCGCGCCCGAGCGGCGGCGCCGGCGGAAAGCCACCGTCCCACGAAACAACTTCGGTGGCACCCGGCAACAGCGCGCCCATATCCGCGACGCGCAGGCATTCCTGATGTTGCGCGCTGGCGACTCCGGCGCAACACAGCGCCGTCGCCAGTACCAGGCAGGTGAGACGTGATGGTTGCATGGGGGGCTCCTTTCTCGCGGTGCAGACTGCGCTCCCGCCTGCGCCCCGGCGGACGCCGCACGGGGCACACTGGCACGGATCGCAGGGACCGGTCGCTGTTCGCGGTCGCGCGTCTGGCCGAAGCCGATTCCGGCCGTGTTCGACAAAGATATCGGGAACGCTTTCGGTATCATACCGCGCAAACGGCGCGCTGCCAGCGGGGAGTCTCACGGCGTGTGTGGAATCGTGGTGGCGGTGTGGTCGTCACCGGGAGCGCGGCGCGCGTCGGCTTGTTGGCCGGCGAGCGCAGCGCTTATACTGCCGACGGCTGGCACAGGGACGGCTGAGGCTGATTGGGGCACTTCGGGCTTGGCCGCGGCGCGGGGTTGAGAGTGGCGCGGAGCGCGGGAGTGAGCGGATGACGGTGACGCTGGCGTGTATTGGCGGACGCGACGCGTACAACCTGCTGCGCGAAGGGGCGCTGATGGCGGAGCGGCTGGGGCCGCGGGCGACGCCGTTCGGGGATTCCCAGCCGATTTACCGGTGTGAGTCGCGGTTTGGGGGGTTCTTGTTCCTGTCGCGGCACGGCGAAACCGGGTACGAGCGGACGCCGACGTTCGTCAACTACCGGGCGAACATCTACGCGCTGCGGGACCTGGGGACGCGGTCGATCATCTCGTGGAGCGAGACGCGGGCGATCAGCCACAACTTCAAGATCGGCGAGTACGTGGTGGTGGACGACCTGGTCGACGAAACGGTGGCACGGCCGTCGACGTTTTTCCAGGATCGGGGTTTTGGGCATTTGCGGCAGTGGCCGGTGTTCTGCCCGAGCCTGCGGAAGGCCTTGATCGCGACGTTGACAGAGGAGAAGTGCGAATTCGCCGGGCGGGGCGTGTACGTCTGCGTGGAGGGGCCGCGGCACGAGACGCCGGCGGAGACGCGGAAGTACGCGGCGCAGGGCGGCGAGCTGTTGGGGCAGGTGTTGGCGCCGGAGGTGTTCCTGGCGCGCGAGCTGCAGATGTGCTACGCGAGCCTGTGTTACGTGGGGCGCTACGCGGAGGACGGCACGAACTATCGTCCGTTCGAGGATGGGCGCGTCCTGCCTGAGGAAGTGGAGCGGCAGCGCGCGACCGCGGCGGTGGATCGCATGCCGCGCCTGCTCGAACGGTTCTGTGAAGTACTCTCGCACACGCCCGGGATGTGCAGTTGCGAGTCGGCGATGACGCCGTATATGACGGCCGGGCAGCTCAGCTTGGACTGGCGGGCGTGGTTCAATCCGCCGGCGACGGGGGCGCCGCAGAAAGAGACCCTGTGATTCTCAAAGCGGCGTGGGTGTTGCCGATCAGCGGGGCGCCGCTCCGCGACGGCTATGTGCAGGTCGCGGGCGACCGGATCGTGGCGGTGGGCAGCGCAGCCGAGTTGGGTGCCGTGTCCGAAGCGGTGACCGATCTGGGGGCTGCGGTGTTGATGCCGGGGCTGGTGAATCCGCACACGCATCTGGAGCTGACGTGTTATGCAGGGCGGTTGAAGCCGGAGCCGCTGTGGGACTGGTTCCCGAAGCTGGTGCGTCTGCGCCGCGCGCGGGGGCAGGTGGAGCGCGAGCAGCAGGGCGTGCAAGACGGGGCCTGGCAATCTCTGCGGGCGGGGGTCACGTGCGTGGGGGACATCACGCGGCGCAACCTGAACTCGCAGGTGTTGCGGACAATCCCCGTTCGCAAGGTGTGCTACGTCGAGCTGCTCTCGCTGGCGGACGACCCGCCGCGCAATCCGGAGGAGCTGCGCGCGGGTGTGGCCGAAGTGATGGAGGACGCACTGCTGACGGTGGGTCTCTCGCCGCACGCGCCGTACACGGTGCCGATGGAGCAGATCGCGGCGGCGGTGGCGTTGGCCGAGGAACTGGGCCGGCCGTGGTGCACGCACTGGATGGAGACGCGTGAGGAGCGGGCGTTTCTGCTGGGGGACACGCAAGCGCTGCCGGGATACATGCGCGATCTGCTGGCGCAAGGCCAATTGCGCTCGCCGGGGCTGTCGGCCGTGGAGTTGCTCGAGCAATGCCGGCGCGGCGCGCGACCGGGGCTGCTGGCGCACTTCAATTATGCGCAGCCCGGCGACGCCGAGCGGCTTGCGCAGGCGGGGTACAGCGTGGCGTACTGTCCGCGGTCGCACGCCTTCTTCGGGCACGCGCCGCACCCGTTCCGGGCCCTGCTGAGTGCGGGGGTCAACGTGGCGCTCGCGACGGACAGCGCGGCCAGCAACGAGAACCTGGCGCTGCTGGAGGAAGCGCGGTTCGTCTGGCAGAACGCGCCGGATCCGCCGCGCGCCGAGACGCTGCTGCGGATGGCGACGCTGGATGCGGCCCGCGCGCTGGGGCTGCACACGCGGATCGGGTCGCTCGAAGTGGGGAAACAAGCGGACCTGATTGCCTTTACCCGCGCCGGCGGCGTGTCTGACCCGGCGGCGTGGCTGGTGGAACGCGCCCCGGCGCCTCAGCAGGTCTGGGTCGCGGGACAGCGCGTGATTTGAAGACGCGTGGGGCCGGCGGTGCCCGATAAATTCGGGCCGCAGGGGGCGCGGGCGCGGAGGACGCCGCGTTGGGGGCAGTAATGCATGCACAAAAGGCTGGAGAGTCGCGCGCGCCTGGTCGATGCCCTGAATAGTGCGGACGCGGTCGTGCGCGGCTCGACACGGCGAGTGTGGACGCGGCGCGCTGCGGGCGCAGAGCCCCCTGGACAGGTGAGACGATGGCACTGGATTTCAAGTGTGCCTGGACGGCCACACACGACTCGCGCGCGGCGCTCGCCGAGGTGCGCGGCCAGATCGCGCAGGCGGCGCCGGCGTGCGTGTTCTTGTATTGTTCGCCGAAACATGATCTCGCTGAACTCGCGCGCGGCGTCCGCGCCGCGTACGACTGCCCGGTGCTGGCGTGCACCACGGCGGGGGAGATCGTGCCGGGCCACGGCTACGTGGAGGACGGGCTGGCCGTCGCCAGCCTGGGTTCGCCGGACATGAAAGTGGCGCAGGAGGCGATCCTCGACGTGCGCAGCTTCGACAACGCGGCCGCGCTGCAGCTCCAGCGGCGCCTGGTGGAGCGGCTGGGCGGCGCGTGTCCGCCCAGCGCACGGCGTTTCGGCCTGCTGCTGATCGACGGGCTGTGCGCGCGGGAGGAATACGTGGCGGCGCTGCTGTACGGGGCGCTGGGCGGGGTTCCGATCGTGGGCGGTTCGGCGGGCGAGGCGGGGCAATGGCGCGAGACGCGCGTCTTTGCCGACGGGGAGTTTCGCACGAACGCGGCCGTGCTGACGCTGGTCCAGACGTCGTTGCCGTGCACGGTCTTCAAGACCGACCATTTCGAGCCGCGCGACACGCGCTACGTCGTGACGCGCGCGGAGCCGGAGACACGCCGGCTGCTGGAGATCAACGGGATTCCGCCGGCGGATTTCTACCTGGAGCAGACGGGCATCGCGCGGGAGGGCTTTGATACGATGCACGCGGCGCGCAATCCGCTGCTGCTGCCGGTCGGCGAGGACCACTACGTGCGGGCGGTCCGGAGCACGGAGCCGGACGGCAGCCTGGCCATGTTCTGTGCAATCGAGGAGGGCATCGTGGTGCGCCTGGGGCGGCCGGTGGACATTCTGGCGGACCTGGACCGGCAGCGGCGGGCGCTGGAGGCGGTGGTGCCGAACATCCGGGTGACGCTCGGGTTCGACTGCATTCTGCGGCGGCTGGAGATCCTGGATCGCGACCTGCGGCGGCCGGTGCGGCGGACGGTCGATAACCTGAAGCTGTTTGGCTTCAGCACGTATGGTGAGCAGTTCAACGGCCTGCACGTCAACCAGACGCTGACGGGCGTGGTCCTGGGTGACGATGCATGACGGCACACGAGCCAGCGGCGGAGCAGGTCGCGCAGCTTGAACAGGAGCTGGCGCGGCTGCAGCGCATCAACGAGGCGCTGATGACCCGCGTGGAGCGCAGCCTGACGTCGGGCGCGTCGGCCTTCGGGGTGTTCGAGCGGGCGCTGGCGCTGGAAGAGCTGGTAGGGCAGCGGACGCGGGACCTCATGGCGGCGAAGAACGTCGCGGAGGCCCAGGCGTACGAACTGAAGCAACAGGCCGCGGAACTTGAGCAGGCCCGGGCCGCGGCCGAGGCCGCCGAGCATCGCCTGCGGGTGAAGCTGCAGTGCGTGGCGTCCAACGAGAGCGTGGTGGGCAATGTCACGCTGCCCGCCCTGATCGACGTGCAGGATCTGCAGCGCATCCAGGACGCCTTCGCGCGGGCCAGCGGCGTGGCGTCGATTATCAGCGACGTGAACGGGGTGCCCATCACGAGCCCAAGCAGTTTCTGCGGCGTGTGTCAGATTGTGCGCAGCACGCCGAAGGGCCGGCAGCACTGCGAGGCCTCGGACCGGGTGCTGGGCGAGCGGGCGCGGCAGTCCATGCGGCCGACGTACGAGAAGTGCCGCAGTTGCGGCTTTGTCGACGCCAGCGCGCCGATCATCGTGGGGGGCAAGCACGTCGCCAACTGGCTGATCGGGCAGAGCAACGTCATGGGGGTGGACCGGCCGCGCATTCGCGCGTACGCGCGGGAGATCGGGGCGGACGAGGCGGCCATGCTCGCCGCGTACGACCAGCTCTCCAACATGTCCCTGGAGCAGTTCGAGCGCACACTCGAGCTGCTGTGGGTACTGGCGCAGAAGCTCTCCATGCTGGGCTATAACAACCTGCTGCTGACGCGCGACGTGGTGGAGCTCCGCAAGGCCAAGGACGCGCTGCGGGCCGGCGAGGAGCGGCTGCGGTCAATCCTCGACACCGTGCATGCCGGCGTGTTCCTGGTGGAGGAAGAGTCGCACACGATCACCGAGGTCAATGCCGCGGCGCTGCGGCTGTTTGGCGCGCCGCGCGAGCAGGTGGTCGGCCTGTCGTGCCGCAAGTTCATGTGTGCGGCGCCGGGGGGACGCTGCCCGATCACCGAGCCGGACCAGGTGGTCGAGGGCATGGAAACCGTTGTGCGCACCGTGAGCGGCGAACAAGTCCCGGTGCTCAAGTCGGTCAGCCGCTGCGAACTCAATGGGCGCCCCCACCTAATCGAGTCGTTTGTTGACATCCGGCTGCGGAAGCAGGCCGAGGCGCAGCTCGAGCGGGCCCGGGACCTGGCGGAGTCGGCGAATCGCTCGAAAAGCGAGTTCCTGGCGAACATGAGCCACGAAATTCGCACGCCGCTGACCGCGATCCTGGGCTTCGCGGAAGTGATGCTGGAGCAGGCGGGCGGCGAGGAGGCAGCGCCGGCCCTGGCGATCATCAAGCGCAACGGCGAGCACCTGCTCGCGGTTATCAACGACATTCTCGACCTGTCCAAGATCGAGGCCGGCAAGATGTCGATCGAGCTGCGGGCCTGCGCGCCGGCCGACGTCGTGGCGGAAGTGCTCTCGCTGATGCGGGTCCGTGCGGAAGCGAAGGGCGTTGCCCTGCGGGCCGCGTTTGCCACGCCGATCCCCAGGACCGTGCAGACGGACCCGACGCGCCTGCGGCAGATTCTCCTGAACCTGGTCGGCAACGCGATCAAGTTCACCGAGGTCGGGCGGGTCGACCTGCTGGTGCGCTATCTGGCCGAGGCGGATACGGCCCGGCTCGAATTCGACATCGTCGACACCGGCATCGGCCTGAGCGCCGAACAGACGCGCCTGCTCTTCGAGCCCTTCTCGCAGGTCGACGCGACCGCGCGCCGCCAGCATGGCGGCACGGGCCTGGGCCTGGCGATCAGTCGTCGCCTGGCCCAGCGGCTGGGCGGCGATGTCACGCTCGTCAGTAGCCGACTCGGCAGCGGCAGTTGTTTTCGCCTGACCCTGGCGGTCGATCCGCGGGCGGGGGTGGAGCTGGTCTCGGGCGTGCGCGAAGCGGGTCGCCGCCGCGCGGAGCCGCCGGACGGCCTGGCCGCCGACGGCGGGCACCCGCTGGGCCACCGCCGGGTGCTGCTGGCTGAGGACGGTCCGGACAACCAGCGGCTGATCAGTCATTTCCTGCGCCAGGCGGGCGCCACGGTCACCGTCACCGAAAACGGCATGTGCGCGGTGCGGGCGGCCCGGGACGCCGTTGAGCAGGGGCAGCCGTTCGACGTTGTACTGATGGACATGCAGATGCCCGTCATGGACGGGTATGAGGCGACGGGGATGCTCCGGCGGCTGGGCTACCGCGGCGCGATCATCGCGCTCACGGCACACGCGATGCTGGATGATCGGCAGCGATGCCTTGACGCGGGATGTGACGACTACGCGGCAAAGCCGATCAATCGCGCCGCGCTGATCCACGTGATCTGCAAGTACCTGCCGGCGGCGCCGGCGCTCTCGGCGTCGGAAGCGGCGGGAGACGGACGGTAGCAGCGACGGCGTCCCGCGGGCGGCCAGGTCACTTCGTCAGCTTGTAGCACGCCACCTGCTTGAAATTGCGCGCGTAGAAGTGCCCGTTCCACAATGTCGGAACGGTCCAGCAGCGCCCTTTGAGCAGCGGGACTGTCGTGCGCGGCTCGAATGCCCTGGGTGAGGCCGGCGCGATCTGCAATTCGCCCTTTTCGGTCAGGAGCAGCACGTGACCGTCGGCGATCAGCAGTGTGCCGTTGGTGACGCCGCGCTGGTTCCATTTTGTTTCGCCGGTGGCGAACGCGACGCAGGACAGGCCGACTTCGTCGCTGGCGTAGAGGTGGCCGTCGTAGAGCACGGGCGACTGGAACTTGGCCCGGATGCTCTTGTTCTGCCAGACCGTCTCGGTCTTGAGCTGCTCGCCGTCGCGGGCGAGCTTGAGCAGGATCGAGCCGTGGTCGTAGCCGGAGCTGAGGAACAGGTGGCCGTCGTGGTAGATCGGGGTGGAGGCGTTGACATCCCAGTCGGTCTGCCAGGGCATGCTCCAGACCTGCTGGCCGGTCTTGGCATCGGCGATGATGACTTCCTTGCCCATGAAGCCGACGATGTAGCGCTGGTTCTCGAAGGTGAAGGGGTAGGGCGTGGCGTAACCGACGGGGTCACGGCCGCACTGCCAGACGACCTTGCCGGTCTGCTTGTCGAGCGCGACCAGCGCGCCGTCCTTGCCGCCCGCGGTGACCAGCGCGAGGTCGCCGTCGATCAGGACCGAGGCGGCGTAGCCCCACTGCGGCTTGGCCTCGTACTGGCGGCTCCAGATTTCCTTGCCGGTTTCGGCGTCGCAGCAGAGGACGCGGCCGAGCGCGCCCTGGATATAAACGCGGCCGTCGTTGAACGCGGGCGTTCCGCGGGTGCCGTCGCCGCCCTGGCGCTCAGGATATTCTTCCTCGATGGGCGTCTGCCAGATGATCTTGCCGGTGTCGGCGGCGAGGCAGAAGAGCGTCTGCTGCTTGTTCTGCGTGCCGCAGGTGTAGACCTTGCCGGCGACGACCGTCAGCCCGCTGAAGGCGGAGCCGATGTCGGCTTCCCAGACCTTGGGCGGGGCGGCGTCCCACTTGGGCTCGAAGCCCTTCTCCGGGCTCAGTCCGTCGTGATTAGGGCCGCGCCAGCAGGGCCAGTCGGCGGCGGCCGCGGTGGCGGCGAGCACGAGGGTGGCGCCGATGGTGATGCGCAGGATTTGTCTGACATGGCCGAACATACACGCGCTCCTTGGGTTGAACGTTGGGGGAGCATAACACGGCGCGGCCCCGGCTGGAAGCTGCGTGCGGAGCGTTACTCGGAACGCAGGGCCGGCAACAGCGGGGCGCGGAGCGCGGTCGCCAGGGCGAGGATGCCCACGAGCAGCCCGGCGACGAGGATGCCGCTGAACATCAGCAGCAGAGATGCCCAGGGAATGACAGCGGTGCGCGCGAGCACGTGTGGGGCGGCCACGACGGCGGCGGAGAGCAGGCCGATCAGCAGCCCGGTCGCGACCAGCAGCGCGTTCTCGGAGAGCACGAGCAGGCCGAGCGCCACGCGCGCGAAGCCCAGGGCGCGCAGCAGGGCCAGCTCACTGCGGCGTTCCCAGACGTTGCGCAGCAGCACCGCCGCCAGGCCGACGGTGCCGAGCAGCAGTCCCAGCCCGCCGAGCGTCTGGTACGTCGAGAGGTACGTGTTCTGGACAGCGCGGAGGTCGGCGAGGCGGGCGGCCGTCGGTGTGACCTCCAGGCCGAAATCGGCGAGCTCACGGCTCAGCGTCTGTCGTACATCGGCGACGCGCTCCGGCGGCGTGTCGATCAGGAAGTAGCTGTACCCGGCGGTGGTCGGGAACAGGCGCGCGAAGTCGGTTTCGGCGATGATGATTTCACCTTGCAGGATACTGCCGCGCAGCAGACCCACGAGCCGCAGGCGCGCGGCGGGGCCACGGTCGCGCGGGACGTGCAGCTCGCCGCCGAGCTTGACATGCAGTTGCCAGAGCGCGGCGGCCTCGTCCGCAATCGCCGGAATGACGCCATCCGGCAGCGGACGGTGCAGGAGCAGCCACGGATTGCGCTGCTCGTCGGGGGTCTGCGCGCAGCTCGCGGCGAAGGTGAAGCCGTTGCGGTCGAGGAGTGCGTCGGGCGCGCCGACGATGCGTGGCTGACGCGGCTGGTAGAGATTGAGGCAACTGGTCTCGTCGCCGGCGCGGAGGCGCAGCGGAAACACCTGCGTGTTGGTCAGGGTGGCTTGGCCGGCGTCGGATATACCCAGCGCAGCGCGGCCGGCGGCGGTGTTGAGGTCGTACGTGAGCGGGGCGTCGGACTCCGCCAGCAGGGCGAATCCACCGGTGCCGGAGCGGCGGTCCTGCGTGTTCGCCGGCGCGTCGAGACGCATGGCCTGCAGTGCGGTGATGATGAACGTGGCGGCGGCGATGAGGCCGGCGGTGAGGAGGCTCCGGCCCGCGTGACGGCGGGCGTTGCGGACGCCGAGACGCAGTAAAGCGCTGGGGTCGGACGGGCGCAGCGCGGTGTGCGGTTCGCTGCGTAGCCAGGCGGTCACAGCGACCAGTCCGGCCAGAAGCAGCGCCGTGCCGCCGATGAAGAACGCCGTGGGGGCGGGGACAGTCTCGGTCAGCAGCGACAGGGCCATGAGCGCGAGGGCGCCGCCAAGGAGCAGCACGGCAAGGACGAGGTGGATGCGGGCGCGTCGCGGCGTGGTGGTGATCGTCGGCTGGGCCACGCCGCCGGCCAGCAGGGCGCGCGGCGAGATGCGTGTCAGGCCGTGCAGGGCGAGGGCAATCGCGGCGCTGGCGATGACGACGCTGCTAAGGTAGCCGATGCCGTAGCTGGTTAAGGTGGTGTGCAGCCGCAGGTGCGCTGTGTGCACGGCGTCGAGCCACCAGCTACGCAGACCGGCGAGCAGTAGCCACGCATAGCCGTGGCCCGCCCACAGGCCGAGCGCGGCGCCGAGCGCGGCAATTACCGTGCCCTGCGCGAGCAGAATGCCCGCAATGCGGCGCGGCTCGAAGCCGAGTGCCAGCAACAGGCCGATTTCGGCGGCACGGCGTTCGACGCCCAGCCGGAACAGCAACGCGATGAGCATCGCCGCTGACGCGATCAGGAAGCAACTGAACCCGAGGAACAGGCTGGCGAAGTCGGTCGCACCGGCGCTGGCGGCGAGGGCGCGGGCCCGCACCGGTTCGACCCGCAGGCCCAAGGCGGCGACATCGAGCTGCTTGCGCAGGGCGGCGTCGAACGCGGGTTCTAGTCCGGCAGCGGTTTGGCCGGGCGCCGGATACAGCCGTACCGATGTGACGCGGCCGAAGCGCTCGTGGTCGGCGGCCCACAGGCGCACGCCGTCGGCCAGCGTGATGAACGCCTTGGGCGTCGCGCGATGGTCTTTCCAGTATTGTTCGTCCGCCGGGCGGATCTTGTGCAGATCAATTGGAAACGGCGGATGCCAGTCGGAGAGGCTGTCGGCGTCGGTGACGCCAGGGTACTCGGCGGTGAACCCGGTGTCCGCGGCGGCGCCGGCGAGGCGGACGATGCCGCGCAGCCGAAACGCGGCGGCCTGCGTGTCGAGGCGGCCGAGCGGGCCAACGGCGTAGTAGGTCAGACGGATGGTCTCGCCGGGTTGCGCGGCGAGTGCGGCGGCGGTCCAGTCATTGAGCAGGATTTCGCCGGGCGCAAGCGGCGGCGCTGGTGTGCCATCCGCGAGCGTCAGGCCGCTGAGCAGCGCGGGTGTGGCTTCGATGGCCGCGACGGTGGAATACGGGACTTCCGTGTCGGGGCGCGCTTCGACCGCGATAGAGTTCGCGAGGCCGGAGAGAATCGCGGGCGCTTCGCAGCCGAGCGCGCGGGCGGCGGCGCGGGTGGCGTCTTCGACGATGGGCGGCAAAAGCAGGGTGTCGCTTTCGACGGCGACATAGCCGCGGTTCGGATTGGCGCGGAGCCTGAGGTTGAGATCGGTGAGCGTGGCGTGTCGGGCGAGAAGCTGCGTCAGGTGTGCCTCGTCGGACGCTTCAAGGGCGGGCGCTGCGACCAGCAGCGTGTTCACGCGTTCGGGCTGGCCGAGGGCGCGCTGGAGTGTCGCGAGCGGGACGAAGGCGTTGCGCGGCAGCGTCTGACGCGGCTGGAGGGCGAAGACGCCGCTGCCGGCGGCGGGGATGATTGCCTGCACGGTCAGCCGCAGCGCGAGCGTGGTGTCGGCACGTTGCCCGAGGAGCAGTTCGGGGGAGATGAGCGCCGGCCGCGCGACGCGGAGCAGGAGGTCATCGCCCGGCTGGGCGCCGAGGTCGTCGGCGAGCGGCTGGTTGAGAAGGACGGCGAGACCGCTGCCGCTCGGCCCCCAGCCTGCTGTCCCCCCGGGAGGAAGAGGGGTTTGATCGAGCTGCCAGAAGCGGTCATCAATGCCCAGGATGGCGACCCGATGGACCGCCGCGCGCGTGGCTGCGTGGCGCGCCGAGCCCGTCAGCAGCGTGACAGGCACGACGGTGCCAGCTTCAGGCGCTTGGGCGATTTCGTCCGCGAGCGCCGCACGGATTGTCGTGGGTGTCTGCACAGCGTGGGTGACTCGGCCGAGGCGCTCGAGCGCCATGTCCCGCAAGCTGCCGCGCATCGAGTCGCCCACGAACAATGCCCCGCTAAGCGCCGCCGTCGCCGCCGCCACGCCGAGCAGCACGGCGAGCTGGGCTCGCCAGTGGTGCACCAGGCTGCGGCGCTGGAAGGTCAGCAGGTCCACGGCGACCTCGCTACGCGGGCGGCTGCGGGTGCAGCACGCCGTCGGTGAGCTCGTACCGGCAGTCGAAGCGGGCCGCGAGCATCGGGCTATGCGTGACGACGATCAGGATGACCTGCTCGTCGCGCGGCAAGCGCGCGAGCAAGGCACCCACGGTGTTGGTGGTCGCGCTGTCGAGGTTGCCGGTGGGCTCGTCGGCGAGCACGAGTGTCGGGCGATTGACGAGCGCGCGGGCCAGCGCGGCGCGCTGTTTCTCGCCGCCGGAGAGCTCGGCTGGGCGGTGATCGAGACGGTCCGCAAGTCCGACCTGGGCGAGCAGGCGCTGCGCGCGATCGGCGGCAGCGGGTGCGGGTGTGCCGGCGAGCGTGGGCAGCAGCACGTTCTCAAGCACGGAGCATTGGGGGAGCAGGTGATGATCCTGGAAGACGAACCCGATGTGGCGATTGCGGAATCGGGCCAGGTCGCGGGCAGCGAGCGCGAAGGGGTCGCAGTCGCCGAGCCGCAAGCGCCCGGTGGTCGGCGGCTCGAGCGTGCCGAGGATGTTGAGCAGGGTGCTCTTGCCGGAGCCGGAGGGGCCGAGGATGGCCGCGGATTGGCCGGGTTCCAGGGTGAGCGAAACGTCGCGCAGGACCACGAGTTCGCCAGCGCGCGTCGAATAGTGTTTGGAGATGGAGGTGGCGTTCAGCATCGGTGTCGTTCCGATGCGGCATCATATGGTGGATGGGCGCTGGATACGAAGCGCCCGTACAACGCCCAGGCGGCGTCGGCCATGCGGGCGGCGGTGAAATCGCGGTGGACGGCGGCGCGGCCCTGTTCGGCGAGACGCTGCCGGAGCGCGGTATCGTCCATGAGGCGGGCGAGGTGTGCGACGAGGGCTTCGGTGTCGCCGGGCCCGTAGAGCAGGCCGCCGCCGGTCGCCTCGATCAGCTCGGGGAACGACCCATGGGCAGGCTGAACGACGGGGACGCCGGCCGCCAGCGCTTCGACCGCGTACAGACCCTTCGATTCCGCGTAGACGGTCGGCACGGAGAGGACGTGCAAACTCTGCAGGAATTGCCGCTTCTCGGCGCGGGTTACTTCACCCCGATATTCGAAGTCCAGGTCTTCTGCGCCCAGTTCGGCGCGGATGCGCTCCAGGTATGGCCGGTCCGCGCCGCCGAGATAGCCCGCCGCACGCAGCCGGCAGTCACGACCGGTGCGGCGCAGTACGCGAAAGGCGTGAGCCAACTCAGCGAGGCCTTTGGCAGCGCAGATGCGGGCGAGATAGCCGATCGTAAAAGGCCGCTCCGGTGGGCCGGCGGCGGGGGCGAAGTCGGCAGTCTGAATGCCGAGCGGAATGCGGTGGATGCGGTCCACGGGCAGGCCGAAATGCACGGCGGCGTGGTGTGCGTAATAGTCCGTCAGCGCGATGAAGCCGTCGATCCCGGCCGCGGCGGCGCGGATCATGTCGAAGACTTGCGCGCGGTACGGCGGCGGCAGGCGGTCGAGGAAGATGTCCTCGCCCGTGAGGCCGCAAAGCAGCGGCACGTGCAGCGCCGCCTTCAAGCGCCGCGCCAGTCCGACGAACATCAGGTTGGGGAGGTAAATGAGATCGGGCCTGAGCTGGCGCAGACCGACCACGAGCTTCTCCAGCTCTTTGCGCTGGGGGCCGCGTTCGCCGGCGAGGACAGCGGCCGTCAGTTTCCCCAGCTCTGCCGGGCCTGTGCGGGCGGCCAGGCGCCCGACCGCGCGCAGCAGGGCCGGGGCGTCGAAGAGCCGATCGAGCAGCCACGGCGTGTGGCGGAAAAGCGCGCTGGCTTGCTGGAGATAGACGTTGATGCCGCCGTAGTAGACATGCGGCGTGCTGGGGTCGGTCTCGTCGGTGCGGACGGGCGTGTAGAGCGGGACGAGGACGGCGTCGCGGCCCTGCGCGCGCAGCGCGGCGGTCAGCCGGCAATCGTGCAGGCAACTGCCGCAGTACATGCCCGCGGCCCCGGCGGCGAGATGGACGACTCTCATACGGGCGCCTCGCGTGTCGCCGGGCGCATTCTCACGCAGAATGGCCCGGCTGTCGAAGACCGGCGCGCAGTCGTGATCGGCGGGGTAGAATCAGCCAGCGTGGCTGCTGACCAAGACGATGAGGACGACATGAGCGTGGCGACGATGAATCTTCGATTCGGGCGACAGCACGGGCTTGGCATCGCGATCCTGCTCGCGATTGTTTGCGTCAGCGCGTCCGGCGGACAGGAAGCGACCACGCGACCGGCGTCCGCGCCGGCGTCAGCACCCAGCAGCGCGCCGGCGACCGGAACGGATTGGCCCATGTTCCGCGGCAATTCGGCCAACACCGGCGTTGCGGGTACGGCGCTCCCCGAGAAATTGCACGTGCGCTGGAAGCATGAGCTGGGGGCCGGCACGACTTCCACGGCGGCGATCGCGAACGGCGTCGTGTACGTGGGCGATGATGATGGCAAGCTGTACGCGCTCGAGCTGGCCACCGGGCGGCTGAGATGGCAGTACGCGGCCGCGGATGCGGTCCAGTCATCGCCAACGGTCGTCGCCGGTCTGGTCGTGTGCGGGGATGACGCCGGCGTGCTGCAGGCTTGCGACGCGCAGACGGGCGCCGCGCGCTGGACGTTCAAGACGGATGATCGGATCATTTCATCGGCGGTTCCGCAGGGCGAGCGTCTGGTCGTGGGGTCATACGATGGCGGGCTGTACTGCCTGCGGATTGCAGACGGCGAGCGCGTCTGGCGCTACGACGTGCAGGAACGCGTGCACGCGACGCCGGCCGTGGTGGGCGAACAGGTGCTGGTCGCGGCGTGCGATGGGCAGTTGCACATCGTGAACCTCGCCGACGGCACGCCGGTGCGGCGGGTGCAGCTGGGCGCGGTCAGCGGGGCGGCGGCGGCGGTGAGCGGTGCGTATGTGTATTTAGCGACGTATGGGCAGGAGGTGGTGGGAATCGACTGGCGGGTGGGCGCGGTGCTGTGGCGGTTCGAGGATGAGGAGCGGCAGTTGCCGTATCTTTCGTCGGCGGCGGTAAGCGGGGGCCTCGTGATTGTGGGTGGCCAAGACAAGCGGGTGCACGCGCTGGACACGCGGAATGGCGCGCAGCGCTGGCGGTTCGTGACGCGCGGACGGGTTGATTCATCGCCGGTGGTTGCAGGTGAGCGCGTGTACGTGGGTTCGGCGGACGGCAACCTGTACGCGCTGGATTTGCGCACGGGCGCGGAGGTCTGGCGGTTCGAGGCGGGCGGGGCGATTGCGGCGTCGCCGGCGGTGGGCGCGGGGTGCCTGGTGGTCGGCACGGAGAGCGGGGTGCTGTACTGTTTTGCGGGTGGGGCGGCCGAATCGGAGAATCGCCGGGCGCGCGATTGATTTCGGCGCGGGCGCGCCAACAATTCAGGGTGGCGAGGAAGAGGTGCTAGGCCACGTCACGAGGCGTTGATGCAGAGCAACTGGGTCTCTTGCGTGGCGACCGTTCTGATTGTGTGGGCGCTGGGTGGCCAAGGCTGGGCAGATGCGCCCGGGCAGCAGGTGAAACACGGCATGACGACGCACGCAGCGCCCGAGAACCGACTCAGCCAAGCCACGTCTCCCTACCTGCAACAGCATGCTCGCAATCCGGTGGATTGGTACGAGTGGGGCCCGGACGCGCTCGCGCGGGCTCGCGCAGAGGATAAGCCGATCTTCCTGAGCGTCGGCTACTCCGCCTGCCACTGGTGCCACGTGATGGCGCACGAGAGCTTCGAGAATCCCGACATCGCGGCCGTGATGAACGCGCACTTCGTGAACATCAAGGTGGACCGCGAGGAGCGGCCCGACCTCGATGAGATCTATATGCAGGCCACGCTGGTGCTGAACCAGGGGCAGGGCGGCTGGCCGATGAGCGTGTGGCTGACGCCGGATTTGAAGCCGTTTTTCGCCGGCACGTATTTTCCCCCCACGACGCGCGACGGACGGGCGGGTTTCAGCGAGCTGTGCCAGGCGATCGGCAAGGCGTGGCAGCAGCACCGCGGGGACATCACGGCGCAGGCGGACAAGCTGACGGACGTGGTGCGGGCGGGGTTGCAGGCGGCGCCGGCGGAGCATGCGGAGCTGACGCTGGCCACGGTCGATCAGGCGGCGGAGATGCTGGCGGGCGCGTTCGACACGGTCAGCGGCGGCCTGGTGAGCGGGGCGACAAACAAGTTTCCGCCGAGCATGGCGCTGGACCTGATGCTGCGGTCGGCGCTGCGGCGGGCGGAGGGCACGGCGCGGCGGCGGCAACTGGTGGGCTTGACGGAGCTGACGCTGGACCAGATGGCGGCGGGCGGGATTTATGATCAGCTGGGCGGCGGGATTCACCGCTACAGCACCGATGTCGAGTGGCACGTGCCGCACTTTGAGAAGATGCTGTACGACCAGGCGCTGGTGAGCCGGATTTACCTCGACGCGTATCAGCTCACCCAAAAGCCACGGTACGCGCGGATTGCGCGGGGGATCTGCGACTACGTGCTGGCGGATCTGCGGGCGCCGGAGGGCGCCTTTTACAGCGCGCGGGACGCGGACAGCGAGGGGGTCGAAGGCAAGTACTACGTGTGGACGCGGGCCGAGGTGTCGGCGGCGATCGGCCCGGAGGACGCAGAGCTGTTCTGCGCGCACTACGACATCCGCGAAGCCGGCAACTGGCAGGATCCGCACGATCCGCACACCCCGAAGAGCGTGCTGCGCGAGCTGCGCAGCTATGCCTGCTGTGCCAAGATGTTCGGGATCAGTCCGGAAGAATGCGAGCGGCGACTCACGCGCGGGCGGGAGAGACTGCTGGCCGTGCGGGCGCAGCGCGTGCCCCCGGCGCTGGATGACAAGATCCTGTGCGAGTGGAACGGGCTGATGATCGCGAGCCTGGCCCGGGCCGGGTGCGTGCTCGGCGAGCCGCGATACGTCGAGGCCGCCGCGCAGGCGGCGCGCTTCATCCTGGAAAAACAGTACGTGGACGGGCGACTGCGGCGATCCTATCGCGCCGGGCGGACGCTGGGCATGGCCTTCCTGAGCGACTACGCGTGCCTGATCGACGGGCTGCTCGAGTTGTACGAAGCCACGTTCGACCCCCAGTGGCTGGAGCGCGCAGCCGAGCTGAATCGCGTCGTCATTGCGCAGTACCATGATGCCGACCGCGGCGGCTTCTATTTCACAGCGGCGGACCACGAGACGCTGCTGGCCCGCAGCAAGGACGTGCGCGATGCCGCCGTGCCCTCGGGCAACTCGGTGCAGCTCATGAACCTGCTGCGGCTGTCGGTCATGCTCGGCGACGAGCGCTACCGCGCGCTGGCGCAGAAGACCATGCAGGCGCTGGCGGGGGACGTGCAGGGTTCGCCCTGGACTGCGGAGCGTTTTCTGGCGGCGGTGGATTTCGCACTGGCGGGCCCGGTCGAGCTGGCGATTGTCGGTGACCCGCGGCAGGTCGAGACGCAGGCCCTGCTCAGGCAGGTGCACGCGACCTATCTGCCCAATCGCGTGCTGATGCTGAAGAACCCGGCGCGGCCGGATGCGCATGTAAAATCGCCGCTGCTGGAGAACCGCGAACAGGTCGCCGGCCGCCCCGCGGCGTATGTCTGCCGCGACTTCACCTGTCAGCGGCCGGTGAACACGCCGGAAGACCTGGCGGCCCAACTCGCCGCGCGGCGGGAGTAAGTTGTCGCCAGCGGGTCTGCCGCTGTGTTGCGGCTCTCGAGCAGCGGTATCCGCACGAAGCACTGCTCAAGAGCAGTGCACACCTCGCCACGGCCCCAAAATCCGGGCGTCAACAAATCTCCAGTCGTCCAGTTGCGGTTGACCGGGGCGGTCAGCGCTTGATGCTGCCCGGTGGCGCGGCCGGCGGCACGACCAGCGTGGCGGCGGGGCTGGTCACCGTGCCGCACAGGCTGCTCACGACCACGTCATACACACCCGCGTCGGCGGCGGTGACCGCGTCGATCGTCAGCGTGGCTGTCATGGCTCCCGACACATGCTCGTCATCGTGCAGCCAGTGGCCGTCCTTGCGCCAGCGATAGTTGAGCGTCGTGCGTCCGACGGCCGACACGGTCAGGGTGACGGGCTGCCCCAGGATCACCTCCGGCGCGACGGGCGCGGCGGCAATCCACGGTGTGCCCGCGCCGTTCAGGTCAAACACGTACACGGTGCCGAACCCGGAGGCCGGCGCATAGTCGTAAGTCGCACCGCAGACGACGGTCGCCGCTTCGATAACGACAGCCGTACCGAACATCGCGCTGGCACTGGCGTCCCAGGCGGTCAACTCCGACTGGCGCTGCCAGACGCCTTCGATCCGCCGGAAGAGGCGCGCCGCGCCGGCGTTCTGCGGGAGATTGCCGAAGTCGCGCCCGACGATGATCGTGTCGCCGTCGATGGCCAGCGGGATGCCATACGTGTAGGTCCACGTGCCAAGCTTGGTCGTCTGGGTCCACACACCGTCGTGCCGGTCAAAGACATAAGCCGCACTGAGCGCCGTGGGGATGCCACTGTCGCGGAACGCGCCGACCACGATGGTGTCGCCGCTGAGCGCGACATTCCAGCCGAAGCGGTCGTAGTCGGCCCCGTCGTCGGCAGTGAGGCGCGCCGCCGGCGTCCAGGCCCCGTCGATCCGCTCGAAGACGTACGCCGCGCCGCGGGCCGCGTATTCCTCGTCATGGTACGGCGCGCCGACCACCGCCACGTCACCGTCGATCGCCACGGCGAAGCCGAAGTTGTCGAGGTCCAGGCCGTCCCAGGCGAGCAGCATCGTTTGCTGCGTCCAAGCGTCGCCGCTGTGCTCGAAGACGTAAACCGCGCCCATGTCATAGCCGCTGCCGTCGCGTCCGGGCGCGCCGATCACGGCCACGTCGCCGTCCAGCGCGACACTGCTGCCAAACGCGTCTTCCGCGGCCGCATCGTCCGCCGTGAGTTTGCAGCTCTGCGACCAGGTGCCGTTGCTGTGCGTGAACACGTATGCCGCCCCGGCCAGCTCGCCGCCGTCGTCGTCGCCCGGCGCGCCGATCAGGGCGGTGTCCGCGCCGAGCGCGACGGCCGTGCCGAACGCGTCGAATTCGGCGGCGTCGTCGGCGACCAGCCGGACGCCATCCGCCCAGTCGGCGCCGGCGCGCGTGAAGACGTACGCCGCCCCGGCGCCGACGTCCGGCGCGGCGTCGGCGCGCGCGCCGACCAGGAGTGTATCGCCGCGCAGCGCGAGGGCGCCGCCGAAGCGGGCGTCCACGACGTCTTCCGTGGTCAGCAGCTTGCCGACGACCTGCGGGCCGGCACACGGGCTGATGAGCAGGCTGACGAACGCGTTGATGTCGCCGAAGGACACTTCGCCGTCGCCGTCAATGTCGGCGTTGAGGCGGTCGCAGTCCGGGTACGCGGCGCTGTACGCGGCGGCGCTGCTCAGTGCGAGCACGAACGCGTTGATGTCGGCGGCGTCGCAGCGGTAGTCGCAGTTCAGGTCGCCGGTCGGATGGCTGGGCACGACGCCAGCGGCATCAACCAGCCAGCCCAGCACGCCGCGGGTCAGGGCGAGCGCGTAGTCGTAGTCGATGTAGCCGGGGGTATCGAGTGAGTCGCTCGGCAAATGGTAGTAGGGATTGGTCCAGAAGTCGTATTCCATGAGCCAGGCAGCGGGGAAGCCGTGCTGCTCGAACGGGGCGTGGTCGCTGCGGTCGAGCAGGCCATGGACGCTGCACTGGATGTGCGCGTAGTCGGCGACCGCGGCGGCGAGCGGATACTTGACGCTGTCCGAGAGCGCGCGGCCATAAATGCGGGCGAGGCTGTGGGGTCCCTCGCGCCAGGCCAGCATGTCCAGCGCGACCATGCCGGCGAAGTTGTCGTCCAGGTGATCGAGCACGTATGCGGCGCTGCCCCTGAGCCCCTGCTCCTCGCGGTCGAAGGCGATCAGGCGAATCGTCGCGGCGGATTCCCATTGCCCGATCAGCCGCGCGATCTCGAGCAGGGCGGCGACGCCGCTGGCGTTGTCGTCGGCCCCGGGGTTGTCGACCGAGTCCCAATGCGCGCCGACGACATAGATGTCCTCGGGGCGCGTGGTGCCAAGCCGCTCGACGACGACGTTGTAGTACGTCTGCCCCTGGTAGACGAACGGGTCCAGCACGGGCGTGAAGCCGTAGGAGCTGAGCTCCGCCTCGATGGCGAGGCGGCTCAGGTCGTGCTCCGGGCCGTACCCGTTGTCGTCGCCATCATGCGTGTACAGGACGTTGCCGTGGACGTGCTCGAAGATGGCCTGGTCCACGCAGCTCGCGGCGTAGCGTCCCAACGGCGTGCCCTGGGCGCGGGCGGACGACGCGGTAGCCGGCATGAGTGCCGCGAGAATCAAGGCGCCGCTTGCTACAGCAGTTGCTGAACGCATGGCTGCTCCTCTCCCCGAGGTGTTGGGCAGTGCACCGATCCAGCCGACACCGCCGTCGGCGCGCGCGCCGCACGGCGCACCCTCCGTTCCATGGTACCCGGGTGGGGTGGCGGAAACTACGCAAATGCGCCCTGCGGACCGCGCGGGCGGCGTCCAGGGCCTGTTATCGGGCAGCGCCGAGTGGGCTGCGGCCCCGGGCGAGTCGGGGAGGCCGGACCCGCCACGAGGGCCGACAGCACCAGCGGGATGATGCCTGCGACGGCGCGCGGCCGTGCTGCGCCTGTGTCTACGGCGCGCCGCGCATAACGGTCAGCGTGGCGCCGGTGCTGGTGGCGGCGCCGCAGTACGAGCTGAGCACCACGTCGTAGACGCCGACGTCGGCCGCATTGACCGGGTTGATGGTCAGCGTGCCGGTGGTCGCGCCCGAAATCCGGCCGTCGTCCACGAGGCGCTGGCCATTCTTGCGCCAGCGGTAGGTCGGTGACTGCGGCCCGACGGCGGTGACGCTGAAGGTCGCCGCCTCACCGGCAGTGACCGTCAGGTCGCCGGGCGACTCCAGCACCCGGGGCGTGCCGTCGCCGTTGAGGTTGAACACGTACGCGGCGCCGTTCCCGGTGGGGGCCTGGAAGTGCAGCATCGCGCCGACGAGCACGGTATCGCCGTGCACGGCTACCGCGCTGCCGAAGCAAGCCGCGCTCACGCCGTCCCAGGCGGCGCAGCTTCCGACCTGCGTCCAGACTCCCTCGATCGGCTGGAAGACGCAGGCCTGGCCCGCGTTGGCCGGCAGATCGCCGCCGCTGCGTCCGACCACGATCGTCTGCCCTTCGATGGCGACGGATGTCCCGGGCGTGCGGCTCCAGGTGCCCAGCCGCGCGCCCCACTGCGGCCAGACGCCGCCGCTGCGCTCGAACACGTAAACCATCGTGCGGCCGCTGCCGGCGCTGGTGTGATAGGCGCCGATGACGATCGTGTCGCCATCAATTCCAACTGCCCGGCCGAACTGGTCGCCGCCGATGCCGTCCTCGCTCAGCAGCCGGGCGGTCTGAACCCACGCCGTACCATCGCGCTCGAACACGTAGGCCGCGCCGATCCCGCTGTCTCCGATTGCGCCGACCACGACGGTGTTCCCGTCCACGGCCACCGCCGAGCCAAACGCGTCGTAATCGGCACCGGCGGGCGGCGTCAGTTTCGCGGTCTGTGTCCATACCCCCGCGACGCGTTCGAAAACGTACGCGCTGCCCACGTCAAGTCCGGCCCCGTCACACGCCGGTGCCCCCACGACGGCCACGTCCCCACGGATGGCGATGGCCTGCCCGAATAGGTCGGCGAAGGCACCGTCGTCCGCCGTCAGCTTGCCGGTCGGCAGCCAGTCGGCGCCGCTGGGCTCGAACACATACACCGCGCCCGCGTACGGGGCGACCTCACTGTCGCCGGATGCGCCGACGAGCAGCGTGGCGCCGTCGAGGGCCACGGCGCGGCCGAAGAAATCTTCGGATTCGCCGGCCGGCGATGTAAGCTGCGCGGTCTGCACCCAGGTGCCGGCGTTCGGCGTGTAGAGCACCACCGAGCCCGACAGGTTGCCGAGCATGTCGGCGTTGGAGCCCACGGCAGCGAGGTCGGCCCCCAGCGCGACCGAGGTGCCGAGGTAGTCGTTCGGGGCGTCCGCCACCCAGAGTTTGGCGACCGCCTGTGGTCCGTCGCAGCGGTCGAAGAACAGCGCGGTGAACGGAGTAATGTCCTGGAAATCGACCTGGCCGTCTCCGTTGAAGTCCGCGTTCGCGCGGTGGCAGTCCGGGTAGGCGGCGGCGTAGGCGGCGGGATTGGTCAAGGCGGTTACGAAGGGGTTGATGTCGGCGCCGTCGACGGCGGCATCGCAGTTCATGTCGCCCGCCGGGTGCCCGGGCGTGATGCCGGCCGATTCGACGAGCCAGCCCATCACCGCCCGCGTCATCAGCAGGGCGTAGTCGTAGTCGATGTAGCCGCCGATATCGAGCGAATCGTGCGAACGATGGATGTGCGGATTGGCGTAGGGGTTGGGCTCACCCAGCAGTGCCGCCTGAAAGCCCTGCCACTCGAACGGCGCGTGGTCGCTGTGGTCGGCCGTGCCGATGTCGATGGCCTCGAGGCCCGCATAGTCCGCGAGTGCGGCGGTGAGGGCCGCCTTGACAGCTCCGGAGGTCGGTCGGCCGGCGATCTCAACGTAGTTGTGCAGGGTCTCGCGGTACGCCAGCATGTCCAGGGACAGCATGCCGCGGATGTCCTCGGTGGAATGGGCCCGCGCGTGTGCATCGGCGCCGAACAGGCCGAATTCCTCGCGGTCGAAGGCGATGAAACGGATCGTCGCTTCGGACTGCCACTGGGAAATGAGCCGCGCGATCTCGAGCACCGCGGCGACGCCGGTGGCGTTGTCGTCGGCCCCGGGGCTGCCGTTGACCTCCGGGTTGTCCGACGCGTACGTGTCGTAGTGCGCCCCAATGATGTAAATCTCGTCCGGGCGCGTCGTGCCAATGAGCTCGCCGTAGACATTCCAGGCCGGATAGTTGTAGAACGTGAACGGCTCAATCGTGGGGTTCAGCCCGTAGCGCGCCAGCAGGTCGTAGATGTTGAGCAGCGCGAGATTGTGCTCGTTCTCGAAAAACAGGCGGTCGTCGCCGTCGTGCGTGTAGAGCAGGTCGTTGTGCACGGCGACGTACTCGTCGCGACTGACCTGGGCCACGGCGTGGAACCCCTCCAGCGTGCCGCGCGGCTCCGCGGCCGTGGCACTGGCCGCGCCGATTGTGAACATCAGGATGGTCATTCCCCTCATGATGTGCTGGGCTGCGCGCATTGCATTTCCTCCTGCCGGAAAGCGACCTGCATCACCCGCCGCGGCGACTTTGCCGCCAGCGCTGTCCGCTGCGAACGACAGGGACGAGCCCTGTCCACATCCCAGGAATGAACTCTCCCGTTGTAGCGCGAGCCCGAGAACGACGTCTCGCCTCCATCAGAACTATAAAGCCCCGGACAAGAGCCCCACTGTGCCGAAGCGTCGGACGTTGTCGGAAGTTGTCGCGCGCGTGTGCCGCGCTGCACGGCGCGCTGGAACTTGAGTGCATCGGGGTTGACGGGCTCCGCGTCGATCCAACAATGGAACCATCGCCGTGCACGCGGTTGCCGTGGCGCGCACCGCGGGACCCAGGCGCTCGACGCTGGCGCGCGGACGCGTGCGGATCGCCGGCGCGGGAATTTCGACTTGGAGACTGACGATGCCTGCCCAGCGGAAGTGCGAAAGTTGCGGAATGCCGGTTGCGTCCGGCGTGTATTGCGGGCACTGCACGGACGAGTCAGGCCGGTTGCAGGACTTCGAGGAGCGGTTGAAGCGGCTGGCGGAATGGATGGTGGTCCAGAAGCGGGCCCCGACGCGGGCGGCCGCGGAGCAGCAGGCGCTGGCGTACATGGCGACGATGCCGGCGTGGCGGGCGCACCCAAAGCTGCTGGCGCGGACGAAACGGAAGGGGTAAGCGGTCGGGTTGCGCCGTGGCCCGGCGGCGGCGCGAACCGCCGAGGTACATTGGCGTAAAAGTGGTAGAAAGTGGCCGAGCGCTTCCGGTGCGCGCGTGCGGCCACGGCGCGCAGGTCTTGTGGGTAAAACGACTTGGCACGCGCTGCCGGCCGCGGACCTGCGCTTGACAGCCTGCCACGGCACTCTAGAATTTCGCCACTCGTACGCACCGAAGACCGGGCTCGTGCCGGCGTTGTCGGTGAGCGGTGCCGGAGGCGTCCGGCCCCTCGGGACGGGTGCCCTCGCACGATTTCGTCCGGCACAGAGGCCCCTGGCGGTCTGGGACAGGAAACCGCGGGAGGAAGGCGCGTGATCGAAGTTCGCAATCTGACGAAGTATTTCGGCCAGCGTTGTGCGGTGAACGGCATTTCGTTCACCGTCGACGAGGATACGATCGTGGGCTTCCTGGGACCGAATGGGGCCGGGAAGACCACGACGATCCGCATCCTGACCGGCTACATGCCGCCGACGTCGGGTACGGCCCGGGTGGCCGGCTACGACGTGCTGTCGCAGTCGATGCAGGTGCGCAGCGTGGTCGGCTACCTGCCGGAGTCGGTGCCGCTGTACCCGGAAATGCGGGTGCGCGAGTACCTCGACTTCCGCGGCAAGCTGCGCGGCCTCGACGGCGGGCAGCGGCAGGCCGCGATCAGTCGGGTCGTCGAGCGCTGCTGGCTCAGCGAGGCGTACCACCGGCCGATCGGACAATTGTCGAAGGGCTTCCGGCAGCGCGTGGGCCTGGCCGATGCGCTGCTGCACAGCCCGAAGGTGCTGATCCTCGACGAGCCAACCGTTGGACTCGATCCGACGCAGGTGCGCGAGACGCGTTCGCTTCTCCGCGAGCTGGCCGCGGATCACCCCATCCTGTTCTCGAGCCACACGCTGTCCGAGGTGGAGGCGATCTGCAAGCGCATCCTCATTATTCATGAGGGGCGCATCATCGCGTCGGGGACGGTCGAGGAGTTGAAGTCCCAGGTCGGCGGCGAGCGGCGCGTGCTGGCCGAGCTCAAGGGGCCGGAGGCGGACGTCACCGCGGGCGTGCGGAAACTCCCGGACGTGCTCAACGTCCGTGTGGTGACCGACGGGCCGTGGACTCGGCTGGACATCGCGGCGAAGCGCGACGCATCGCAGGCCGTTTCCGAGCTGGCGGCGTCGCGCGGCTGGGCGGTGCGCGAGCTGCGCCAGGAGCAGCCGTCGCTCGAGGATTTCTTTGTAAAGGCGATCATCGCGGCCCGTGGTGGCGCGCGGTGACAACCAGGTCAGGAGCAGGGGCTCTGTGATGCGAAACGTGATGGCAATCATGCAGCGCGACGTACTGTCGCTGTTCTGCTCCCCCATCGGCTACATCGTGATGGCGGGCTTCTGGCTGGTGACCGGGGCGCTCGCCGTGTGGAACGCGGATGCGTTCGGGCCCGGCAAGCCCGCGACGCTCCGCGACATCTTCATGTGGACGCCGTTCATCCTGACGATCATCGTCCCGGCGATGTGCATGCGGAGCCTGAGCGAGGAATACCGCAGCGGGACGTTCGAGACGCTGATGACGGCGCCGGTGTCCGACGCGGCGATGGTCCTGGGCAAGTACCTCGCGGCGCTGGTGTTCTACGTGATCATGCTCGCGGGGACGCTGATCTACCCGCTGCTGATGGCGGCGTTCGGCAACCCCGACTGGGGCGAGATGGCGGCGGTCTACATCGGGCTGCTGCTGCTGGGGATCACGTTCACCGCGATCGGCATGTTCGCCAGCAGCCTCACACGGGACCAGGCCGTGGCGTGGATCCTCGGTGCGATGCCGCTGATGCTGCTGGTGCTGTCGGTCTACAACCTCGTGCGCCGCGTCGAAGGCTGGCAGCGCGAATTCGTCCAGCAGATCAATATCATCGGGCGCTTCAGCCAGTTCGCCCGTGGCCAGCTCGAAACCAGCGGGGTCGTGTTCTTCCTGGCGGTGGCGGCGCTGTTCCTGTTCCTGACGGTCAAAGTGGTGGAGTCACGGCGATGGCGGTAAACGGCACCATGGATGCTCCCCGGCGCCGGCTCGTCTTCGGCGTCAACGTGTTTGTGCAGGCGCTGTTGGCGATTGTGGTCGTGGTGGCGCTGCTCTGGATCGCGGGCCGCTTCAACGTGCAGGCCGACCTCACCGGTAGCGGCCGCAACAGCCTCAGCTCGCGCACCGTGAACCTGCTGAAAGGGCTGAAGGAGGACGTCCGCATCACGGCGGTGTTCGCCGAGCCCGACAAGCGCGACGAAATCGGCCAGAAGCGGCGCCGGGCCATGCGTGACCTGCTCGACCTCTACGAGCAGGCCGGCGGGGCGCGGGTTACCACGCAGATGATCGACCCGTCGCTGGAGAAGGCGGCCACCGACCGCATGCTCCAGCACCTGCTCGAGCTGCCGGCTTACAAGGACGAGGCCCGCCCGCACCAGGAGGCCCTGACCAAGTCCGCCGAGCTGACGGAGAAGATCAAGGCCCTCGTTGACAGCGACGCCAAGCAGCTCGACACGCTGGTGGGCGGCGACGCGCAGCTTGCGCGCAACCGCAACCTGGCCATCATCCGCATGAACCTCCAGCAGACGGCCCGCGACGCACAGGATACGCAGGAGAAGATCCAGGACCTCACGCACGGCGAGATCCCGCGCTTCGGCCAGGCGGTCAAGGCGCTGCGCGACTACGTCAAGAACGCTGAGCTGCTGCTGCGCGACGCCGCGGCCTGGATGACCGGCGACGGCCTGTCCAGCCCGGGCATCACGCCGGACTTGCGGACGTTCTTCCAGGACGCGAACACGCGCTACGAGCCGCTGCTCGCCGAGATGCGCACGCTGCAGGAGCAGACCGAGAACCTGAAGGACGTGAAGGTCGAGGAGCTGTACAACAACCTGACCCGCTGGCGGCAGGGGCCCCCGGTGCTGGTCGAGAACACGCGCGAGGCGCGGGTGATCCCGTTCTGGGATCTGTGGACGGCGCCGAGTGACCCCGGCGCGCCCGTCGGGCCCGACGGCGACGACCGGGTCTTCGCAGGCGAGTCGGCGATCTCGTCCGCGGTTCTCCAGCTCACGCAGACCGAGAAGACGGCGGTGGTGTTCACGCGGTTCGGTGGCGAGCCGCTGCTGCGCCCGGATTTCAGCCGGATGAATCCGATGATGATGCAGCAGATGCCGCGGGCGCCGTACCAGGAGTGCAACGCGCTGCTGGAAAAGGCGAATTTCGTCACGCAGGAATGGGACGTCGCCACGCAGAAGACCCCCCCAGTTGTGGAGAACGCGGCCCGCACCATCTACGTCGTGCTGCCGCCCGAGCCGCCGCCCCAGCAGGATCCGCGGCGGCCGTCGCCCGAAGGAACGATGACGCCCGCGGACCGGAAGATCGTGCTGGACGCGGTGGAGGCGTCGGGCCTGGCGATCTTCCTGACCGGCTGGATGCCGCCGCCCTCGCCGATGCCCGGCGCGGTCGGGGCTTACGAATACGCGGACTACCTGAAGTCGACTTGGGGAATCGACGTGCTGTACGGCGGTCTGACGCTGCGGTTTGTCCAGCATCCGGACAAGAAGGGCGAATGGGTGCCCGCGGGGCGGCAGCCGCAGTTGCTCAGCACGGATGACGTGGTACGGCTCAGTGACCACCAGATATCCGCGCCGCTGAAGGCAGACCGGGCGGCGTTCGTGCTGGCGGCGCCCCTGCGTTTGACCCCGGCCGACAGTCGACCGGCGGGCTTGACGCTCGACGTGCTCGCCGAGGTGCGCAAGACGGTGGACGTGTGGGCATGTGCGGACCTGAATTCGATCGAGGAGCAGTTGAAGCGCAAGCAGGGCGTGCAGCCCGGCCCGGGTGACGTGCCGACGCCGTTCCCCATTGCCGTCGCGGCGAGCCGCGCGCCGGCGGCCCCGTCGTCCGCGCCGACCTCGCAACCCGCGGTGCAGCGGGTGGTCGTGTTCAGCAGCGAGCATTTTGCCAGCGATGCGCTCGCGCAGGCGTCGGGCTTGCAGCAGCGCGGCAACGCGCTGATCGTTGGGCCCCTGTATCCGGCTAACAGCGACCTGTTCATCAACGCGCTGCACTGGCTGGCGGGTGATGCAGACCGGATCGCGGTGGGGCCGCGCAGCGGCGAGCTGCCGCGACTGAAGGACCTGGACGAGGCCTGGGCCGCGCGCCTGCCGTGGCTGCTGGTCGGCGTCTGGCCGGGCGTGGCACTGCTCGTCGGGCTCGGGGTGTGGCTGATTCGGCGGAGGTAACGGGGCATGAGTTTCAAGACCACCGTACTGCTCGTGGCACTGCTCGTGATCGTCGTGGCGGTCTGGCTGTTCTTCCCGAGCGCGGAGCGGCGGGACGGCGACAGCGCGCCGCCGCCGCCGACCACCGACGAGTTGAAGTCCGTCTTCGCGTCGCCGCCGCAGGATGACCAACTGGTGCGCGTCGCGCTGGAACGGGCCGGCAAGCCGCGCCTGGTCTTCGAACGCGTCGCGACGGACACGGCCGGGCCGGGTCCGGGCGAGTGGCGGATGACCGAGCCGCTCGCGGTGCCGGCGGACAGCAGCAAGCTCCTCGGCCTGGTGCGCACGGTCGCGAATCTGCAGGCCCGCTCGATCGCGCGGCCGGGGGCCGCGAGCACGCTGACGGCGAAGGACGCCGGGCTCGAGCCGCCGACCGCCACCGTCACGTTGACGGACAAGGACGGCAAGACCTACACGCTGGAGGTCGGCCAGAAAGTCGTGATGTCCAGCGACACGTACGTGCGGGTCGGCGGCGAGCAGGACATTCGCGTGGCGGCGCGCGACCTGCGCCCGCAGGTCGACAAGGAGCCGCGCGACTTTCGCTTGCAGCAGCTCATCCGCTTCAAGCCGGACGAGGCCACGCACGTGCAGGTTGAACACGCCGGCCAGACGTACCAGTTCTCGCGCGGCGCGGACAACCAGTGGGTCATTGACCAGCCGCTGCGGGCGCAGGCTGAAAGCGCAAAGCTGCGCGAGAAGCTGCTCACGCCGCTGAGCACGCTGCAGGCAGCAGATTACGTGGACGAGTCGCCGGCCACGCAGGCGGTCTACGGCTTCGACGAGCCGTTCATGACCGTGACCGTCACGATCGAGCAGAAGCGCCCGAAGCCCGCCCCGGCCACGCAGCCGGACGGGGACGCGCAACCGGAGCCGGAGGTCATCACCCAGACGCAGCGGCTCGTGATCGGCGGCGCCGCGGACCTGAAGTCGGAGCGTCGCTACGTGCAGACCGATGCCGGCCCGTGGGTCGCGATCGTCGCTCAGACCAACATCGCGAACCTCGTCCCGAAGCTCAGCGAGCTGCGCGACCCGCGCATCACACGTGTCAAGGCGACGGACATCACACAGCTCGAGCTGACCACCGGCGAAACGACGACCGTGCTCAAGAAGGAGAACGGCGTCTGGCAGGGCACCGGCGATCTCGCCACCGTGGACCCCGAAGCGGTCAACGACGTGCTGACGGCGTTCGCCGAGCTGGCGGCCATCAACTATGTCGATGACCCGCAGGAACTCGGGCAGTACGGGCTGGCGACGCCGCGCGCCGTGCTGACGGCGAGCGTCGCCGGCGCGGTGGCGCCGATCACGGTGCGGGTCGGCAGTGAGTCCGCCAGCGGGCGCAACGCGTACGTGCAGCGCGAGGGCGAGCCGGGCGTGATGGTCATCACCGAGGCGGTCGCGGCGCGGCTGGCGGTGACGCCGCTGACGCTGCGCTCCCGCGCGGTCTTCTCGTTCCCACCGGAGCAGGTGCAGTCGGTCGCGGTTACGCGCGGGCCGGGACGCACGGCGCTGACGCGGGCCGCCGGGGTGTGGCAACTGACCGAGCCGGCGGATGCGCCGCTGGACGCCGGCAACGTGCAGAACCTGGTCAATGACCTGTCGCGGTTGCGGGCGAAGCGCGTCGTCAGCCGTGGCGATGCGGCTAAGTACGGGCTGGAAGAACCGGGGGTCACGATCCAGTTCGCGCTGGCCGCGGCGCCGGCCGACAGCCAGCCGAGCTCCGCGCCAGCCGAGGCGCTGGAGGAGCACGTGCTGCGCGTCGCGCTGCAGGACAAGGTCGCGTACGCGTGCAAGGATGACGACCCGTTCGTCTTCGAGCTGGACGAGACGGTGTACCGCGTGCTGACGGCGGAGCTGATTGACCCGCGGCTCTTCACGTTCAAGCCGGAGGATATCGTCGGCGTGAAGGTCGTCGCGACCGGCGGTACGCTCGAGCTCGCCAAGGTCGGCGACGTGTGGAAGTACGCGCCCGACCCGTACGTCGAGTTGAACCAGAAGAAGGTGCAGGACTTCGCCAAAGAGCTGACGCAGATGCGGGCGGAGACGTACACCGCGTATCGCGACGGCGATCTGGCCGCCGCGGGGCTCGTCGACGCGCCGGCGACGGTGACCATCCGGCTGGCCGATGGCGGCGAGACGGTCATCAAGATGGCGCAGCCGCGGCCGGGCGAGTTGCCGCGCTTGGCGGCCCTGGTCGCCGAGCAGCGCATATTCCTCATGCGGCCGGCGGACTGCGAGAAGCTGCTGCGCGGGCTGGATGAGTACGTGAAGAGCGACAAGCCCGAGACGCCGGAGACGCCGGCACCGCCGGGAATGCCGGGCCAGCCAGGGATGCCCGGGCCGGCCGGCCGGCCGGTGTTGCCGCAGTAACCGGCCCCGGAAGCTGGAGCCGACGCCCCCGGAGGGAAGCGCGAAGCTCCGCTCTGCGGCATCGGCATCCTGCCGATGGTTTGTGGCGCCGCCGGCCGGGTGCCGATACCGCACCGCCGGCAGGATGCCGATACCACTCGGCAGCAAAGCAGAGCTTGGCTCTCCCCCACATCACCGGCGGGACGCCGATACCTCAGGCCACGGGCAGGATTGCTGGTGCCGCACAATGGGCCGGTGCCGCACAGATGCCATGCGGGCCCACCTTGTTACCTGCAGGCCTTGTTACGGCGCGGGGCGCTGCGGCTCGCGGGCGGTGACCGCGGCAAGGCCGAGATGCCGGCTGTCCAGGCGTTCCAGCGCCACCAGCGTGCCTTGCACGAGCAGCTCGTCGCCGGCCGCGAGTTGTGTGTCCGGCGGCGGCAGGATGCGCGGCTGGCCGTCGCGCGGGCGGCGCTCCGTGATGCCGACGCCGTAGCGGGACATCACGGCCCCCACGGTCTGGCCGCAGAGCGGGCTGTCGTCGCCGACCTGCCAGCGCTGGGTGAGCACGAGCTCATCGTTGACCAGCAGGCTGCTGACGATGGCGCCTTCGAGAGCCGCGGTGACGAAGGCCGGCGCGGACAGCGCCGACTGCGACATCGCGGTTTGGATGTTGAAGCCGGCGCGGATCTTGTCGGCCATGTTCTGATCGAACATGCGCATGACGACGCGGATGTTCGGGTTCAGCCGACGGGCGTCGAGCGCGACCTCGAGGTTCGCGAGGTCGTCGTTGGTGGCGAGGATGATGCTGCTGGCGCAGGCGGCGTGGGCGTCTTCGAGGAACGCCTCGCGGCGCGCGTCGCCGATGAACAGCGGCGCCCCGTCGCGGCGAATCTCTTCCAGGAACTGGTTGGCGGCGTTGCGCTCGATGACGACCACGGGGCGGCCGAGCTGGCGCAGCAGGCGGAAGATGCGACAGCCGAGCTTGCCGAGGCCGACGAGGATGATGTGATCGGAGAGTGAGGCAGCCATGACTTTGCACCAGCTTCGTTCGTGGCGCTCCCGGTCGCGCAGCACGAGGGCGAAATCGACGAGACCTTCGAGAATGACGAGCAGGCCGATGACCGGGACGATGAAGAACATGGCCTGGAGGATCAGCGCGCTGGGGAAATCCTCCGGCGGCTGGGCGAAAATCAGCGACCAGGTATAGTAGATCGCGCGGCCGAGCGTGTGCTGCTTCTCGGGCTCGAGCACGCGAAACAGCCCACCGCCGACGAGCAGCAGGAGCGCCAGCACCAGAAAGTTGATCCGGAAGCTGCGGATGGCGACACGGAAGAAGCACCACTCGCGCCACAGCCGTGTGCGGACTGGGTGGCCGCGCAGCACGGGCAACCTGAGATGCGCTTGCGGGGCGGTGTGCATGCGCTGCGTAGTGTCGCGCGGTGGATGGGCGGTTTCAAGCGCACGTCCGACCGGAGGTCGGTCCCCTGGGGTCAGAGGTGCCCCCACACCGACGCTACAGGCCGGCGACCATCGCGCCGCCGCACGCGGCCAGCGCAGCCCCGGCGATTGCGTGCGAGTAACGTTCCAGGCGCGAGGTTGAGAGGCGGATCAGCCCCCAGTACGCGCCGGCGACGATCGTCGTCATCGTGCCGATCGTGAAGAACGCGAAGACGCCGGCGACGAGCGCGACGCTCCAGATGTTCAGTTGCAGCGCGGGGTACATGAGGATGGGGATTAGCGGCTCGCACGGGCCGAAGACGAAGATCGTGAACAGGATCCAGGGCGTCATCTGGCCCGCGCGGCGGGCGGGTTCGGACTCCGCCACGTGCGGATGCGCGTGGTCTTCGTGATGCGTGTGCGTGTGCGCGTGGATCGCGCCGTCGGCGTGCGCATGTACGTGCGTGTGCGGCCGGTTGCGGATCGCCCGCCGGATGCCCCAGACCATATACGCGAGGCCGAAGCCCAGCAGGAGCCAGGCAGCGAGATCGCCGCGGACGCCTTCGAACCACTCGAGCCGCGCGACAGCCAGGCTGGCGGCGATGCCGAGGAAGCCGAGCAGCACCGAGCTAAGCACGTGGCCGACGCCGCAGGCGAGCGTGATCGCGATGGTCTTCGGAAACGACCAGCGCCCGACCTTGGACATCGCGATGAAGGGGATGTAGTGGTCCGGGCCGGTGACGGTGTGGAAGAAGCCGAGGAAGGCCGCGGTGCCGAGCAGGCCGAACAGCGTCACGTCGTCCATGAGCACTCTCACACGCCCCGCATGGCCGGTTGCGGACGCCGCGTCCGGCCGCGTCATTGCCGTTAGATTAACCGCGCAGCTGGGGACAGCAAACAGCCTGCATGCGCGGAGCGCATGAACAGCGCATCGGCAGGGACACGAACGGGCTTGATCGGAATGCAGAAGTTACTTGCCCGGGGCGCTGTCTGCTCCTGTCGACCGGGTCGCGATCTTCGCTAATTCGGCCTCGATCAGCTCGCCAACGATCTTAGGATCGGCCTGGCCGCCGGAGCGCTTCATGACCTGGCCGGTGAGGAAGCCGCGGGCGGCCTTGAGCTTACGCGGGTTGGCGATGGCGTCCTGAACGGCTTGCGTATTGGCGGCAAACGCCTCAGCCACCCAGCGGGCAATCTGGTCCGTGTCGCGACTCTGCAACACGCCGAGGCGCTCGGCGAGCTGGGCCGGGCGGTCGTGGGTCGTGAGCATGGCCTCTGCGATCTGGGCGGCGGCCGTGGCGTTGACCTGGCCGTCGGCGACGAGGTTGGCCAGTTCGGCAAGGCGGCCGGGGGAGATGCCCAGCCCGGCGATGGTGGTGTTGCGGGCGTGGGCGTGCATGGACCAGAAGCCGAGGAAGTGTTTCGCGAGCGTGACGCGGTCGCCGCCGGCTTCCGCGGCGTGATCGAGCAAGTCAGCCGTAGCGCGGTCGTCGACCAGCGCGGGGGCGTCCCTTTCGGAGAGGCGGTACGCGTGAACGAAGCGGGCGGTGCGCGGGACGGGGAGCTCGGGCATGTGCTCCTGCAGCGCCGCGACCCAGGCGGCGTCGAGCGTGACCGGCACCAGATCGGGGTCGGGGAAGTAGCGATAGTCGTGCGCCTCTTCCTTCTCCCGTTGCGGCACGGTGATCTCGCGGACGTCGTCCCAGCCGCGGTTGGACTTGTTGCCGCTGGCGGCGGTCTGGCCGGTCTGCTGCCAGAGCTCGACCTGGCGCTGGATCTCGTAGGCGATTGCCCCGTGGAGGGAGCGGAACGAGTTGAGGTTCTTCACCTCGACGATGGGGGTGATGTGCTCCTGGCCATGCTGGAGGATGCGGAGGTTGATGTTGGGCTCGAAGCGCATCTGGCCCTTCTGCATGTCGGCCGTGCTCACGCCGAGGTAGTGCACGAGGCGCTGGAGCTGGATGGCGAATTCGCGGGCCTCGTCGGCGGAGTGCAGATCCGGCTCGGTCACGATCTCGAGCAGTGGCGTGCCGGCGCGGTTGAGGTCGACGCCGGTGAAGCCAGGGAAGTCGTGGACGTTCTTGCCGGCGTCCTCTTCGAGGTGGGCACGGTGGATGCGTACGCGGGAGAAGCGGCCGTCGAAGGGGAACTCGAAGCGGCCGCCGGTGGCGATGGGGAGGTCATACTGGGAGATCTGGTAGTTCTTGGGCAGATCGGGGTAGTAGTAGCTCTTTCGGTCCCATTTCGTGGTGCCCGCCACCGTGCAATGGAGGGCCAGGGCGGTGCGGACGCCGAGTTCGACGGCCAGGCGGTTGATGACGGGCAGGGCGCCGGGCAGGCCCAGGCAGACCGGGCAGACGCGGGAATTGGGCGGGGCGCCGAATTCGAGCGGGCACCGGCAGAACATCTTGGTCCGCGTCGCGAGTTGGACGTGGATTTCCAGCCCGATGATGGGCTCGACCGCGATGCCGTGGATGGTGAGCATGACGGCGCAAATCTCGCGCAGGCCGGGCCGCACCGGTGCGACCCCCTCCATCGTAGCGTGGCGGGCGAGGCTTGTCCCGGGGCGGCGGGGTTGCGACGGGACGGGAAAACCGCTATAAGGCTGGTTTCCCCGGGGGGCCGCGTCCGGTCTTCTGAGTCGGAGGGGACACATGGTGGACGCGGGTGGGTCGCGGCGTAGCAGACACTTTCACCGACGCAGGGACGAAGTATTGAGGAGACCACGATGCCCCAGGAAGTCATGACGGACTCCGGCGCCAATGAGCGCGTCTTCAATCCGCCGGCCGAGTTTGCCAAGCGGGCGCACATCAAGTCGCTGGATGAGTACAGGAAGATGTACGAGCGCTCCATCAAGGATCCAGAGGGTTTCTGGGGCGAGGTGGCGAACGGGTTCCATTGGCAGCAGAAGTGGAGCAAGGTTCGCGAGTACGACTGGAAGGACAAGATCACCATCAAGTGGTTCGTGGGCGGGAAGACGAACATCACCTACAACTGCCTGGACCGGCACCTGGAGAAGCGCGGCAACCAGGTGGCGTTGATCTGGGAAGGCAATGAGCCGACCGAGGACGCGAAGCTGACCTATCGCGAACTGCACGCCGAGGTGTGCAAGTTCGCGAACGTGCTGAAGAAGTACGGCATCAAGAAAGGCGATCGGGTCTCGATCTACATGCCAATGGTCAAGGAGCTGGCGATCGCGATGCTGGCCTGCGCGCGGATCGGCGCGATCCACTCGATCGTGTTCGGTGGGTTCAGCCCGGATTCGCTGGCGGACCGCATCGTGGACTCGACCTGCCAGTTCCTGGTGACGACGGATGGCGTGATGCGCGGGGCGAAAGCGGTTACGCTGAAAGCGAACGCAGACCAGGCGATGGACTTGGCGGCGAAGCAGGGGGTGAACGTCAAGACCTGCATCGTCTACCGGCGCGTCGGCGACAAGGTGCAGACGGCCATGAAGCCAGGCCGCGACCACTGGTGGCATGACGTCATGAAGGACGCGTCGCCGCAGTGCGATGTTGAGTGGATGGACGCGGAGGATCCGCTGTTCATCCTGTACACGTCCGGCTCGACGGGCAAGCCGAAGGGCGTGCTCCACACGATCGGCGGGTACATGGTCTTCACCGCGGTCACGCACAAGTACATCTTCGACTATCATGACGGGGACATTTTCTGGTGCACGGCGGACATCGGCTGGGTAACCGGGCACTCGTACATCGTGTATGGGCCGCTGTGCAACGGGGCGACCTCACTGATGTTCGAGGGCATTCCGACGTACCCGAACGCAGGCCGGTTCTGGGACGTGGTCGACAAGTACAAGGTCAACCAGTTCTATACCGCGCCGACGGCGATCCGGGCGCTGATGCGCGAGGGCGAGAAGTGGGTCGACGGGCACGATCTGTCGAGCCTGCGGCTGCTGGGCTCGGTCGGCGAGCCGATCAACCCCGAGGCCTGGATGTGGTATCACCGCCACGTCGGCCGCGAGCGCTGCCCGATCGTCGATACGTGGTGGCAGACCGAGACGGGCGGCATCCTGATCACGCCGCTGCCCGGCGCGATTCCGACGAAGCCCGGCTCGGCGACGCTGCCGTTCTTCGGCGTGAAGCCGGCGATCATCGACGAGATGGGCAAGATCATCGAGGGCGCGACGTCGGGCGCGCTGTTCATCGCCGAGCCGTGGCCGGGGATCATGCGGACGGTCTACGGGCAGCACGAGCGCTTCAAGGAGACGTATTTCACGCGCGTGCCGGGCTACTACTTCACGGGCGACGGCTGCCGGCGCGACGAGGACGGGTACTACTGGATCACCGGCCGCATCGACGACGTGATCAACGTATCCGGCCACCGCATGGGGACGGCGGAGGTCGAGAGTGCGCTCGTGTCGCACCCGGCGGTCGCCGAGGCCGCGGTCGTCGGCTACCCGCACGAGATCAAGGGGCAGGGCATTTATGCCTACGTGACGCTCAAGGTTGGCCAGGAGTACACCGACGCGCTCCGCAAGGAGCTGGTCAATCACGTGCGCAAGGAGATCGGCCCCATTGCGGCGCCGGATGTGATCCACTGGGCGCCGGGCCTGCCGAAGACGCGCAGCGGCAAGATCATGCGGCGCATCCTGCGGAAGATCGCCGAAGGCCAGGCGGACCAGATTGGTGACACCACGACGCTGGCGGATCCGAGCGTGGTGCAGCACCTGATCGAAAACAAGTAGGCGACGGGCGCCCGCCCCCGGGTGCGCGGCGCGCGCCCCGGGGGCCGCGCCGCGCTCGCGGCTCACGCTGGCGCGCGGCGGCGAGATATCAGGAAATTGGCACCCACATATCTAGGTTGCACGTTCCGGCGTGCGCCTGAAAGGATGACCCGATGAGCAGTCCCACCGTTGCCTCTGGTCCGCAGCTCGACGATCCGGCCGCCACGGCGGTCACGGCCCCCGCGCAGCGGGGCTGGGTTGTGACGTTGGCCGGGACCGGCATCAACCTGGCCCTCGGCATCCTTTACACCTGGAGCGTCATCAGCAAGGGCGTGCCCGCGGAGTGGGGCTGGTCGGAAGCGGCCAAGTCGCTGCCGTACGCCGTGGCGTGCCTGACGTTCAGCCTCGTCATGGTCCCGGCCGGGCGGATGCAGGATCGCATCGGGCCGCGCGTGGTCGCGACGATCGGCGGATTGCTGGTCGGCGCGGGCATGATTCTGGCCAGCTTCACCACCTCGGCGCTGGGCTACATCGTCGGCTTCGGCCTGCTCGCCGGCGCGGGCATTGGCTGTGGCTATGCGGCCGCGACTCCGCCAGCGGTGAAGTGGTTTCCGGCGAAGAAGACCGGGCTCATTGCCGGGATCGTGGTCTCCGGCTTTGGCCTGGCGAGTGTCTATGCGGCGCCGCTGGCCAGTTACCTGACGGAAGCCTACGGCCTGCCGCGCACGATGATGATCCTGGCGATCGGGTTCCTTGTGCTGGTTGTGCTGCTGGCGCAACTGCTGGCCCCGCCGCCGAAGGGGTACGTGCCGCCCGGTACGCCGCCGGCGCAGCCCGGGGCCGCGGCGATGAAGCGAGAAGACCTGACGCCGTCCGAGATGCTGGCGACGTGGCAGTTCTACGTGTTGTGGTTCATGTACGCGTGCGGGGCCGGGGCCGGGCTCATGATCATCTCGAAAGTGAAGATGATCGCGTCGACGCAGGCCGGGCTGTCGCTCTCACTGGCGACCATGCTGGTCTCGGTGCTGGCGATCGGCAACGGGGCGGGGCGCATCGTGGCGGGGACGCTGTCGGACCGGCTGGGCCGCAAGACGACGATGTTCATCTGTTTCGTGCTGCAGGCGATCACGATCCTGCTGCTGTCCCGCGCGCAGAGCGGCAGCGCCCTGGCCACGCTGCCGGTGATGTGTGTGCTCGCGGCGCTCGTCGGCGCGAACTACGGCGCGAACCTGTCCCTGTTCCCGTCGGTGTCCAAGGACTTCTACGGACTGAAGAACTTCGGCGTGAATTATGGCCTGGTGTTCACGGCGTGGGGTCTCGGCGGCTTCGTACTCTCGCTGCTGGCGGGCAACGTCTACGACCGCACGCACTCGTTCAGCTTCGCGTACTACTGCTCGGCCGGTCTGCTGATCGCGGCGGCGCTGGTCACGTTCGTGGTCCGGCCGCCGCACCGCAAAGCCGCGGCAGCGACGGAGTAACCGATGGGCTGGCCCGGCGCGCGGTGTCGCGCGCCGGCGGGCGGTGGCCGGGACGGAAGTGCCTTGTAGCGCGGGGTGCACGCGCGATATACTGACGTGCGTATCCGGTGGGCGGCAGTTCCCACCGTCCGGGGACTGTCTCAGCCCAACCTGAACGCCGCCGGTGCACGGAGCGCGGACTCCGCCGGTGGGCCATTACGGGAGACGGGGCATGAAGCCGACGAGGTGGGTGCGGGGCCTGGGGCTGGTGGGGTTGGTTTGGAGTGTGAGCGGTGCGGCGGGCGCGGACGTCGCGGAGGCCGAGCGTGTGCTGCGGTTGCCGGGCTACTGCGAAGCCGGCGGCGGCTGCGATGAACACATCGCACGCGTCCAGGTCGGCAGCATCGACAACGCGACGGACTGCGCAGCGCCCGGCGGCTACGGCGACTACACCGCCCTGGTCGCCGACATGACGATTGGTGGCGGCTATGTGATCACGGTCACGAACGGCCACCCGTACAGCAGCGACCAGTGCAAGGTGTGGGTGGACTGGAACCAGGATCTGGATTTCTACGACGCCGGCGAAGCCTTCACGCTGGCCGGGTCGCCCGGCAACGGCCCGTACACCGGCACGATCATACCACCGGTGGCCGCGCTCGAAGGCCCGACGCGGATGCGTGTTCGCATCACGTACACCGGCACGCTGGATCCATGCGGTGCGACGACCTACGGCGAGGTTGAGGACTACACGATCAACGTCCTGCCGGCCGGCGCCGAAGGCGCTTGCTGCACCGGCATGGACTGCACGGCCCCGGTGACCGAGGTGGACTGCCTCGCGGCGGGCGGCGTGTACATGGGCAACGGCTCGAACTGCGCGCCGAATCCCTGCGTGGGTGCCTGCTGTTACACCGACGGCTCCTGCGAGGAGACGCTGGACGAGGCTACGTGCGTGGGGCTGGGTGGTGCCTTTGGCGGTGCTGGCACGACGTGCACGCCGAACACCTGTCCGCAGCCCGGAACCGACTGTTTGGCCCCGATCGCCGTTGAGCTTTCATGGAACGCGTTGCCGTATGTTGACGACAACACGACGTGCGGCCACCTCAACGACTACACGACGACTTGCCTCGGGTACTACGACGGCGGCGAGGACATCATCTACGAACTGACGCTGAACGAAGATATGAGCCTCTGGATCAGCGTCGACGGGGCCTTGACGTATCTGGGTATGGCAATCGACACCGTATGCCCGCCGGGGCCGGCCTGCCTGGCGTACAACACGAGCTCGAGCGGCAATCCATCCATCCCCTACGTATGGCTGACCGCCGGCACGTATTACCTCATGATCGACACGTGGCCGGCCCCATCCTGCTCGGATTACACGCTGACGATCTTCTATACCGGCTTCTTCCACCCGAACGACGAGTGCGTGAACGCCGAGGTCGTTACCGACGGCACGCCGGCGGTGAGCGGTGAGAATTGCCTGTCGACCGACGACGGCACGGCGTCGTGCCAGTCGAATTCACACCACGACCTCTGGTATCGCTACACCGCAACCTGCGTCGGTACGGTGGTCATGGACACGGAGGGGAGCATGCAGAGCGACACCGTGCTGTCGGTGTACGACGCGTGCGGCGGCAACGAGCTGGCGTGCGATGATGATGGCGGTACGGGCCTGTGGTCACGTCTCAGCGTGGACCTCGTCACCGGGCAGGAAGTCTGGATCCGCGTCGCGTCGTACAGCACCGGCTGCGGCGAGTTCAATCTGAACATCGTCTGTAATGCATGGCCGCAGGGCGCCTGCTGCCAGCCGGACGGGAGCTGCGTCGTTACGTACGAGCCGGATTGCACCGCGGCCGACGGGACTTACGCCGGCGACAACACGACGTGCGCGGGCGATGACTGCAATCTCAACGGGCACGACGATTTGTGCGACATCCTGAGCGGCGCCGCACACGACTGCAATGAGAACGGGGTTCCGGACGAATGCGATATTGAGAGCGGAGTGAGCGAGGACTGCCAGTGGGACGGCATTCCGGACGAGTGCCAACTGGGCGGTGACGAGGTCATCTTGCAGTACGATGACGGCACGCACGAGAACACGATCGGTTTGAACTCTGGAGGCGCGATCGCCTGGATGAACCACTTCGTCATCGACGGCGGCATGGACATCATCGCGATCAGCGTGGCGTGGGGCGACGTGCCGGATGGAACGTACTGCGAAGTTATGTTGTGGAGCGACCCGAACCAGGATGACGACCCGACCGACGCGCAGGTCATCGCTTCGGCCCCAACGGTGGTCGCGAACGCCGACACGGATATTCTGAGCACGGTCACCATCCCGGCCACGAGTGTCGGGCCAGCCGGGACGGGCTTCTTCGCGGGTGCGTACATCGAGCATGCCGCGGGTCAGCACCCTGCTTCGGCTGACAGTGACGGCCCGCTGCACGGTCAGAGCTGGATCGCGGGTGATACCACGTACAACCTTGATCCGAACAACCTGGGTGCCGCGGACGTGCCGCCCGTCAACATCGACACCCTCCCCGGCCTGGAGGGCAACTGGCTGATTCGGGCCACGGGGCTCACGGCCTCTAACGACTGCAACGCGAATGGCCGGCTGGATGAATGCGACATCTGGTGCGGATACAGCCTCGACTGCAACTACAACATGATCCCGGACGAGTGTGACATCGCCGGCGGCGACAGCCAGGACTGCAACGGCAACGGCGTCCCGGACGAGTGTGATATCGCCAGCGGCGACAGTCTGGACTGCAACGCCAACACGCGGCCGGACGAGTGCGACATCGGGATTCAGTGGGGCGGCTACTGCATTGGCTCCGACTGCGAGCCCGACTTGAACTACAACGGCATTCCGGATTCGTGCGATGACTGTGGCGACCTCGACGCGGACGCGGACGTCGACATGGACGACTACTGGGTGATCCTGGCGGCGTTTGGCACGTGCGCGGGCGATCTCAACTACGTAGTGGAGGCAGATGCGGACGGCGACCACTGCATCACACTTTACGACTTTTGGTATTGGCGGATTTGCTACATGTTTGCGAACGGGCGGGACTTCGGCCCGCCGGCGCCGGGCGTCGCCGGTGACCTGAACTGCGATGGTGCCGTTGATTTTGCCGACATCAACCCGTTCGTGCTCTATCTGACCGACTTCGCGGGCTGGCAGGTGACCTACCCCGGCTGCCCGGCGGTCAACGGCGACGTCAACAGCGACGGGCAGTATCCGTCGTTCACGGACATCAATGCCTTCACGATGCTGCTGTCTGGCCGGCGCTAGTTCGTGTCGGACGCGGGCACGCAGTTCTTGCGCTTGGGACCGCGACAGGGCCGGCTGGCCCTGATGAAGATGACGGGCCGCGCGCCGCCGCGATCGCATCTGTCGATGTCATGGGTGCGTCACGGAAATCGGGCGCGCGTGTTCCAGGAGAGCCGGCATGCGTCGTGGTCGGATGCGCTTCGTGACCGGGGTCGTGCTGTTGACGGTGGCATTGGGCAGCGTCGGCTGCACGCCGGTGCAGTGGGTGGCGAGCGCGGCCTGTTTCGTGAGCGGCTGGATCGCCCGGGATCTGGCTCTGGGTGGGACGGGCGCGCCGACGTGTTACCGGAACGGCGAGATCGTGGACTGCGCGACAATTCCGACCGATTTGCAGCCGGGGGCGAACTGATCCGGGGGGCGCGGGTTGAACAGACTGGTATGATTAAGCAGGCGGAGCCGCGCGGCGGGGGACTCTCTCGCCGGCGTGGCTGGTGCGTTGCGCACAGTGAAGTCGGTGCGAACCGGAAAGGAGCGCGCTGCATGTTGTCCAGTGAGCAAAATCGTTGCGTTCTGGCGGTCGTTCTGGGGTTGGGGCTGGCCGTCGCGGCCGCGGCGCAGGTGGTGGACGAGCGACTCCCCGTCGGGTGTGGCAAGGCGCACGCGCTGGCGCAGCGGATGGCGGCAGCGGAAGCGCAACAGGCCGAGCGGGCGGAATACGAGGCCCACGTCGCCGCGGGGCTGCGCGAGGCGCTGGAGGATACGGACCTGCTGCATTGCGCGCTGGCCCTGGAGATTCTCCCAGCCCAGTACGACAACCTGGTCGGCACGAACACGATGACCGTTCAGAGCAAGTCGGCGGCGCTCACGCAGTTCTCATTCCGGCTGCGCAGACAATTCGTCATTGACAGCGCGCTCATCAACGGGACCACGCCGGTTAGCGTGACCATGCTGTCCGACACAACGCGCGTAGCGACGCTCGACCGCGCCTACGGGCTGGACGAGGTGTTCACGCTGGCGGTGACGTATCACGGGCATGCGGAGTCGCGCGGCTTCGGCTCGATCGAGTTCGACACGCACAACGGGGCGGACATCGTCTACACGCTCAGCGAGCCCTACTACGCGTACACCTGGTGGCCGGTGAAGGACGGGGACTTCGGCCTGGCGGGTGACAACGGCGACAAGTTCACGCTGGACCTGGCGCTGACGGCGCCGGAGACGATGGTTACGGCGTCAAACGGCGTGCTGCAGAGTATCGACACGCTGGCCGGGTTCCGCCAGCGCTACAACTGGTCGAGCGACTACCCCGTCGCCACGTACCTCGTGTGCTTCTCGTCGACGAACTACAACACCTGGTCGCTGGATTACGTGCCGCTGGCCGGCGGAACGATGCCCGTGCTCTTCTACATCTACCCGGAAAGCGACACGCCGGCGAACCGGGCGGCGTGGGGGCAGGTCGTGCAGATGATGTACACGCTGCGCGACCTGTATGGCGAGTACCCGTTCGTGAACGAGAAGTATGGCATTTATGAGTGCCAGTTCGGCGGCGGGATGGAGCACCAGACCTTCACGGCGCAAGGTACGTTCGCCGAGTGGGTGACGGTCCACGAACTGAGCCACCAGTGGTGGGGCGACATGGTGACCTGCAAGACGTGGAACGACATCTGGCTCAACGAGGGCTTCGCGACGTACGCCGAGGGGCTCTGGGCCGAGTTCAAGCCCGGCAGCCCGGGCCTGCCGGCGCTGAAGAGCACGATGGCGGCGAAGAAGTACACCGGCGCAGGCAGCGTGTATGTGACCGACGCCGAGCTGGGCAGCCTGTACAGCATCTTCGACACCAACACGAGCTACAACAAGGGCGGCTGGGTGGTGCACATGCTGCGGCATGTGCTCGGCGACGACGACTTCTTCGCCATGCTGGCGGCGTACCGGGCCGCGCACGAGTACGGCGCCGCGACCACCGCGGACCTGCAGGCCGTGTGCGAGTCGTTCTACGGGGCCAGCCTGGACTGGTTCTTCCAGGAGTGGATCTACGGTGAGCGTGCTCCGGCGTACGCGTACGGATGGTCCACGGTCAACGTCGCGGGTCAGGACTACCTGCTGCTGTATGTGGATCAGACGCAGTCGGCATCGTATCAGCGATTCACGATGCCGATCGACATCGTCGTGAACGGCACGACCTACAAGATCTTCGACAGCGCCGATCCGCAGCACTTCGTCATTCCGATCCCCGCGCCGGCGACGACGGTGCAGTTCGACCCCGATGCGTGGGTGCTGTGGAGCACGGTCAGCAACACGAGCTACGTCGCCGGTCCGCCGAAGATCGTGGCGATGACGCCGGCGCCGGGGGATATGCTGCCTCCCAGCCCGGCCGCGAGTACGCTGGCGGTCACGTTCCACACGAACGTCAGCACGGCGGCGGGCAATTACGCGCTCGTCGGCGCCAGCACCGGGGCGCAGCCGGTCGGTTTCGCGTACAACAGCGCGACCTACACGGCGACGCTCACGACTGCAGGCCCCTTGCCGCCGGACACGTACACGCTGACCGTCAGCGACGCGCTGACGGCGGTGAACAGCGGGCAGCACCTGGACGGTGAGATTGCCGACCCGGCGGACCCGGCGTCGCTGCCGTCGGGTAATGGTGTGGCGGGCGGCGCGGCGACGCTGTCGTTCACGGTGGCCTATCCGCGCGGCGACCTGAATTGCGACGGCGTCGTGAATTTCAGCGACATCAATCCCTTCGTGCTCTACCTGTCGAACTTCCCGGTGTGGCAGACGACGTACGCCGGCTGCCCGGCGGTCAACGGCGACATCGACGGCAACGGCGTATATCCCTCGTTCGGCGACATCAATCCGTTCGTGACGCTGCTGTCGAATCCAGGATAGACCCGCGTGCACGACCAGATTTCAGGCGACAAGGGATAATCCTTGGAGGCGCTGCCATTTCCCACTTCCGCAGGGGGGCAGGGCGAGAGTACAATGACCGATGTGCTGGAGTTAGGGCGAACCAGTGCAGCTTCCGGGGTGTGTTGTATGCGCCAATAGGCGGAGTCCAACGGGTCGGGAAACGCGTGCATGGTGGGGCCGCACGACAATCCGCTGCTGACTGATTCTCCTGGTGCCTGGGACCGGCTGCTCGAAGCCGTCGGGCCCGCCGCGCTGCTGGCCGTCATCGAATTGCGGATGAGTACTGCGCTCAAACGCCAGTACCCTGCCGAGGACGTGCTCCAGGAGGCTCTCCTGCACGCCTGGCGTGACCGCACGCGCCACGAGTGGCGGGGCGTCCGCAGCTTCCGCAACTGGCTGCTGACCATCATCGACCACCGCATCCAGGATCTCGCCGACCGCAGCGCCGCCCAGAAGCGCGGCGGCGATACCCCGGCGGTCGAGTTCTCGGCGCTGACCGCCAGCGGCACCCGGAGCGCCCTGTTGCCGTGGGACTCCACCACGCCCAGCCGCATCGCCGTGTACCGCGAGCAGGCGGCGGCGATGCGGGGAGCGCTGGAACGGCTGCCGGACGACGTGCGGGACGTGGTCCGGCTGCGCTTGCTCGAACAGTTGCCGGTCGAGGAAATCGCCCAGCGCCTGCAACTGGGCGCATCAGCCGTGCGGCACCGGTTCCGACGCGGGGCGGAACTCTATCAAAAGCACCTCATGGCGGAGCTGGCCACGCGCTCGCAGAGCATTTCGCCGGAAGCCGCGCGCGTCCTGCTCGCCGAATCCTCTCCAGAGAGATGACGAGGATTGAGGAGACAGCGATGCCGCGCGCGTCGGGCTTGGGTGCCGACGACCAGGAACGCCTTGACTGGGTTTTTGAGCAGGCGGTCGAGCGGATCGAGGAGGGGTTGCCGGTCGATCCGCGCGAGTGGCTGGATGATCGGCCGGACCTGCTGGCGGAGGCGGAACGGCTCATTCGCCTGGCGCAACAGGTGGCGGTCGGGCAAAGCCGACTGATGCCGACCATGCCCGGCTACACGATCCTTGGCGAGCTCGGGCAGGGCGGGATGGGCACGGTCTACCTCGCGCGGCAGGAGCGCGTCGGCGGCCGGCCGGTCGCGCTGAAAGTGCTGGCTCCCGCGATTGCGCAATCCGCGTCGGCCCGCGATCGTTTTCGCAGCGAGGCCCGCGCCATTGCCCGGCTGCGGCACCCGAACATCGTGGCCGTGCACGACGTCGTGCACGAGCTGGGCGTCTTTGCCTACGCGATGGAATGGGTTGACGGCAAGACGCTCGCGGAGCTGATCGCGCACCTCCAGCAGGTGTCTCACGACCCGACCCTGGCGGATGTGCGGGTGCTGCTCTGCAGTCCGCCGGCGGCGCTGGCGCAAGGAACGCTGACGACCTTTGTCTGTCAGATCGGCGTGGCGATCGCCCGCGCGCTGGGTGTGGTGCACCGCGCCGGTCTGCTCCACCGCGACGTGAAGCCGGCCAACATCCTGCTCCGCCGCGACGGTACGCCGCTGCTGTCCGACTTCGGTCTGGCGCGCGAGCTCGACAACCCGGCGTTGACGCTGACGGGGCATTTCGTGGGCACGCCGGCGTTCGCGGCGCCAGAGCAACTGCGCGGGGCCGGTGCGGCGCTGGACGCCCGCACGGATGTCTACGGCCTGGGCGTGACGCTGTATCACGCGCTGGCGTTGCGGCTGCCGTTCGAGAGTGCGACGGGGTCCGAGTTGCTGCGCAAGATCGAGGCCGGCGCCGCCACGCCGCTGCGGGAGGTGAACCCGCGCGTGACCGTGGACCTGCAGACGATCGTCGCGAAAGCGATGGACGCCGACCCCGCGCGGCGCTACGCGACGGCGGACGAGCTGGCGGACGATCTGGAGCGGCTGCTGCACCTGCAGCCGATCAAGGCCCGGCCCGCGGGCCTGATCACGCGGACGATCAAGCTGGCGCGGCGTAATCGCGGGACGGTGATTGGCTCGGTGCTCGGCGTTGTCGCGGCGCTGGCCCTCGCCATGCTGATCGGCGGCTATGTGTTCATGGTGCCGCGCTGGGTCGAGCGGCACGTGAGCGAAGCGCGGCTGGGCCTGCTCGATCCGAATCGCAACGACGCAATCTTCGTCACCGTGTATTGGCGGGGCGCGCCGGGGAAGCGCACCCCGGCGGCCGGCGACTTCCTGCGCGCCGAACTGGCCAGCTATCGGGCAGCGCTGCGCCTTCAGCCGGCGAACACGGCCCTGCGTCTGGAGCGCGATATCGTCCAGTTGGCGCGCGACTTGTGTGTCCACCCGGACCAGACACCGGTCTGGCCACCGAGCTTGCGGACCAGCGCGCCGCTTGCGTGCGCGTATGCCCAGGGCTGGTCTGCGTGCGATGCCTTTCCGCAGTTGGAGCCGCAAGAGTTGGAGCACGCCGCGGCGCTGGAACTCCGCGCCGTTGGGCTGCTGGCGTACCTGTGCCACGACGTCGACACCTGCCTGCAGGCCTGGTCGCAGATGGACCTGCTGACCGATCCCGATCCGCTCGTGGAAGCGTCGCTCGGGCAGCTTTATCTGCTGCTGGATCAGCCGGCCCGCGCATATCCGCGACTGCGGAACGCGTTTCGCGCGTTTCCCGGCGCCGGCTTTCTGTGCGTCAATCTCGCCGATGCGGCGCTGCAGTGTGGAGATTACGCCAAAGCGGAAGCCTTGTTGCGGCAGGCCCGCAGCCTGGGCCGGTTGGATTCCACGTTGGGGCTGGTGCGGGTGGACGCCGACCTCTACGCCGCCACGGGGCGCGATGACCTGGCCCTGGCCATCTGGACGTCGCAGGCCAATGCGCAGGTGGTCACGCAGTGCCACTACGCGCGGTACCTTGAGTCGCGTGGCGACCTTGAAGGGGCAACACGCGCCTACGGCTTCGCCGGCTCTGCCGGTCGTTACCGTCAGGCGTGGAATGGTTTCCAGCGCGTCGCTCCGCCTTGGTGGAATGGGCTGACTCCGGATCTCCGCTGGCAGACACTCCGCGCTTCGCTGGACGAATCGCCCGAGGGCCGCAACGGTCGGAGTTCTCTGCCACGGATCCTCACGGACTATGTTCAGTACGCGATGTTGCCAACCCCGGCCAGGCAAACCGTGGCCGTGCCGGAGACAGGCTCACTCGACGCGATCGCCCTCGGCCTGCAGGCGCCGGCGGCCTTTGGAGTACGGTGGGGGTTCGCTGCTTATCCCTGCTGGCTGAAAGACGTACATGCCACCGTGCTGCTTTCGCCTTGGCCGGTCGGTGGCTCGCTGACCGTGGCGGCTGTGGATGCTGTTGGCCGCCGGCTGGGTCTGCCCGGTTGGCCGCGTGCTGAACTGCCCAGGACGACTGGCGGTGGGTAGCGGTCGACCTCGGATCCGACGAGAGAAGTCGCCACCCCATCCGCGGCCGGTCAGGGCGCCGGCCACGGCTCGCGCATTGTGCGGTCTCGACGATTCGCAGATTCCGCGGCGCTTCGGGCAGTCCTTTCCTCTCCTGCCCTCTGTGGACCACTTCGTGTGGGCCTGACGCGGATCTTTCACGGGTGTTTGGGAGTACCGTCCGGAAACAGGAGAGTCTGCCATGAAAACGGCGATGGGTCTAACGTGTGTTCTTGTGCTTCTCGTAGCTGTTACGATGTCCCGACCAGCGCGTGCGGACTGGGTTTTGGAGACTGTCGACAGCACTTCGTGGAACGCGGCGCCGTCGCTGGCGATCGACGCCGACGGAAACCCGCATGTGGCCTACGTCTCGGCTGGCGCGCTCAAGTACGGCGAGCATGCCGGCGGGAGCTGGCAGACAGAAACCGTCCCAGTCCTGCCTGTCAGTGGGTGCGTGCCGTCTCTCGCCCTCGACTCTGAGGGTCGTCCCCATATCGCGTATCTTGGTTACATCGGCAGCGCCCACGGGGTGTGCTACGCGCACTGGACGGGCACGACCTGGCAGACAAGTCTCGTGGCGGCGGGCGGACTTAGCACCGAATACCCGGCGCTGGCGCTCACCGCGGCAGACGAGCCTCGAATCGCGTACATGTCGCACGGCGATTCGGGCGACACGCTTTGGTACGCGTCTCCGAGCGGAACGTCGTGGTCGTCGGAGCATGTGTGCGGGTCCGGGTACGGGTGTTGTGGGTTCGTTCCGTCGCTCGCCTTGGATGCCAATGGTGACCCGCGGATCGGCTGGGGCTACGGCGGTTACCTCGTGTATGCCTGGCCAGGTCGCGCGTATCCGTGGCCTGCGGAGTGGATCGGCCAGAACGTGGATCAGTACTCTGCGAGCCTCGTGCTGGACACTGCGGACCAGCCGCACGCGGTGTTCGTCAAGCAGCTTGTGGACGGGCGCTGGCTGACTTACGGCGCCCGCGTCGGCGGCGTGTGGTCCTTTGAAGCGGTGACTTCGTGGGCGGCGCGGTCGCGCCTGGCATTCGACGCGAATGACCGTCCTCACATCGCGTACGCGGAGAGCTCATGGGAGAACGCCGGCCCGTTGAAGTACGCGCACCGGACCACCAGTGCCTGGTGTATCCAGACGGTGGACGGCGCGAACGTCTCGTACCTCGCGATCGCTGTCGATCCGGACGGCCACCCGCAGATCGCCTACATCGCCTCCGTCGGATCCGAGACTCACCTGAAGTGCGCGCGCTGGGTGCCGTCAATCGTTACCGGCGACCTGAACTGCGATGGTTGCGTCGGGTTCGGCGACATCAATCCGTTCGTGCTGTATCTCGCCAACTTCGAAACCTGGCAGGCGACGTATCCGAACTGCCCGGCGCCGAACGGCGACATCAACGGCGACGGCACGTATCCGTCCTTCCGGGACATCAATCCGTTTGTGACGCTGATGAGCGGCCCGCCGTAGGAGCACAGCCACTGCGTCGCGGGAAGTACCGCGGGGGCAGGAGGGCGGTCGATGGCGGGGATTAGGCTGCGGTGCTGCATGGGGTGGGATTGCTCTACGTTTGCGCGCAGGGTTTCCCTGCCGGGAGCAGATTGGGTCGCGCAGATTCTCATTGACGTATGTACGGCAAGTTGTAGCATAGCGCTTGACCGCGGACGTGGCCGATTGCAGGAAGCGTGACGGCCAAGGGCGTCGTAGCCACGTCGATCGGTGATTCGGGCCGAGTCCGAAGACCGCCACACTTGCCTGGGTTCCCACTTAACACGCACAGCGGCCACGCGAGGTCCGGGCTTCCGCGTAATTTCCGTCGTTCGGCCACATCAGCCCGTTCGTGATGCTACTGAGCGGCGGAGCCTGACATGTGCGCCGGACACGCGCGCCGTGGGTGCGCGTCGTCGTCGTTCGTTGAACGGGAAAAGGAACGCGGGATAGTCGTCGCGGTGACAGTCCGAACAGAGGAGGACATCCCATGAAGAGCCAAGTTCTTAGACAAGTGACTGTTGTTCTGAGTGCTGTGCTGGCGGCAGCCGTCGCGCTGCCGAACTCGGCACGTGCTGATTGGGTCTTCGAGACGATCGACAGCGAAGGGAACGTCGGCGGCTACCCATCGATCAAGGTCGATGCGGCCGGGATTCCGCACGTGGCGTACATCGATGCCACGAACGGTTGCCTGAAATACGGCAAGCGGGTCGGCGACGGCTGGCAAACAGAGACTGTGCCGACCCCGCACATGGGCTCAGGCTGCGGCACGCCGTCGCTCGCGCTGGACTCGCAAGGCCGGCCGCACATTGTCTGTAACGAGTTTACCTGGCACTGGGAGCCACTGGCCTATATGCGCTGGGATGGGACGCAGTGGATCGCCGAGGAGTTTCAGCCGCCGGGCCGTTCGCCATGCCTGTCGCTGGCGTTGACCTCAACCGACCAGCCCCGCATCGCCATCATGGGCGCCGGCTATTGGTTGTGCTACATGGAATCTGACGGCGCTGGCTGGATGACGACGGTTCTCGTGCAGACCGCCTGGGCCGGGACGCGGCCGGCGCTCGCCCTGGACAGCGCGGACAATCCGCGGATCGCCATCGCGATGTCTTATTATGACTGCTACCTCTACTACTGGGAGTTCGACGGGGCCGAGTGGTCTGACGAGGCCGTTGCCTTGGTGGATCAATGGACCACGACGGGTGCCCTGGCCCTGGACTCACTGGACCAGCCGCATGTCGTCTACTCGTCTTCTGGTTCGCTGACGGCCACCTACGCCTACCGCAGCGGCTCAGGTTGGATCCACCAGACCATCACGCCACCCATCGCCCAGCGGCCTTGTCTGGCACTGGACGCATGCGACCAGCCCCATGTTGCCTACGGGTGTGGGTTTGACCGCCTCGGCTACGCCCACCGGACGACCTCTGCGTGGTGTGTGACGACCTTTGACCCCGGCAGGATGGTCGATCCCACGATCGCCGTCGATTCCAGCGGCTGCCCGCACATTGTGGCCTACGATGACACGAACGGGGATCTGAAGTACGCGCGGTGGGATCCGTCCGTCACGACCGGTGACCTGAATGGCGACGGCTGCGTCAACTTCGGTGACATCAACCCGTTCGTCCTGTACCAGTCCAATATCGAAATCTGGCAGGAGGTATTCCCCTTCGTCCCGCCGGCGAACGGCGACATCAACGGCGACGGCACGTATCCGTCCTTCCGGGACATCAATCCGTTTGTGGCGCTGCTGGCCGGCGCACAATAGGTGCCGCGACCGTCTGGGCAGCGGAGGAGCGCGCCGGAGTGTACTGGCCGGCAACGCCGCTCCTCCGCTGTCTGCCGCAATTCTCAATTCCTGCGGCGCTGGGGGCGGGTGGTTCCTCTCCTGATGAATGTGGGCGCCCGGGTGCGGGCCTCGCACGGGTGTGTTTCGGGTATTCACGATGGAAGGTTTGAACAAAGGAGGCTTACGGGTGAAAAGCAGATTCTGTGGGTCAGCGCGCCTGTTGACGATGGTGCTGGCGGCGACGGTCGTGCTGCCGGCGACGGCCCGGGGTGACTGGCACGTTGCGACGGTAGAGAGCGGGGGAGAGGTTGGTGGATCGCCATCATTGGCGATCGACGCCGAGGGCAACTCACACGTGGCGTACGTCGACTACACGCTGGGTTGTCTCAAGTACGCCAAGCGGGTCGGCGACGCCTGGGAGACCCAGATCGTCGACACGCGCATGCCGTACTATCCGTCCCTGGCCGTGGATTCGCAGGGGCGGCCGCATGTTGCCTGGTGTACGCCAGGTGGGCTGTTGTACTCGCACTGGACTGGAACGCAGTGGCAGACAGAAACGGCCGTCTCCGGGGGCATGGTGGGAGCTATTGTGCCCCCAGCATTGGCGTTGACGACTGCGGATGAGCCGCGCATCGCCTACTACATAAACGATGGGACCGGCTGCTGGCTCGGGTACGCGACGCCGGCGGAACCCGCCTGGGCGACCACGATCATCGCTTGGCACGGGCTCTCCGGCTGCCGCCCGGCGCTCGCTCTGGACGCGAATGACAATCCACGGATCGCTTGGGCCTGGGAGTGGAGTATGGGTTGCTCTTTGTTCTACTACTCATTCGACGCCGGCGTTTGGTCCAACGAGTACGTCGCGGAGTGCGGCCTCTGCGCCTCGGGCTTGGCGCCGGCGCTGGCTCTGGATTCATCCGGCGATGCGCATGTCTTTACCACCTTGGACGGCGTCCTGTCGCACCGCCAGCGGACGGCCGCGGGCTGGCAATTCGACATCATCGCGGACGACGTGGTCAATTCGAACGCCGCGGTGCTCGATGCGTTTGACCATCCGCACGTCGCGTACTACCGCTGGTATGCGGATTGCCTGAAGTATGCGCACCGCACGACTTCCTCCTGGTGCATCCAAACCGCAGACGATTCCGGGCCTGACGATGTGGGGTACACGCCATCGATCGCGGTCGATGCGGACGGGATTCCGCACATTGCCTATCGGGATCGGACGCACGAGGATCTCAAGTACACCTGGTGGGAGCCGACGGTCATCGTCGGCGACCTGAACTGCGACGGCTGCGTCGGCTTCGGCGACATCAACCTGTTCGTCCTGTATCTGGCCAACTTCGAAGCATGGTGGGCCAGTTTCCCGAACTGTCTGCCAGCGAACGGCGACATCAATGGCGACGGCGCCTATCCGTCCTTCCGAGACATCAATCCGTTTGTGGTGCTGTTGTCAAGCATGGACTAATCCCCGTCCGCGCGGCGGATGCCCGGAGCGCTTACTGCGTGCGGTAGTCCGCACGGTCGAGCTTGAACTGCAGTGTCCCCGCCTCGCAGCCCGGGCCGGCCAGCTGGAGGCCGAGCTTGACGAGCACGCGCTGCGAGGCGATGCCGTCCGGCAGCGTCTCGGCCACGACGCGCGCCACACGGGTATCGGCGAACACCCAGCCCATGAGGGCCCGCGCCGCCTCCGTTGCATAGCCGTGCCGCTCGAACGCCGGCAGCACCGAATAGCCCATCTCGACCGTCCCCTCCGGTGTCGGCGGCCCCTTGAAGCCGATGCCGCCGATGAGGACACGCTCGGCCGGCGTGGTACCCGTCCGAACGATGAACCAGCCCCACCAGCCGACCTGCTCCGGGTGCGCCGTCAGCGTCTGCGCGAAGAAATCCAGCACATCGAGCGTCAACGCCGGCGGCCAGTCGGCCGGGATGGTCGCCGTCAGGAGCCGGGACAGGGTCGCGTAGTCGCGGGCGGCGTCCGCGCAGGCCAGCGCGCCCGTGCTGGCGACAAGTTCCAGACGGGCGGTCCGCAGGCGCGGGCCGTCGCGCGCTGAATCCGCGTCCATGGACACGTGACACTCCTTGACGACCGCACAGTTGAACGAAACCGGATCGCTCCGTACAGTCCTCGCCGGGGGAATTGAGTTCCGGGTGGAGTGAGGTGCCCTGATGCGGCGGATTGTGAGCGTACTGGGTCTGGTGGCGGGGAGCGGGTGGCTTTGCGGTTGCGCCACGCCGGGCCGGCCGACGCCCGCCGCGGCCGAGACGCCCGCCGGCCCCGTGGCTACGGGTTTTGTATTCGATGATGCGAACGGCAACGGCGTACGTGATGCCGGCGAGAAGGGCCTGGCACGCATGCGCGTCTCGAACGGGCGCGACGTGGTGCTGACCGACGGGCACGGTGCGTACCGGCTGCCGATCGACGACGACACGATTCTCTTCGTGATCAAGCCGCGCGGCTGGATGACGCCGGTCGATCCGTTCAACCAGCCACGGTTCTACTATATTCATAAGCCCCAGGGCACGCCGGCGTTGAATTATCCGGGTGTCGCGCCCACCGGGCCACTGCCGGCCAGCGTCGATTTTGCGCTGCGGCGACAAGCGGAACCGGACCGTTTCCAGGTGCTCTTGTTCGGCGATACGCAGACGGCTTCGATCGAGGATGTGAACGACTTTGCGCACGACATCGTGGAGCCGGCGAGCGGGACGCCGGCCGGGCTGGGTATTTCGCTGGGCGACCTGGTGCACGAGAAGCCGGCGCTGCGGGCGCCGCTGAGTGGCGCCATCGCGCAGCTCGGTATTCCCTGGTACAACGTGCTCGGTAATCACGACATGGACTACGCCGCCCCGGACGACCAGCACTCGGACGCCAATTTTGAGCGGACCTACGGGCCGGCGTATTACTCGTTCGACTACGGCCCGGTGCATTTCATCGTGCTGGATGATGTGATCTGGCACGGCGCGACAGCGGAGAAGAAGGGGCATTACACGGCGGGCCTGGGGGCGGCGCAGCTCGAGTTCCTGCGCAACGACCTGGAGCTGGTGCCGCGTGAGCAGCTCGTCGTACTGACGATGCACATTCCGATGGTGCAGATCGCGGAGCGCAAGGAGTTGTACGCGCTGCTGGCGGAGCACCCGCACACGGTGTCCTTCTCCGGGCACACGCACGACTACCGACACTGGTTCATCGATGCGCGCGACGGCTGGCCCGGCGCGACGCCGCATCATCACACGACGGTCGGCGCGACGTGCGGAAGCTGGTGGAATGGCGCGCTGGACGAGGTGGGAATCCCGCACGCGACGATGGCGGACGGTGTGCCAAACAACTGGTGTATGGTGACGTTTGCCGGCCACGACCACGCCGTGGAGTATCGCGCGGCCCGGCGCCCGGCCGATTACCAGATGAACATCTACGCGCCCGACGCCGTGCCGGCCGCGCAGGCGGGGCAGACGGAAGTCCTCGTGAACGTGTTTGCGGGCTCGGAGCGCTCGACCGTCGAGATGCGCTGTGTAGACGGGGCGTGGACGCCGCTGGAACGCGTCGAGCGCGAGGATCCGTACTATGTGGAGTTGAAGGAATCGGAAAAGGCCACGCCGCCGCCGAAGGGGCGCAAGTTGCCGAAACCGGACAAGACGAAGCACATCTGGCGCGGCGTGCTGCCCGCGGGCCTCTCCGCCGGCACCCACCTGATCGAGGTGCGCACGACGGATGTGTACGGGCAGACATCCCTGGGGCGGCGGATTATCCGCCTCGAGTGAGCGGGGCGGCGACCCGGCCGATCTACTTGATTTTCAGTTGCATTTTTTGATAGATTGGGCCGTGGACAGGCTAGTTCACGAGTGGGGGCAGACAAGATTCGATCGGAGCTGGAGATGACGGGCGTGGCTTGGGGACGGATGGTGCGGGCGGGGCTGGTCATGGTGTTGGCGGCGGTCCTGGGCGGCTGTCCGACGGATGGCACGACGGATGGGGACAGCAACGACACCCAGGACGGGAACACGCCGGGGGGCTCGGTTGCCAAGTGCAGCGTGGACAGCGACTACACGCCCGTGGGTGTTCCGATCGACGCGCTCGCCGAGGCTGAAGACAAGATCGCGCGGTACGGCAACAAGCTGAACGACTTCTGGAAACTCAGCACGTGCGTGTTCCGGGCGGACGCGTCGGCCTACACGCTGGTCCGGCAGAACGCCATCTCCTACAGCCTGCCGCCGAGCGTGGTGTACGATCCGGGCCTGTTCGAGCGCTTTGTGCAGGAGTGGGACAGCGAGCTGCCGACGATGTTGATTGTGGCGCACGAGTGGGGGCACCAGGTGCAGTACGCCAACAACATCCGGTATTCCACGTCGTTCGAGTATGAGCAGGACGCGGACGTGCGCGGTGGCTACTACATGGGCACGCTGGCGCAGCAGGACGGTTCGGCGAACGTCAGCGAGATCGCCGAACTGCTGAAGGAGTTTGCCTGCACCACCGGCGACCCGGACAGCGTGCCCTGGTTTGCCGAGGGCGCCCACGGCACCTGCGAGCAGCGCGCCAACGCCGTCATCAACGGCTTCAACCAGGCAATCAGCACCGCGACCGTCGGCCGCGGCGCGGTCTCCAGCCCCGGCGCCCCGGCGCCGATGGCCGGCGGCTGGGCCGGCGAGATGACCATGCGCGTGACCGTCATCGAGTCCGGCGAAATCGCCGTTACCAAGAACGTGCCGTACGACTACACGGTCACGATCGACGACAATGGGAAGGTGACGGACGACGCCGGCAACGGGCCGCTGCCGGACGTCGGCGAGCAGCGGATCATCCCAGTGGAGACGAGCCGGCTGGACCTGGACATCGTCAGCACGACCACGGCCGCGACGTTTGACGACACCGCGACGCGCTACGACATGGAGCTGAGCGTGGAGGACGGGCAGGTCGGCGCGGCGCCAGTCACCGGCACGGGCATCGAGTCCGCCGTGTACGCGCTCCTCGAGGACGGGCGGCTGAACGCCTACCTGTACGACTCACTCGCGCTGACCACCGACACCGGCGTCACGGTCACGATCGTGATCGAGGTCACCGGCGCGCTGTCCCGCGTCGATTGAGCGGCCCAGCGCCAATAGCGCGTACGCCGTACCGTAGGGCTTGGCGTACGCATGATGGTCGTAGTCCCACACCGATCCGTCGGCCTGCTGAAGCTTGAGCACTTCGTACTGCAGTCGCGGCCAGTACGGGTCGCGCTGCGCGGGTGGCAGACAGGCGATGACCTCGGCCGCGTAGTAGTGCCCGTAGAGGTAGAAGTACCCGGAGTTCTGGTAGAACGCCTCATGCGGGACCGGCTTGTGCAGGGCGATGTCCAGGAAGCGGTGCTCGCGGAAGAACTGCTCGAGACCGGTCTGCAGCCATTCGCGGGGCACGCGTTCGCCCGCCCGGAAGAGCGCCAGATTGCAGGACTGGATGCGGGCCAGCGAGCCCTTCACGCCGTTGACGGAGCCCGTCCAGCCCGGATTGGGTATTGCCGAGACCGAGTAGTCGTACGCGCCGTTGGGCAGCCGGCACCGCCGCACGGCGCGGACCGCGCGACGTACGACATCGGCGTCAACGGGCAGGCCGGCGGCGCGAGCCTCGAGCAGCGCGATGATCGCCGAGGCCGTGGTGAAGCTGGTGGCCCATTGCGGGCGCGCGGTGCGCGGCGTGTTGAACTCCAGGTAGCCCCAGCCGCCGCTGAGCGACTGGCTGTACGCCATCTGGCGCAGGTGCGTCTCGGCGGCGCGGCAGAGGTCCGCCCGGCGCGGCGACGCGGCATGGCGCGGGTGCTGCAGCGCGGCGGCGAGCGCCTGCAGGCCGTACACGTCGGCCCAGCAGTTCATCGTGTCCCAGTCGTTGGGGCGTTTCACACAGGCATTCGCGACGAGGTAGTCGAGGCCGCGGTCCAGGGCGGCGTAAGCGGCGTCGGAGTCGCCGACCTGGAGCAGCGCCAGGCAGCACAGGCCAGTGGTCGCGACGCGCCAACTGCGGTGCGACTCGGGCGACGTCCACATGTCGCCGCTCCACGTGGTGATCGAGCGCGCGGCCCCGCCCCATGAGCCGTCGGGGTTCTGCGCGCCGAGCAGGAACGTCACCCCCCGTTGTACGCCCGCCTGCACGACGGCCGGCGTGATGTCGGTCGGCTTCAGGCGGTCGGCGGCGGCGAGGCCAGCGCCCCCCGCAAGCAGCAGCAGTCCGCATCGGATCGCGACGGTCATGGCGTGCTCCGCGGGGCGGGCCTACCGGGCCGGCTGCGAGGCGGCCGCCTGGGCCTCGGAGACCAGATCAGCGATCTCCTCCTCCAGCCGGGTCACTTCGAGCTCGGCGTTGATGACGGCCACCTGGCGGTCGATGATCTCTGGCTCGTTGTCGCGCTGGGTCTGGAGCACGGCGCGTTTTTTCAGCTCGGCGGCGTGGTCCAGCTCCTGCTCTTCGAGCGGCAGGTTGACTTCCTTCAGCACGCGGAATTCCTCGCGGCGCAGCTCCAGGTCGCGCTGGGCGCGCTCCAGCCGGCGCTTGGCCCGCTCAATGACGATCTCGCGCGTCTGGTCGGCGAGCTGCTCGTCGCTGTACATGAGCTCCAGCTGGTAGAGCTCCTCCTGCGACTCGGTGACGCCGTCCTCGACTTGGCGGAGCTCGAGCTCGGCGCGGGCGAGGCGGTTGGGCACCGTCATCTTCTGGAAGATCTGCAACCGTTTCTTGGCGAGCTCGAATTCCGTCTCGGCGGCGGCCAGCGCGTCGTTGTACTTGAGGTCGCCGTGCTCGATGGCGGTCCGGGCCTTGGCCACGCCCAGTTGGGCGATCTCCAGTTGCCGGCGCAGGCGCGCCAGCTTGCGCTCGCGTTCGCGGGCCTGCTTGTCCGCGTCGCGGGCAGCGTCGGACGCCGGTTGCGTTGCGGCAGGCTGCGCGTCGGCTGCGGGCTGGGTCGCTGGCACCGCTGGCTGAGTGTCCGCGACCTGCGCTGCGGCGGGCGGCTCCGGGATGGGCGTGCGCGCCGCGGAAGCCCATGCGCCGCACAGGGCAAGTCCTGTAACCAAGACCACGAGAACTCTGGTAGGCCTGAAGGCAGTGAGCATGGGCAGCACTCCGCTGGACGCGCCCGCGGCCACCAAACGGCGCGTGGGGCGGCAGGCACACTATAGGGGTTTTTTTGCGGGCGCGAAACCCACTTGCGAGTGATCCCGCACGCGGGGCACCGCGGCGTGATACACTCATATGGACGGCCGCGGCGGCGGCCCGGGAGTGCCACATGGGCATCTGCTTCTTTGTGAGCGACCTGCACGGCCGGCTGGACCGGTATCGCAAGTTGTTCGACGCACTGGCACGCGAGCGACCCCAGGCCGTGTTTCTCGGGGGCGACTTGCTGCCGAGCGGCGGCCGGTCGTTGTGGACTCACGCTGCCGATTTCGACGACTTCCTGCAGGACTTCGTCCAGGCGTCACTGCGCCAATTGCAGGCGTTTCTCGGGCCGGCGTATCCGCGCGTGTTCGCGATCCTGGGCAATGACGATCCGCGGGCCGCCGAGCCGGCGCTCACGGTGGGGGAGGTGGCGGGCGTCTGGGAGCACGTCCACGCCCGTCACGTCACGCTGGGCGGGTTCGACGTCTATGGTTACGCCTGCGTACCACCCACGCCGTTTAGACTGAAGGACTGGGAGCGCTACGACGTATCGCGTTTTGTCGAGCCGGGCTGCCTGGCGCCGGAGGAGGGGCTGCACACTGTGCTGGTGCCGGAGCACGAGCTGCAGTGCGGGACGATCCAGGCGGACCTGGATGAGCTCACCGGTGTGCACGCTCTGACGCGGGCGATCTTCCTGTTCCATTCACCGCCCTACCAGACGAAGCTGGACCGGGCGGCGCTCGATGGTCGCAGCGTGGACCATGCGCCGCTGGATGTGCATGTGGGGAGCGTCGCGATCCGGCGGTTCATCGAGACGCGCCAGCCGCGGATCACGCTGCACGGGCACGTGCATGAGTCCGCGCGGCTCACGGGGGCCTGGCAGGACCGCATCGGCGACACGTATTGCTTCTCGGCGGCCCACGACGGCCCGGAGCTGGCCCTCGTGCGGTTCGATCCCGCCGACCCCGCGCGGGCCACGCGGACACTGCTGTAGCGGCCGGCGACCGCGGCTTACTCCTTGCGCTGCGTCGGATTGGTGGTCGGCGTCTGCGGCCGCAAGAGCACCGATGCCAGGCGCGAGTACGCGATCGAAGTACCGATGAGCAACAGACCCACGACAAGCAGCGACAGCACGCGATACGCGTACTGCACATGCGCCAAATCGACGATCAGCACCTTGGCCAGCGTGATTGCCAGCAGGCCCAGGCCCGCGTAGCGTGTGGCGGCGGAGTGTTTCCAGAACCCGACGGCCACGAAGCCGATCGCGTACAGGGCCCAGTAGACGCTCCATGCCGTCTGCCGCGCCATCGCCGGGTTGCTGACGCGCGCCGCGGCCGGGGCGAAGAAGCGGTCGAGCTCCAGGCTGCCGAGCCACAAGCCGATGAGCGCGACGAGCCAGACGCCGACCAGTCGGGACTCGCACTCGGTCTGGTCGCGGGCCGTGAACCAGGTCGCCGCGGCCAGGAGCACGGCGGCCAGCACGCCGACGCCGCACTGCAGGTTCAACACCACGGGACTGAGCGTGACGCCGTGATGGAGCCGCGGCAGAAGCGTGCCGACGCTCAACCAGGCCACGCCGGCGGCGATAAGGAGGGCCCAGCCCGTGACGACCAGTTGCGGGACGCGGCGCCAGCGTCCCAGCACAAGCCCGAGCAGTCCGCCCGCCGCGGCGAGCAGTGTGCCCCAGAGCGCACGTTCGTGCCAGCCTGTCCACAGCGGCGTCACACCTTCCGGCCGCGCGGCTGCGCGGTGTCCCAGCCAGCGATCGATCTCGAAGGCGAGCGCGATCAGCACCAACGAAAGCACGGCCGTGAACGCGGTTTGTGCGGCGCGTGGCATGACGTCGGCGCATCCCGGCTGCGCGTCTCGTCTCAGTAGCATGCCGGTCACGAACACGGCGGCCGCGGTGGCCAGTCCGATGCCGAACGTGATGTTGACCAAGACGGGGCACAGTGTGACGCCGTGCACGATGCGCCAGGAGAGTGTGCCCGGAATCAGCCAGGTCAGGCCGGCGAGGGTGATGATCGCCGTGCCTGCGGCGGCGAGCGCGCTGATCCCCCGCGCGCGACCGTAGATCAGCGCCGCCAGTCCGCCGCCGGCCCACAGTAAGGCGAACCAGAGCAGACGGGTCTGGGACGGGTCCTCGGCCGGGCGCGGCGCGCCGGTGGGCCGGGTGGTTTCGAGCTGGCCAATCAGGTGCTCCACCTCAAAGCTCAGCGCGGTGATGAGGAAACATACGGCGACGACGAGCACGCCGCCCGCGAAGGCGGAGGGGCGCACCGGCGCGACTTCATCCGCCGGCGACTCGTCCAGCGGGGCGGTCGCGCGGCGCCGGGTGTAGACCCGGTAGACGCCGCACGCACCGGCGAAGAGCAGCAGCGCGACGCCCATTTGCCAGTTCGCGAATGGCTGCGTGGCGTTCGGATCCCACGCGCCGGACGTCCGCGTGCCCAGGGCGTCACCGAGCAGCCATTTCGCGGCCGCGCAGACCAGTAGGAACACGGCCGCCGGCCGGCACGCCGGGCTGGGCTTCCAGGACGATGCCGCGAGCAGCGCGGCGGCCCCGACGAGCCACCCGGTTGTCAGCGCCAGGCCGCGGCACGTGAAGACGCACAGCACGAGCCATTGCAAGGCGCTGAGCCAGGTCAGCCACTGCGTGAGCCACAGCCAGGCGCAGTCGCCATGCAGCCGCAGCCGCCGCGCGGCGAATTGCGTGGCGGTGATAGCGCCGAGCACGAGCACGGCCCAGTAACTGACGCTTAGATTGCCGTACGACCATCTCGGCGTGGGGAGCGCAGGGTGGAACGAGTCGACGCCCCAGACGCGGACCAGGGCAAGCAGGCCGATGAGCAGGCCGAACACATCCACCGCGCGCGACGGCAGCCGCCGGCCTAGCTCGATGCACGCCACGGCCATCACCAGCCAGCCGATCGTCATGCCGTACGATTGCGACCCCTCGCGAAACTGCACGGCGATGGCGGCAGCGCACAGGATGCCGACTTGCGCCCAGAGGGCGGCGATCATCCGCTCGATGGCCCGGCGGGGTCGGATGCGCAGCACCGACACGCCCGGACCCAGCGGCAACGCCAGCCAGGCACACACTGCCGCCACGCAGCCGGTGAACAGCCCCAGCCAGTTGCGCTCGCCGGGGTTGGCGGCGGCCAGCACGCCACAGCCGAGCGAGACATACCAGAACGTGAAAAGCAGGCTGACGGTCGGGTTGCCACGCGGCGACTGACCGCGAAAAGCCGCCCAGAGCGTTTCCGCCGTTACCAGTGCCCACCACAGCGTGGCGAACGACACGGCGATGAGCCAGTGGCCGCTGCCTTCGCGGTAGGCCCAGAGTGTCGCGACGATCAGGTGGAGCGCGATGCCCACGTAGCGCAGCAACCGGAACGGCTCGGGGAGGACCGCCGACAGCGCGAGCGCGACGGCGAGCAGCATGGTGATGTAGAGCGGCAGGGCGGCGGCGAAGGTGACTTGCTCTGACAGGAGGATCGGGCTCAGGTAACCGCCGATGAGCGAGAGGATGCCGATGGCCACCAGGTGGCCGCGCAGCGTGAGCGCGAAGCCGAGCAGGGCCACCAGCAGCATGAGCCAGAACGCGCCCGACTGCGACAGCAGGTTGAAATAGCGGAAGGTCGCGTAGGCGGTGAGGTAGAGCGTGCCGAGCCCGGCCCCGAACAGGCTGACGGCGGCGATGCGCCCCACGCGACGCAGGGCGATCTCACCGCCGGCGACCAGCGCTGCGCCGAACGCGGCGCTGATCAGGCACTTGGCCAGCGGCGGCAACCGGCCCCACCAGCCGAGATCGTAGGCCAGCTTGACGAAGAAACCGGCGGCCAGCACGACGACCAGCGCGCCGACCCAGGCCATCCAGCGCTCGCCGATGAGCTGCTCCAGCGAGATCTGGCGCGCGGGACGCGGCGGCTTGGCCGGCGGAGAACCCTGGATCACTGGAACGGCCGCCTGCAGCTTGATGGGTGGCGCCGCCGGTGGCGCTGGCGTGCGAATCAACTCGATGATGGCCGGTTCCGGCACCGGCGCTGGCGCCGGTGGTGGCTCCGCGTCCCTAGGCGCGGGCGGCGGCGGGGGCGGCGGTACAGGTGCGCTGGGCGTGCTTTCGATGGGGGGGGTGATCCCGGCCAGGCGTTCGAGGCGACTTAAGCGAGCGGCGAGCTCGCGCAGGGCGCGTTGCAGTTCGATGTCGTCCACGGTCCGAGCCTCGGCGGGTCACCGCGGCGGCTGACGGACGCCGGCTCAGCGGCCCGATTATTCAGCCTTGATATCGTCGGACGGCGCGTGCTTCAAGGCCAGGGGCCGGGCGGCGTCGGTGACCGCGTCGATCTTGAGGGCGAAGCTGGTGCGGCTGGCGATGTCCGCATCGGTGACGATGTGAACGTCGAGCAGACCGTCGGTCTTGTACCCGGTGCGAAGGTAGTTCATCTCGCTCAGGCACAGGCTCCAGCCCTCGAGCCAGCGTTCCAGGGCCGCGCGCTGGTCGGCGCTGCCGCGGAAATGCACGAGCAGGTCGATGTCGCTGGCCGGGCCGGCGGTGCCGTTCTTCACGCTGCCGAACACGTACGCGCCCTGCACGCCGAAGCGGGTGGGGTCGATCTGGCTGGCGATGCGCTCCGCCATGCGCAGGCGCCAGCGCCAGTATTGCTCGCGCTGGGGCCGGTCCACGGCCTCGTCGGTGACGGCGGGTTCGATCGTGGTGGTCGGGGCCGCCAGCACGCCGACGGCCTCGTCGAGATCGGCGTTCATCAGGACGCGCAGCGCGCGGCCGTCGGTGGCGCGCGCCACGTCGATGACGTAGACCACATCGGACAGCGCGGCGAACTCGGGTGCCAGGTCGGCCAGCATGTTCCCGGAGCCAGTCAGAAAGCGCTCGTTGAACACCGCGCCGTCCTCGTCCGGGTACAGCGGCAAATAGCGGATCGAGGCCTCCACGAGGTCCTGGAAGAAGTGCGTGCCGAAGGAGAGGTCCGGCGTGTAGTCGCCCTTCTTGCGCGCGATCTCGATCAGCATCGCCGTGTTGTTGATGTCGGAATAAGTGACGCGCACGCCAAGCTTGATGTCGCCGCGACTGCCCCAGCGCCCCGGGCCCATCAAGATGAACTGCCGCTTAGGCAGGAGCTTGTTGAGCTTGCCGACGGCCCGGCCGACTGCGGTCAGGCGTTCGAGGCTCCCGATGCAGCTGTACTGCTCCGGGTCGACGTAGACGATGTGCGTGATGTCGGGCACGCTGCCGTTCGACACGTGGCGATGGGCGGAGAAGAGCAGTCGGTCGCGTGGTATGTCGCGCGGGATCGGCGCCGGCGTGCAGTGACGGGCGGGCGTCTGCGCCCGGCATTGCAGCAGGTACAGGTCGCGGCCGTTGGAGGCGAACTCGATGTCCACCGGCGACTTGATCTCGGTCTCGAGCAACGTGAGCACGGTGCGCATCTGCTTCAGGAATGTCGTGCGCGCGAGCAGACCCTCGAAGGTCACGACCAGGTCGTCACGCTCGAAGTCCACTTGCCCGAGCAGCGGCTGGCGCAGGTTGCCGTGGTCGTAGACGGAAACCAGCTGCTCGACACCGGGCCACTGTCCTCCGCAGGCGCGCAGGAACTGCGCGATCTCGACCGTCTCGAAACTGTTCGTGCGCAGGTTGATCACGTCGATGTACTTGGGCGAGTAGCGCACCACTTCCTCGACCGTGGCGTTGACGCGCAGGCCAGGCTGTCCGGGCGACACCAGGATGGGGTAGTCGTCGCCGAGCCGGTCGACCGCCCGTGTGCCGAGGCCGGGGACCAGCCGCACCAGGCCGTCTTCGCGCTTGATGCGCGGCGACCAGCGGAACTCGTTGTGGCTGAAGGCGACGCCGGCGAACGCTGGGGCGAAATAATCGCCGGCCCGCGTCCCCACGACCTCCTGGATCATGATCCCCATACCCTCCTGGAAATCGAGCAGGTTGCGCTCGGTGCGGTAGAGGATCGGGTCGGGGCTGAAGGTGGACGCGTAGACCTCGGCGATGGCGTCGAGCAGCGCGGCCATGCGTTCGCGCTTGTGGCCCTGGTTGGCCAGGAACAGGCTCTTGTACTTGCCGGAGAATGCCGCCCCGAAACGGTCCTCGAGCAGGCTGGAGCTGCGGACGATCAGCGGCTGCTCGCCGAACTCGTCGAGGGCCAGCGACAGGCCGCGGATGATCTCGGGCGAGAAATGCGAGTGCTTGAAGACCTGCACGATGTCGGGGTATTCCTGGCGAATCTGGTCGATGTCCTTGTACTTCTGCGTGAAGACATCTTCCAGGTGGTTGGTGTACACGAAATCATAGAGTCCGTCGGACGTCACGTACCAGGTCTTCGGCACCTTCAGGCCGGCCAGCACCTCGTTCGTGGCCGCGTGTTGCCGGACGATATGCCCGGCCAGCAGCAAGCCCGAGCTCTTGCCCCCGATCTTGCCGTGGCCCTCGCCGGGGTAGATCATCCGGTGCATCAGCTCGTGGAAGTCGCGGATGTCCAGGTAGCGCTTGGCGACGTTGATGAACTCGAGCTGCCCGGTGAGCAGCCGGCGGATCAGCGAGACGCGCAGCCCGCTCATGGTGGAGGGCGACAGCTCGACCTCGCCGTGCGTCGCGTGCTCGTAGCGTTGCAGCGCGTCGCCGACCTCGGCAAGCGACGTGTGGTAGTTCTCGAGCGTGTTGACCAGGAAGCTCGCGCGGTCCTGCTTCATCCACTTGTGGATGCAGGCCACGATCTCCGCGTCGCTGAGGTGCACCGCCGCGAGGCGAAAGGCCTCGTCCACCAGCGTCTCGGCCCGCGGACCGTTGTCTACGCGGCGTGGCCGGTTGATCTCCAGCAGGGGATCCGGCTGGGCGGGCTGCCCCGGACCGCCGAAGTTCTGGAGCAGCACGTCCGCGTCCTTCACGCCGCTCCAGCACAGGTGATTGATCATCTTGCGCGCGATGCGGAGCAGCAGGGCCTGGTCCGTCCGCCGCAGCAGGTCGATGATCACCGTCCAATCCTGCATGGTGTTGTGCGTCAGGGCGTGCTCGGTGGAGCGCCAGTCGCGCATCCCTTCCATGAGCTGCCGGTGCGTCACGCAGTTGCCGAGCCGGTCGGCGATGAAGTCGATCAGCCTCCGCTCTTCTTTCAGAAAGGGGCCTTCGTCTTCCGGCGGCATCATGCGCCTGTAAGACACTTCGAGCGTGCCAACCGGCTGGCCCCGCACCCAGATGGTGGCGCTCTGGCTCCACGGCGACTCCACGTAATCCGGGGGTTGGTAGGTCGTGCCGTTGAACATGATGCGCACCTGGCACATGTCCGGGTACTGCCAGCCGTTCGGCAGGGCCTTGATCACACCGCGAAAGACGTCGTCCAGTGATGAATCCGCGTCGTTCGCCAGCTCCTCCACGGTGTAGAGGCAGTTCAGTTCCTTGGCCCGTTCGTGCAGGTCGCGCATGATGCTGTCGATCTTGTCGCCGTGTTCCGCCATGACTACTGCTCCCGCACGCTCTACTCATGCGTGCAGTATGACCCCCCGTCCGACCCGCCCGTCGACGCGCACGTGCAGCGGCCCCGGGGCCTGCACGTGTCGCACGAAGTCCGTCTCGCTTGCCGTCGGCAAACCGTCGAGCCAGGGCCACGCGATGCGCTGTCGCCCGTCGTGCCGCACGGTGAAGTACGCCACCTGGAAGCTGGTCATGTTGTGGAAGAAGTGCGTGCCCTGGCTGGCCTCGACGTTCATGTCCGGGCGCGTTGCTTCCACGATCACGCGCGCCGCCGAGATCTGCGGCCAGGTCACCGGTATGCCCAGCCACGGGTCGCTGCTGCCCCACCGCCCGAACCCGATTAGCACGTAATTGCGACCGGCCTCTGCCAGGCGCCGGTTCAGGATATCGAGCTCCTGCGCGATCGCGCGCGTGTGCCGCGCCTCGAACGTCCCGGGTTTCACATAGACAACGTCCGTCAGCCCGTCGCGCACGCCGTTGCCCAGCACACGGTTACTGCTCACCAGCACGCGTGGGCCGTCGAGTTCGTCCTCGGCCACGTCGACACATTCGCCCGAGACCAGCATGGGGCGCAGTTGCAGGAAGCCGAACCGCGCCGGCAGCCCCCGGCCTGGCCCCAGCGTCATGGCGAACTCGATTTCCACGTCGGCCGCCAGGGCCGATTTGCAGCACTCGGCCAGATGCACGATGATCGCATTGAGTGGGACGTCCTCCAGATCGAGCAGCGGCGCGAAGGTCAGCACACGTGGTCCGGGCCGCCCCATGCCCATCACCAGCCGGTCGGCCTGCGCGTCGTACGTCGAGACCAGCGGACCCAGCACGCCGTCCCACTCGGCGTCATCCAGACCGCTTTCCACGAGGTACTCGGCCTCATTGATCGGATCGTACGGCGGAGGCGGTCCCATGTTCACCGCCCAGAAACGCGTCTGCGAGTTCTTCAGCAGGTCCGCCACGGATCCGTACGGAGCGCTGTGCCGCGGGTGCGCCGGCGAATACGTCCAGCAGACGCCGCCGTCCACGATTGTCTTGCCCAGCCCCAGGGCCAGGTTTGCGACGCCGTCCTCCGGCCGCGCCGGCCCGCTGGGATAGAAGTTGTGCGTGCGGACCACGCCGGACAGCGTCGGGTAGAACCGCTCGTTGAGCCGCTGCCCGACGATCTCCTGGATGATGACCGCCATCCGTTCGCGCTCCGGCGGCACGCGGATCGCACGCATATAGCTCTTGGCGTCACGGAAGAAGGTGGACGCCCAGACGAACTTGATGGCCTCGGTCAACCGTTGGAAGCGGACGTCAACCCGGGGCTGGTTGTTGGGGATCATCTTGGTGGCGTACGTGCCGGCGAAGGGGTGTTGCAGCGCGTCCTCGAGCAGGCTCGATGAGCGAATGGCGAGCGGCGTGTGCGAGCGCTCTACCAGGGCCCGCAGATCGCCCACGATCGTGGGTGGCAGCTCGGCGCGCTGAAACCGATGGGCGATGTGCCCGTCCGGCTCGTCGCTCAGCGCGAGCGCGTGCAGGTCATTCAGTGCCAGGAACTGCTCGAACACGTCGGTGCCGATCACCGTCAGAGTTGGGATTGAGATGTCCACGTCCGGGAACGTGCCGGGCGGGCAATGCTCCGCGAGGATGCGCTTGATCGACGCCAGCCCCGTGGCCTTGCCCCCGAGCTCGCCGCTGCCGATGACGGTAAAGTTCTCGTCGGATCCGAGGAACCGGCGGTCAAACGCGGGGTAGCTGCCGTGTGCGGCGGAATCGGGCATGTGTTCCTCGCTGGATCGTGCGCCCATGGCCCACCGCCGCCTTGGACGTGGGCGCCGGCTGTCATGGCGGGTCGGAACCGACCGCCCGTCGTATTCTAGCCCGCAGGCGGGAGGCTCACCAGCCTGGGTGTGGCGCACGCCAGCGCGGCCGGTTTGACACTCCGGCCCCCGTTCGGCTATCCTTCAGGGCTCGGCTGTCGGTTGCAGCGACAGCGCGGCAGGAGCGGATCTCGACATGCACACCGATCGTTCTCGACGGACGCAGCCCGGCCTGCGACGGACGGGAACGGATCGGACTTCACGCATCATGCGTTCTCGTGACAGGGTTTTCCACGCTACAAGCACGCCCCGGGGGCGCTCTGCCTTGCGCGGCGTGGCTCCCGCGCCGGACGGCGGGACGAAGGATGATCTCCATGAGCAGTAAGCCGTTCAATCCGTTCCAGATGGCTCAAGCCCAGTTCGACAAGGTCGCGGACCAACTCGGTCTCGACCAGGCGACCAAAGACCTGCTGCGCTACCCGCTCCGCGAATATCATTTCAGCCTGCCGATCCGCATGGATGACGGCACGTTCAAGGTGTTCCGCGGCTTCCGCGTGCAGCACAACGACGCGCGCGGCCCGGGCAAGGGCGGCATTCGCTTTCACCCGCAGGAGACGATCGACACCGTCCGGGCGCTGTCCATGTGGATGACCTGGAAATGCGCCGTCGTCAACATTCCCCTAGGCGGCAGCAAGGGCGGCGTGGTCTGTTCGCCGCACAGCCTCAGCCAGCGTGAGCAGGAGCAGCTCTGCCGCGCGTGGGTCCGGGCCGTGGCCAACAACGTCGGCCCCGTGCAGGATGTGCCCGCCCCCGATGTGATGACCAACGCCCAGCACATGCTGTGGATGCTCGATGAGTTCGAGCGCATCCACGGCGGCCGCTACCCCGGCTTCATCACCGGCAAGCCCGTCGGCATGGGCGGCTCGCTCGGCCGCACCGAGGCGACCGGCTTCGGCGTGGTCTTTACCATGCGCGAGGCGATGAAGGAGCTGGGCATCCGCGCGCAGGACACGATCGCCGCCGTACAGGGCTTCGGCAACGTCGCGCAGTACGCGATCCAGCTTTACCAGCAGCTCGGCGGCAAGGTCATCTGCGTGGCGTGCTGGGACCAGGGCGACCAGCAGGCCTACACATATCGCAAGCAGGATGGCATCGATCTCAACGCGCTGCGTGGCATCACCGACCGTTTCGGCGGGCTCGATCAGAAGAAGGCCGCGGCGCTCGGCTACGAAAAGCTCCCCGGCGACGCGTGGATCGAGCAGGACGTGGACATCCTCATCCCGGCGGCGCTCGAGCATTCGATCACCGGCGAGAACGCGGACCGCATCTCGAAGCGCGTGAAGCTGGTCGCCGAAGGCGCCAACGGCCCGACCACGCCGGACGCGGACCATGTCATCCAGGAGCGCGGCATCTTCGTGATTCCGGATTTCCTGGCGAACGCCGGCGGCGTGACGTGCAGCTACCTCGAGCAGGTCCAGAGCAACATGAACTACTTCTGGGAAAAGGACGAGGTGCTCGGCAAGCTGGACGTGATGATGACGACGGCGTTCCGGGACGTGTACGAGCTGGCCAAGAAGCGCAAGCTGTACATGCGCGACGCGGCGTACACGATCGCGATCGCGCGCGTGGCCCAGGCCTGCAAGGATCGCGGCTGGGTGTAGACGCCCGCGCGATCCGGGGAGAGCGAGTCTCCTGGCGAGCCGCGGCTCAGCAGGAGCTTCGCCCTCCCTGAAAAGGAGAGGAAGGCGGTTACACACGCCAATCCATTCATTTCCCGAAGGCGCTGCATAGCGCCTGCTGTCCCCAGTCTGCCAGGCGACGGCCCAGGACCAACGCGCCGCGGGCGAGCTGCCTTGCCAGCGGCTCACGCACGCAATCGCCGGTGTAGGGCAGCCGCGCGCCGCCGTTCACCATGACGAAATCGCTCACCTGGATCGCGACCAGGTCGTGCGAATCCAGCAGGTCAGCCCACTTGGCCGCCGTGAAGCGGTCGCTTTGTGCGGTCAGCGCAACACTGCCGCCATCCGCCAGCAGGATGCCATAGCGTTGCATCGCGCGGGCGACGACCCGCGCGCCGTCGTTCGGCAGTGTCTCCATCGGGAAGTCCGCGCGCAGCCGCAGACGCACGCCGTACGGCGGCGCGTTCGTGCCGCCGCTGGTTGCGGAGGTCGAATGTGTTGCCGGATGCAGATACACGCCGTGGCGAATGCGGCTGTTCGGCAGGATGAAGCGAATCGCGTGGTCGATCCAGCCGGCCTGCACCTCGTCGGCGTTGAACAGCAGCGGGGCGATGGGGTAGCCGGCGGCGTCGGCGCTCGTGCAGTTCTCGCCGCGGCCCTGCGGCGGGTAGACACGCGTCATGTCCCAGATCGCCAGGCAACCACCGTAGAACGTGCCGCCCACGATGTTCGCGCGCCACATCTCGTACAGCTTCTGCGTCGGTGGGTGCACGACGAGCAGGTGACAGTCGCCGTCGCTGAGGCACTCGTAGCCTTCCTCGCCCTCGAGTGCTCCGCCCGGCGGCACCGGCACCGGCGCGAAATCGCAATCCGGGTAGTACCAGTCATCCGTCTGGATGAACGGCAGCAGTGGCGTGGTCGCGTCCGCCTGCAGGACTTCGATCGAAAAGTCGATCTGCATGTGCCCCAGGCCCCAACCGCCGGCGGCCGTAAGCCACTGGATCACCGCATCGGACTGCGTGTCCTCCGGCCAGAATGAGATGTCCTGGTACCAGGTGGACTCGCGCGGGAAGTACTGCGTGCCCTGCGGCGTGCAGTTCGCCGGCACTGAGACGCCGGGGCCGTGGAAGCAGCCGGTCCAGGAGCAGAAGTCCGCGAAATCGACGGCGACATCGGGGGTGAGGCGGCAGACCTGGCATTCGGGTGCAGGCTGCGGCACGCCGGGGCCGGTGAAGCACGTTTGCAGCAGGGCAAAATCCGCCAGATCCACGTAGCCGTTGCGGTCGACGTCGGCGGGCGCGTCGGCGCGTGCTGGGAGGGTGAACAGCAGCAGCGCCAGTGCCGGAATGCAGCGCATCACGATTTCTCCGACCCCCGGTTCCACTCACCTGCGCCCAACATTCTACTGGCTGCGGCAATGGGGGTGGGGCGTGGGAATGTCGGAACGGGGCCGGGCACGCGGCGCGAGCCGGTGCCAGTTGCCGGTCGGCTCAGGGGTGCAAGAGAGAATCTTTTTGCGCGGCCTAATTGGCACACTTCGTTATTCGGACGTTGAAGTGGTCAGCATTCAGCACTCGGCATTTAGCCAGATGCGCATCCGCGCCTCCTGAAGGAAGATAGCCGCGGAGAACGCCGCGGGCGCCGAAAATGCTAGGATTGCTAGATCTCGGCGGGGTGGGCGCGGGAATGCGGGGGAATGTGGGAAGGTGGGGACGTGGGAACGGGGATGGGCACGTGGGGCGACGACGGGTGCTCCGTCAGCCGGTTGGGCTGAACGAGGAAGAGGAGGGGGTGAGGTCTGGTCTTCCAGGGATTGAAATCCCTGGCAACCGGCGTGCGCCCTGCGGGCGGGGAGACGAGGAATGGGAGGGCCGCCGGTCTTAGTCCGACCGACTGAAGTCGGTGGCAAACGCCGGTCGGCTGAAGCCGACCATGCGGGTCACGCGTGTTGGGATTGTAAACCGTGGCGGGCGCGGCGTACCTTTGTCACCCGATCACGTTGTCACCTGATCACCCCCATGCGGCTCACGTTGTCACCTTGTTACCTGGGCACCTTGTTACGCCCCCTCGATTCGCTCACTGCCGCTCGCGGCGCGGATTGTGGTCGCGACCGGGCGCGGCGGGGATGGGGGCGTCGCCGTGGCGGCCTGTTGGCGGAGCGCGCCTTGCAGCCGGTCCATCTGGATGGCGGCCCACAGGAAGGCGGCGGCGGCGGCGATCAGCGGCCAGGTGAAGCTCCCGGTCAGCTTGTACAGCAGCATCCCCAGGCCCTGAAAGATCACGCCGCGGACACCGACGAGCGTGGCGTGGATTGCGACGTATTGCGGCACTTTGTCCGGCGTGCCAGCCAGATTAACGGGGCCTAGCATCCAGCCCATCTGGACGCCGGCGAGCCCCAGGCCGTACGCGACGCTGGCGACGCCGATGCCGACGGTGCCGCGGGCGGTGAGCAGCAGCGCGGGATACAGCGCGAGCACGGCAAAGGCGATGCCGGACGTGCGGACCGCGCCGACGCGATCCATGAGCCAGCCCATCGGCAGCGTGGCGACCAGCGTGACGAGCTTGGTGACGACCTGCGTCGAGTGGGCGTAGTCCTCGTAGCGCAGGCCGAGTTCGGTGCCGAGCACCGGCAGCAGCGCATCGCACAGCATGTACGCCGCCCCGTAGGTCATGAACGCGCGTTCGTAGCGCAGGAACGTGCGATCGGCACGCAGCACCGCGCCCATGTGCAGGATCGGCTTCAGCAGGTCGCTCCACGCCGGCGGCTGCGACGCCGGACGCTCGGCGTCCAGGCGTGTGTGCTGCGCGAGCCAGAGCAGCAGGGCGATGCCGACGAGTTGCAGCCCGGCGGCGACGGGGAAGTACACGCGAAACGCGTCGTGATCGGCCTCGACCCACACGCCGAAGAGGTAGATCGACGCGATGCTGCTGGCGAGCGCGACGACGTTCAGCAGGGCGTAGACGCGGCCGCGGACGGCGTCGGCATAGAAATGCTTGAGCAGCTTGCCGTTGACCGGCGCCTGGCCGCCGAGGCCGATGGTCGCCACGACGTGGCACGCGAACATCTGCCAGAAGCTTTGGGCGAGGGCGACGCAGCCCAGCGGCAGCACGCCGACAAGCCAGAACACGATCAGGTATGTGCGGAAAGTCGTGCGGCGCAGCAGCTCATGCCAGAAGATCGAGAGCATCATGAAGATCGGGACGGCCGCGGTGACGAGCGTGGTCTGCCAGTCGCGCCAGGTCGGATCGTCGGAGCCGAAGCGCAGCCGGACGAGCATGGGCATGAGCCAGAACATGTTGGTGAAGAGCAGCGCGTTCAGCAGCGTGTAGAGGATGTGCGCGGTGAGCACGACGCCGACGCGGACGGGTGGGGCGGCAGGCGGCGCGGGCGGAACGTGAGCGGCAGTGTCGTGCATCGGGATCGAACAGACCACTCGCGAATTGGCGGATGAAGCGGCGCACCAATCCACTGATCGTAGCGCGCCGCGCACGGGCCGCCGGGGTGCGGTTCTACCCGGTGGGGGCGGTCTCGGCAATGTGGGTGCTTGTTGGGACTGCGGCCATGGCCTGGCTGCGCCAGACCGTTTGCTCTAGCATCGGTAAACGCCAGCGGGTCGCCGGGCGCGTTACTTCTCGGTCTTCTTCTCGTGCTCGCAGCCGGCCGGCTTCTCGCCTGCCTTCTCGTGGCCTTTGCACTCGGCGGGCGGCTTGTCCTTGTCACCCGCGCCGGCGCAGCCGGCCTTGCTCGGGCACTTGCCGCAACCGGCCTGGCTGCCGCAGCCGGCCGCGACCTTCGACTTCGCCTCCAGGGCCTGCGCGAACGCCGGGTTGGACACGAGCGCCGCAAAGTCCTTGCACTCCTTCGCGTCGGCCTTGACGACGTCGAGCTGGTTCGGCGGCGTGCACTCGAACGCGCACTTCAGCGTGCCGAGCGCCTTCTCCGTGTCACCGACCAGGGCATAGAGGCGGGCGGCGTCGTAGCACACCGGGCCTTCGCAGTCCTTCGGCAGTTCGAGCCGGGTGGCGATGGTTTTCGCGCCCGCGGCGTCGCTCTGATAGGCCAGCGCAATACCCTGCAGGATATCGGTCCGCGGCGTGCGCTGCTCCTGGTCCAGGCCCGCGAGGAGCTCGGCCGCGGCCTTGCTGTCGCCGGCGGTCAACTGGGCTTCGGCCAGCAGGGCGGCGGTTTCGCCGGTCTTGACCTTCTCGTACAGGGCGCCGGCGGTCGCCAGGGCCTCGCCGTTGATCTTGCGGGAGTGGTAGTAGTTATAAAGCGCCTGGCTCATCTTCTGCCACGTCTCGGGATCCTGCTCATCCTTGAGCTGCGCCCGCAGGTTGATGACGCGGCGGAGAAGCGTGTACTCCTGGAAGTATTCGCTGTTCTCCGGCTGCGCCGTGACGGCGATCTTGAACGCCTGCAGGGCGCCCTCGAAATCAGCCTTGGCGAGCAGGGTTCGGCCGTTCGCGAAGGTGATGGCCGTGTCGTCGGCCCACGCCACGGTGCTGCCCAGGATGGTGACCAACGTCAGCCCGACTACGAGGTTACGGATGCGCATCGTTCGCTCCTTGCGGATTGGGGATTACAGGATTCTATCGGCAAAGGCGGACAGGCGTCCTCCGAGCCCGCCAACCCACCTTCCGGCACATGCCCGGCAGCCGGAAAATGAAGTATAGCGGATGGCCGGTCCCGCCGGAAGTCACCGGCGTTGGCGGGCTTGCTGAGAATGCGTTGTCATCAGGGCTGGCCGCCGCCGATCACGCAGTATGATCCTGGAATCTGCGCGGCGCAGTGGGAGTTGGGGCTGGTGATGGCGGTTGGCGACGACGGCTGGCTGGCTGGTCAGGATGCGCGGGTGGTGCGGTGCATGCGCTGCCCGCGGCTGCGCGCCCATTGCCGGTTGATCGCCCGGACACGGCGCGCGGCGTACCGGAACGAGGAATACTGGGGGCGGCCGGTGCCGAATTGCGGCGACCCGGCGGGCCGGTTGTTGCTCGTGGGGCTCGCGCCGGGGGCGCATGGGGCGAACCGCACGGGGCGGATGTTCACGGGTGACCGCAGTGGCGAATGGCTGTTCCGCGCGCTGCACAAGGCGGGGTACGCCAGCCAGCCGCGCTCCGAGCACCGCACAGACGGGCTGGTGCTCACCGATTGCCTCATCACGGCGGTGTGTCGCTGCGCGCCGCCGGGGAACAAGCCGACGCCGGCGGAGATCCGCAATTGCGCGGGGTATCTGACCGAGACGCTGGCGTGTATGCCGTGGCGGGTGCTGGTGGCGCTGGGGCGGCTGGCGTGGGATGAGAGTGGCCGGGTGCTGGGTGTAAGGCTGCCAAAATTCGCGCACGGCGCCGAGTACGTGCTGGCGGATGGTCGCGTGGTCCTCGCGAGCTTTCACCCCAGCCAGCAGAACACATTCACGAAACGGCTGACGGAGCCGATGCTGGACGCGATTTTCGCGCGGGCGCGGGCGCTGTGCCGATCTTGAGCACCTGCAGGCGCAGGTCGTCCGCGGGCGTGTCGGGGCGCGCGGCGCGGAACTCCGCGAGCACGCGCTGCACACGTGTCTGGCAGATCGCCGCGATGGTGGGGCCGGCGGGGTGATCGGTGGGCTCGGGGCTCTGGATGAGGATGAACCGGCGGTGGCCGCTGTCCGCGCGATTCAGCTCGAGCGTGGCCTGGGCGGTGGTGCCGGAGCCGGCGAAGAAGTCGAGCACGAGGGCTGCCGGGTCGTCGCCGGTGGCGATTTCCAGGATTCGGCGAACGAAGCGCACGGGTTTCTTGCCGTGCGGGAAATCGACGCCGCCCTCGCGGGCGATGCCGGTCCAGGCGAGGTCGTCCCAGAGTGTGCCGGCCTTGACGCGCTTGATGACCTGGCCGTCCTGCAGCTCGGAGGTGTCTTTGAGCCAGACGAGGAGATCGGCGCGGCCGCCGGTGAAGTACTTCGTAACGGGCTGGCCCCGGTCGCGACCAGACGCAGGCACGTAATCGAGCGAGTAGAGGCCGTCGGCGCCGCGCAGCGCGGCCCGGACGCGCGTGCGGATGGAGGTCTGCGCGTTGGTGGTGCGGAAGACCCGGGCGTGGTGGCGGGCGTAAGCGGCGGCGAGGGGCAGGCGCTCGTCGTTGGCGAGCTGCTCGATCGTGGCGACCACGTGCCCGGCGTGGCGGTACAGCTCGAGGGCCTGGCCGCGGCCGTCGCGCAGCGTCGCCACGTGGGTGCGGCGACCGGAGTCGAGCAGCACGTGGCGATATTCGTAGGGCTTGCCGGCGGCGCGTTTTTCGTCGAGCAGGGCGCTGAGCGGGCGGCGCTGGAAGACTTCCGTGCGGCGGAAGTGGGCCAGGCAGCGCGCGTAGAGCAGCAGGTATTCGCAGTTCTTCTTCAGCTTCTTGTCGGCGCCGCCGCCGCTGGCGCCGCTGGATTCCTTGGTCTTGACGACGATGGTGTTGATGAAGTTTTCCTCGCCGAAGAGCGCGTTCATCAGCAGCCGCAGGTTGTGCACTTCGTTGTCGTCGATGGATATGAAGATCATGCCGTCGAGGCGGAGCAGGTCGCGCGCCAGCAGCAGGCGCGGCGCCATCATGGAAAGCCAGCGGGCATGGAGGCGGGCGGACGGGGCCAGGCCGCGCCGACCGCGGAAACGGTCGGCGTAGAGTCGGTCCGCGCCGGTGTTGTAGGGCGGGTCGATGTAGATTGCCTTGATGCGCCCGGCGTGGGTGGGCTGGAGCAGGCGCAGCGCGGCGAGGTTGTCGCCCTCGATGAGCAGGTGGCCGACCGCCGCGGGGCGCACCAACGAGCCCGAAGCGGCGAGAAAACGGTCGGCGCCGGACGCATGGGCCGCGGCCAGGGCCGCGCGCCGGCCCGGCCAGACGAGGCCGTATTCCGCGGCGTCCGTGGCGAGGGCGGAGCGGCGGGGGATGCTGGCGCCGACTTCTGTTCTGGCCATGGCTGTGCTCGCCGTCCAACCGCCGTCCGAACCGCCGGCGTCACCGCCGGATTTCACCCGTCAGCGTGTCGGTGCGGATCGTTCCGTCGTTGAGATTGATGACCAGTTCCGGGCCGGCGTGCACGTCGAACTGACCGGATTGCAGGTTCTCGAAGTAGACGCGGGCGTCGGCCTGGGGCGCGCCGCGCACGTGGATGCGGCCGAGTTCGCGATTGAACTCGATCCACGCCGCGTTCACTTCGCGGACGCGGGCCTCCTCCTGATCGCGCAGGTACACGCCGCCGGACGCGATCAGCGAGGCCAGGCGCAGCGGGGCCCGCGTGAGCACGCCGCCGCGCGCGGCGCGCGGCGCGGCCGAGTCCACGCTGAACCAGCATTCCAGCCGATCGCAGTCGAGCGTGGCGTTGCGGCTCTTGAGATTCTCCACCGCGACGGTCCGGTCGGTGCCGCGTGGCAGCATCTGCTCCACGTCCACCATTTCCTTGCCGGTGCGGTGCACGAAGACCACGCGGTCCTCGAACACGACCGTGTCACGCCGGTCGGGGCCGTCCACGCCCAGGGTGTACGTCATGCGGCCGAGGCAGCCCATCGCGGTCTGGCTGGCCCCGCGGCTGAGCAGCGCCGACGGGACGCCCAGCGCGTCGCGCGCGGGCTCGACGTCGTTGAGGCCGCGCCGATCCGTCATCAGGAGTTCCGTCTCGCCGGTCGTGGTGATCTGCCGGTTGATGATGTCCACTTCGAGCAGCGGTGCCGAGATGCTGGTGTGCACGACGGGCAGGTCTTCGCCGGGGGCGTAGCTCTCGCTGGCGACCAGCGCGTGGTCCGCGGTCAGGCGCACGGGTTCCTTGCGGAAGCGCTCGGTGGGGCCGCTGACGCGCAGCGCGAAGAGGTCATCCTTTGACGGCAAATCGCCCTGGCCGCCGAGCAGGCGCCGCGCCGTCCGCCACACATCGCGCAGCGAGAGCGTGGTCGGCGCAGGCGCGGGCGGCGCCGTGATGTCTTCGAGCAGCAGCGTCAGCGTGTCGCCCTGCAACTGCTCGTCGCCGCTGTCCGCGCGCACGTCGCCCTCGAAGCGCACCGTGTTGCGCAACCCGTCGATGTGCAGCAGCCGGCGGCTGTGCACGACGATCGGCGTGGGCTGGCTGCGCGACTCGCCCTGCAGGCTGCGCTGCGTCTTGAACGAGAGGCGCGCGAGGCCGTCGACGTGCACCGTCTGGGCGGCGCGGTCGAGGCTGATCAGCTCGCCCCGCACGGTGTACGGCCGCGCGTGGACGACGCCGAACTCGCCCTCGCCGCCGCGGACCGTGGCCGTGGTCAGCTCGTTGACGCCTGCGAACGCGGCCGCGATCTCATGCCCGCGGGCCGCGACCCGGTTGTCCGGATCGATCAGCTCCGCCGCCCCCAGCACGCGCAGCGCGCGGATCACGAACACCGCCTTGGCGCCGGGTTGTTCCGGCGGCGGCGCGAGATCGGCGGTGACGCGGTGGCCCCGAATGCTGGTCGCACCGCGCGAGATGAGCACCGCGCCGGTGGCGTCCATCTGGTACGGGTACAACTCGTGCGCGGGCGTCAGGTCGAACACCAACCGCAGATCGCCGCACTCCAGCCGGCCGTTGCCGCTCGTCAGCCGCACGTTGCCCGAGGCCTGCGCCGTGTCGAGCAGTTCCTCGAGCGTCTGCCCGCCGGCGTCGGCGCGGAAGCCGACATCGAGGCGGTGCCCGGTGAGTTGCTGCGCCCCCAGGTCCACCTGCACGTCGCCGACGAACACGGCCGATTCGAGCCGCTCGGCGGTCAGCAATGCGTCGTCGGTCGCGGTGGGCTGCGTCGTCGCCGCGCCCGCGGCGATGTGCAATTCGCCCCAGTACGCGCAGCGGATCGCAGACAGCCGGGCCGTCGTGCCCGTGCCGCGCTGGGAGCGCAGCTCGACGTTGCCGATCAGCTTGACGATGCGCGCCAGGCGGTCGATGTAGATGCTCTGGGCCGCGGCGGCCAGCTTCGCTCCCAGGCCGAACTCGACGGTGCCGCCTTCCATCGGATACAGCCAGACGCGCTGCGTGTCATCGTGAAACGCGACCTGCCCGCAGCGCACGTGGCCGTCGCCGCGCGACAGCACCACGGGGTGGCCGCGGGCCTCGAACCGCCGACGGTTGGGCTCGCCGGCCGGCGCCGCGGCCGTGGGCGTCAGTTGCAGCCGCCCGTTCCAGCGCAGGACGAGCCGTTCGCGCTCCTCGCGCGCCGGGCGCGTGGCGGGGGCGGACGTCGGGCGCGACCGGAGGAACTTGTCGGCGCCGCCGCCCACGTCGAACAACAGCTTCACTTCGTCGGCCTCCAGGCCGCCGACGCGCTCCGCGCCCCGGAACTGCTCCGCCACCAGCCCGCCGTCGAGGATGCACTGGTACGCCGTCGCGCGCCGCGGCCGCGGGCGCCGGCGCGGCGGCTCGCCGGCCTGCAGGGGTGGCGTAGGGGGTGGCCCGGCTTGCTCGTCGTTCGTCACCATGCCGAACAGGCCGGCGGCGGGGTAGAGCACGAACTCCTCGCCATGGGCAATCGAGAGCGTCTCGATCCGGTTGTCGGCCTGGTTCCAGATCAGGTGCAGCCCGCTGCCGGCGATCTCGAAATCCTCGCTGGCCACGGTCAGCCGCTCGTTGGTCTGCAGTTCGCCCAGCTCCAGGTCGAACTCGAGGCGGTCGACGCTGATGGTGATCAGGTCTTCCGGCCGTTCGGCCGCCGGCGTGCGCTCGGGCGCGGTGTCGCGATCGACGACGATGCGCACGTGGCCCGCGAGATGGCCGTTCTTGGGCCGCATCTGCGACTGTTCGACGCGGTCCACCGTGATCTGGCCCGCGTCCGCCGTGATCGTGGCGATCATCCCGCTGGGCAGCAGCATGGCCAGCTCGGGGGCCGTCACGCGAATCTCGTTCCGTGCGTCGGGCACGGGCTGCCAGTCCTGGCACGCGAACATATCCCGCGGGCGGCCGGTCTTCTCGTCGAAGCGGCGGAAGATGATCTTGCCGCCGGCGGGCACTTCGATCGCGTCGCCGATCTTGAGCGGCTGCGTCGTGGGCACCTGGGGCGTCTGCAGAGTCTCCGTGACCGGGCGCTCGACCGGCGCGCTGGCGGGCGTTCCCAGAAGCAGCCAGTACGCCGCGAAGAGCAGCCCGAGGACGGCCAGCGAAGAAACGGCAAGGACGATGTTGCGCACCATGGTTCCGGATCCTGTCAGTCGGGCCGCGCGGTTCGCGCGAGACCGTAATGGGCCTGCACTTCCGCCCAGCGTCCGGTCGCCCGCATCAGATGTTCGAGCGCCTCGCGGACGGCGCCGCGCCCGCCGGCGCGCCGCGTCACCAGTTGCGCGACGGCCTTGACCTCGTCCACCGCGTTCGCGACCGCGATCGGGAAACCGCAGCGGTGCAGCAGCGGCACGTCGGGCAGGTCGTCGCCGATGACTGCCAGCTCAGACCAGCCGAGCCCGATTTCCGCCAGCCGCGGCGCCAGGTCGGCGGGCTTGTCGCGACTGCCCTGGACCACGTGGGTGATCCCGAGCTCAGCGGCCCGCACCGCGACGGCCTCCGAGTGCTTGCCGGAGCAGATCACGACGATGCCGCCGAGCCGCTGGTACCAATAGAGCGCGAAGCCGTCGTGAACGTCGAACAGCCGCGCGCCGCGGCCGGTGTCGTCGATGTACAACCGGCCGTCGGTGAGCACGCCGTCCACGTCCAGGCATACGGCGCGGATGGCTCGCAATCGGGCGTCGAGGGCCAAAGCGTGGGTCCTTGCTCGGGGCGGCGGAGGCGTTCCGCCAGCGTGCGGGTATCATAACCGACCCGGCCCCGCGTGCAGCAGCGCGTGGGTGGCCTATACTTCTTTCGTCGGGCTGGAGCGCGACCGGGAACTTGGGCGCCATGCATACTGCGTCACCCCCACGCTATGACCTCGGTGGCTGCACGGTCACGCTCGTCAACGGCGGGCGCCTGCGGCTGGACGGCGGCGCCATGTTCGGGCTGATTCCGAAGCCGCTCTGGTCGCGGGCCTGCCCGGCGGACGAGCAAAACCGCATTCCACTGCACTGCAACTGCCTGCTGGTCGAATGGCCCGGCCCGAGTGAGCGCCGCGCGATCATCGAGACCGGGCACGGGCCGAAGTACGGCGACAAAGAGCAGCGCATTTTCGCGATCGATCCGGCGCACTGGCTGCTGCCGGCGCTGGTCGACCTGGGCGTCGACCCGGACACGATCACCGATGTGATCGTCTCGCACCTGCATTTTGACCACGCCGGCGGATTGACGTACGAGCGCAATGGAGAGGTGCGGCCCACGTTCCCGCGCGCCCGCGTGCACGTGCAGCGGGCCGAGCTGGACGATGCCCGCGCGAACTTCGGCATCATGACCGCGACGTACCGCGAGGAGAATTACGCCGCGCTCGAGCGTGCCGGCGCCTGGCGCCCGCTCGAGGGAGCCGGCGAGATCGTCCCGGGGATTCAGGCGCGGCCGACCCCGGGCCACACCCGCGGCCATCACTCGATCGTCGTCGCCGGCCGGGACCGGCGGCTGGTCTTCGCCGGCGACCTCATGCCGACACGGCACCACCTGGGGGCGCCGTACAACATGGCGTATGACCTGTTCCCGCTCGAGAACCGGGCGTCGAAGCAGGCGCTGCTGGCGTGGCTCGCCGCCGACCACGGCCTGCTCGTGCTGGACCACGAAGTGGAGACGCCGGTGCTCACGGTCTGCCGGAAGGACGACTGGTTTGAGTTGCAGCCGGAGGCGGGGGCGGCTCGGTAGGCGGGTCCGTCGGCGCGGCCAGCGCCGCGCGCGCCAGGCCATGGTTGGGGGACAATTCCAGACAGCGCCGGAACATGGCAGCGGCGGTTTCGCGGGCGCCGGCGCGATCCAGGGCGTGTCCCAGGTCGTAGTGCAGGTCGGCGTCGTCGGGCACCATTCGCAGCGCGGCCTGAAAAGCCACCGCGGCTTCCGACCAGCGGGCTTGCAGCATGAACAGGTGGCCGAGACTGCTCGGCGGGCGCGGGTCATCCGGGGCCAGGCTCTGCGCGCGGCGCAGGTGCTCCTCCGCCGCGGCCAGGTCGTTACCCGCCGCCAGGGCCGCGCCGAGTCCGAAGTGGGCCGCGGCGGATTGCGGGGCGAGCTGGACGGCGCCCTGGTAGGCCGCGATCGCCGCTTTGGTGTTGGACTCGCGGAGCAGCGCGGCGCCCAGGGTGAGCCGCAGCTCAAGGACCTGCGGACTGAGCCGCACCGCGGCGCTGTACAGTTGCATGGCCGGCTGAGTCTCGCCCACGCGTTCGCGCGCCCGGGCCAGCTCCCAGGCGGCCAGCCCGCTGCCCGGGTATTGATCCACAGTGTAGCGCCAGAGTGTGCGCGGGTCGCGCCAGAGCTGGGCTTGCTGCCAGGTCAGCATGCCGAGGGCGCCGACCGCTACGCAGCCGGCCAGCGTCGCGCCCGTCGCTAAGATGCGACTGAGTGCGTCGTGCTCCGCCCAAAGCCGCGCGAGCGCCGCCCCCAGCGCGAGCGCGATGATCACGCCGGGCAGGTAGCCGTGACGGTCGGCCGCCGCCAGCAGCCCATTCGGAAACAGCATTGCGTCGGGGGCGAGCAGCAAGACATAGGCCAGTGCCGCAGCCGTCACAGCGGGCGCCTTGCGGGCCACGACAACGGCCACAGCCAGCGCGACGAGCACCGCGACGGCGGCGCCGCCGAACTGCCACGATAGCCAGGGGACCGGGCGGTGTAGTTCATACAGCGGCGCGAGCCCGTGTGGCCAGACGGTCTTCCAGGCGTAGAAGGTCGCGCTCCGGCCCGCCACCGCGATGCGTTCCAGCGCGCCGAGCGCCGGTGAAGTGTCCGCCGCCCGCTGCGCGGCCAGTCCCAGCGCAAGGGCGCCGGCCGCCAACACCACGAACGGCAGCTTCTCCAGCCACACGCCACGTGTGCGCCGGCTGAACCAGCCCGCAGTGAGGCCCAGACGTCGCAGCGGATACCAGTCGAGCACGACGAAGACGAGTGGCAGCGTCAGGCCGGCGCTGCCGGCGGCGAAACTCAACGTGCCGCACGCGAGCGCTACGCCGAGCCACGCGCGGTGGGCCCGCGTGGCCCCGTGCAAGTAGCACAGCGTCGCGGCCAGTGCCCACATTCCGCTGAGCAGCGTGGCGCGCTGTGCCACCCACACTACGGGCTCGACGCGCAACGGGTGGAGCGCGAAGAGCAGCCCGGCGAGGAGGGCTGCCCCGTAATGCGTGACGGTGGGGCGCGCGTCCCGCGCGGCGCCACTCCGCAGCAGGATCAGCGCCAGGGCGGCAACCAGCCATCCGCTGACGACATGCAGCGCGAGGTTCGTCCACCCCGGCCCGCCCGCGACCGGACCCCAGACGATGTCGTCCAACCGCCATGACCAGCGGGTCAGCGCCTGAACTCCAAAGCTGTGAAACGGCCACTGCGCGGGCTGGCGCGGCTCAGCCCCCGGGTGCAGTGCGCTTGCCGTTTCCCGGTGTGCGCCACGGGAAAACGGGCTCTGGAGGGTGGGGCGCAGCGCGGCCGCGGCGGCGACGCCGACGACGACCAGCACCACCCATGTACGCCACTTGCGCCCGACCATCGGCACTCCGCAACGGTCGCTGTGCCGGACGAGACACCCCCGCGGGCGGCAGGATATCGCGGGGGGGTACGGGGGCCAAGTCGCGGCGGCACGGCGACCGCGGGGCTGAGTTGTGTTGCTGTGGCCCGTGAATGGCGGGGCGCCCGATTGTTGGCTGCGCGCTCACGGCCTATAATGGGCCCGCATGATCAACCTCGGCATGGATTTTCGCGTGATCGCACTCACCAGCCTGGTGGCGGTGCTGACGGAGTTCTCGTTGCTCTCGCAGGAGCAACGTTACCGCGAACGCCAAGTACTCGACCCGGACACGGATGAGTGGGTTGCCGAAGAGGCGCCCATTGAAGGTGAGCCGACCGACGAGCTGGGGCAGGCCCGTGCCTATCTCGCAGAGGGCAAACCCGGCAAGGCCCGCACGCTGCTGAAGCGCTGGATCAAGGCCAACCCCGACGATGAGCGCAGCTATGAGGCGACGCTCTTGCTCGGCGATACATACTTTGAAGGCCGCGATTTCTGGCAGGCGGTGAAGCGCTACACCAGCGTCGCGGACGATGCGTCCGGCGAGATTTTCGAACTGGCCAACCAGCGGTGTGTCGACGTGGCCCGCGCGTTTCTGTCCGGACAGAAGCGCATCGTCTGGCGCGTCCTGCGCCTGCCCGCGTACGCCGAGGGCGTTGAGATTCTCGATCGCGTCTGGGAGCGCGTCCCCGGCTCGCGGCTGGGCGAGTTGGCGCTGAAGCTGAAGGCGGATTACTACTTCTCGCACGGCGATCTCGATCTGGCTCAGGATGAGTACGCCAACCTGGCCCAGCAGTATGCCAGCGGGCGCTACGTGCAGTTTGCGATGCTGCGCACGGCAGAGTCCGCCGAGGCTGCTTTCCCCGGCATCCGTTTCGACGCCACGCCGCTGGTCGAGGCGGACGAGCGCTATCGGCAGTTGATGGCAGCGTTTCCCGGGTATGCCGAGCGCGAGAACGTCGCGCAGCGCCTGGAAGGCATCCGGCAGCAGCGGGCGGAGAAAGACCTCGACATCGCCCGCTGGTACGAACGGACGCGTCAGCCCAGCGCGGCGGAGTTTTATTACCGGCAGATTCTGAAGGACTGGCCGGACACGCTGGCCGCCGGGCAGGCACACACGCGCCTGCGGGCCATGGGGGCCGCGACCGGGGAGACTCCGGCGGAGGACGTCGCGCCGTGACCAGACCCCACCTCGTGGCCGGCCTGCTGCTCGTGCTGGTGTCCGTTTCCGGGTGCGGATATCGGGCCGGTGGTCCGTATCGGACGGACGTGCGGACCGTGTATGTGGACATGGTCGGGTCGAAGGAATTTCGCCGGGACCTGGAATTCACGCTCACGGAAGCCCTGAAGAAGCGAATCGGGATGGACACGCCTTATCGGCTGGCCCCGCGTGAAAAGGCCGATACCATATTGGTAGCGGAAGTACTGGAAGAGCGGCAGGCGGCGTTCGCGCCCGACTACCAGACCCGGCAGCCGCGCGAGAAGCACCTGAACCTCACGGTCCGGGTTCAGTGGAAGGACATCCGCACCGGACGCCTGCTGGTGGATCAGCCGGCCATGCTCCAGACGGTGGACTATCTGAACCCCACCGGCGAGAGCGAGAAGTTCGCCCAGGAGCGGGCCATCGACCGCCTGGCCGCCCGGATTGTGGCTCTGATGTACGAGGACTGGTGAGCGCGCCGCCCCGGCCGGGCAGTCGCGCCGCCAGCCGGAGCGCGTTGGCCCGCGGCCACCGGACGGTGAACCGATGCCCGATGAGCAACGACAACCTCAACGCCCGCGCGGCGGCGGCGATGGGGACGGTGGACCCCCGAAGCCGCCCGTGCGCATGTCCCGCGGGCTGTTCAGTTGGATCGTCATCGTCGGCCTGGGGTTGATGTTCTTCGTCATGCTCAGTCAGAGCATGAACAAGGTGCACAAGCTCTCCATCAGCGAATTCTGGACGCACATCGAGAACGGCGATATCGCCAAGGTGGTCGTCAAGGAGAATGCGATCACCGGCGAATTCCGGCCTGACCGCATCCCGGCCAACGTGACCCCGGAGACGAAGCTCTTCGAGTGCGAGTACCTGGGCGTCGTTCAGAAGATCGAGGAGATCCGCAAGGAAGTTGAGGCGAAAAGCGCCCGGAGCGCCAAGCCGGTCGACTTCGGCAGCCAGGCCAGCAACAATCTCTTCGTCAACATCCTGCTCTCGATCATACCCTGGCTCCTGCTGTTCGCGATTATCTGGTTCCTGCTCTTCCGGCAGTTGCGCCAGACGGGCGGCGGCGCCGGCATGCTTGGCAATTTCGGCCGCAGCCGCCACCGTATCCTCACCAAGGAGCACACCAGCGTGACTTTCGCCGACGTCGCCGGCGTCGAGGAGGCCAAGGAGGAAGTGCTCGAGATCGTCGAGTTCCTGAAGAACCCGAAGCGGTTTCAGCGGCTGGGCGGGCGCATCCCGCGCGGCGTGCTGCTGGTGGGCGAGCCGGGGTGCGGCAAAACGCTGCTGGCCAAGGCGATTGCCGGCGAGGCCGAGGTGCCGTTCTTCTCGATCAGCGGCTCCGACTTCGTCGAGATGTTCGTCGGCGTGGGCGCGTCGCGCGTGCGCGACCTGTTCCGTCAGGCGAAGGAAAACTCGCCCTGCATCGTTTTCCTCGATGAGATCGATGCGGTCGGGCGGCGGCGGGGCATGGGCTACAATGGCGGCGGGCACGACGAGCGCGAGCAGACGCTGAATGCGATCCTCGTCGAGATGGACGGCTTTGACAGCAATGACCAGGTCATCGTCGTTGCGGCGACGAACCGGGCCGACGTGCTCGATCCGGCGCTGATCCGCCCGGGGCGTTTCGATCGCCAGGTGTATGTGCCGCTGCCCGACGTGAAGGGGCGCATCGACATCCTGCGCGTCCACGCGCAGAAGGTGAAGGTGCAGCCGCCGCTCGAGCCGAAGCTGTCGCGCATCGCGCGGGGCACGCCGATGTTCAGCGGGGCGGACCTGGCGGCCATCATCAATGAAGCCGCGCTGCTGGCGACGCTGGCCGGCAAGGACGCGGTCGAGCTCGAAGACCTCGAAGAGGCCCGCGACAAGGTGCGCTGGGGCCGGGCGAAGCGCAGCCGGGTCGTGGATGACAAGGACCGCCTGCTGACCGCGTATCACGAGGCCGGGCACGCGGTCGTGCAGACCGTTCTGAAGGACGCCGACCCGGTCCACAAGGTGAGCATCATTCCGCGCGGCCCGTACGGCGGGGCGACGTTTGCGCTGCCGGAGAAGGACCGCAGCTACTACAGCCGCAAGTGGATCGAGGCCCAGATGCGCGTCGCGTGCGCCGGGCGCCTGGCGGAAGAGATTCTCGGTCAAGACGTGAATTCCGGTGCCGGCGGCGACATCCGCCAGGTGACGCAGCTCGCGCGTGAGATGGTCACCGAGTGGGGCATGAGCGATCGACTGGGATTCGTCTACTACGGAGACGACCCGGTCGGCCGGCAGATGCGGCCGGACTTTGGCTTGACGAAGGAGTTTTCCGACCAGACCGCGCGGATGATTGACGAAGAGGTGAAGCGGATTGTCGACGCCGCCTATGCAGACACGCGCCGCCTGATCGAGGCACATCGCCCGCAGCTCGAGGCGGTCGCGCAGGCGCTGCTCAAATACGAAACGCTGAGTGGCGAGGAAGTCCGCGCCGTCATGGCCGGCGAGAGCCTCAACAAGCCGACGGTCGCGGACCTGATCGCGGCCGAGCAGGGCCGCCGCGCCGAGACGCCGGTGGCGCGCCCCGTGCAACGCCCGCCCGACACCGAAGCCGGCCCGCTGCCCAGCCCGGCTTAGCGCGATCGTGCGGGGGCTACTCCATCCCCACAACGGAGCCTTCGTCCCTGCGCGCAGGCGTTGTGCAATCGCCGGCGAGCCGATAAGCTTCGCGATTCGGCCGGTTGCAGCGGCCGCGGGGGCAGGGTTGCTGTGAGGAGCAGACTGGCATGGCGAAGACGCGCTGTGACGTGACGAACCTGAATCTGGCGGCCGAGGGGCGCAAGAAGATCCTCTGGGCCGATCGCGATATGCCCGTGCTGGCCCTGATTCGCCAGCGCTTCGAGAAGCAGAAGCCGCTGAAGGGCATCCACATGGGCTGCTGCATGCACGTGACCAGCGAGACCGCCAACCTGATGCGCACGCTGAAGGCCGGCGGGGCCGAGGTCGCGCTGTGCGCGTCGAATCCCCTCAGTACGCAGGACCCTACGGCAGCGAGCATCGTCAAGGATTTTGGCGTCGCCGTGTATGCCCGCCGTGGCGAGAGCGTGCCGGTGTTCTACGACCACCTGAACGCGGTCATCAACACTCGACCGCAGATCACGATGGACGACGGTGCGGACCTGGTGAACACGCTGCATACGCGCCGCCAGCGCGAGGCACGCGGGATTCTGGCCAGCATGGAAGAGACGACCACCGGCGTCATCCGGCTGCGGGCCATGGCGCAGGCAGGCATCCTCAAGTTCCCCGTGGTGGCGGTGAACGACGCCGACACGAAGCACATGTTCGACAACCGTTACGGCACGGGGCAGAGCACGCTCGACGGCGTGGTACGGGCGACGGACGTGCTGCTGGCCGGCAAGCACGTCGTGGTGGTCGGCTACGGCTGGTGCGGGCGCGGGGTGGCGATGCGGGCGCGCGGTGCCGGTGCGATTGTCACCGTCACCGAGATCGACCCGCTCAAGGCGCTCGAAGCGGCCATGGACGGTTTTGACGTCCGGCCGATGGCCAAGGCCGTCGAGTTCGGGGAGGTGTTCATCACGGTCACCGGCAACAAGCACGTGCTGCGGGCCGAGCACTTCCGCAAGATGCGTGACGGGGCGGTCATCTGCAACAGCGGGCACTTCGACGTCGAGATCGACATCCCGGCGCTGCGCAAGATGTCGAAGAAGGTCATCAAGGACGTCCGGCCGCTGGTGACCGAGTACCAACTCGGGCGGAACAAGAGCATTCACCTGCTGGCCGATGGCCGGCTGGTGAACCTCAGCGCGGCGACCGGGCACCCGGCGAGCGTGATGGACATGAGCTTCGCGACGCAGGCGCTGACCGCCGAGTGGATCGTGAAGAAGGGGCGCAAGCTCGGCGTGGCGGTCCACGAGGTGCCGAAGGCGATCGAGGAGCAGGTGGCCAAGCTCAAGCTGCAGGCGATGGGGATCAGCATTGACCGGCTCACGCGCGAACAGGTGCACTACCTGTCGTCGTCGGGCGAAGGAACGTAGTCGCCAGCCATGAGATTCGGGAGCGCGCCCGGGCCTACAGCCGGCGGGCGCGCACGGCCGATAATTGGCTTATCTGAATCCCTCAGCCGGGACTGAACGCCGTGCCTGCGGAATACACGTATCGCAAAGAGCTGATCATGGTCGCGTTGGGCGGGAACGCGATTTCACGCCCCAACCAGGAAGGCAACGTCGCTCAGCAGTTCGAGAACACCAGCTACACCGCCGAGTACCTGGCCGGCCTGGTCGAGGCGGGGTATCAGCTCGTGGTCACGCACGGCAATGGTCCTCAGGTGGGCAACGTGCTGCGGCGCGTCGAGCTGGCGGCCCGCGAGTTGTACCGCCTGCCGCTGCACATCTGCGGCGCGCACACGCAGGGCGGCATGGGCTTCATGATCGCACAGTGTTTCAACAATGCCCTGCATCGCCGCAACATCCCTCGGACCGCGACCGCGATCGTGACGAGCGTCGAGGTCGACCGCGACGACCCGGCGTTCAAGCGGCCGACGAAGCCGATCGGCAATTTCTACCGCAAGGACAAGGCCCTGGAGCTGCAGCGCGAACAAGGCTGGGACATGATCTCGGTGCCACAGCAGGGTTGGCGCCGCGTCGTGCCGTCGCCGCCGCCGAAGGCGATCGTCGAGATTGACTTGATCAAGCGGCTCGTGAGCGCGGGGGAGCTGGTCGTGGCGGCGGGAGGCGGTGGGATCCCGGTCGCGCGCGACGCCAATGGCGAGTTGCACGGCGTGGAGGCCGTGATCGACAAGGATCGCACGGCGGCGCTGCTGGGTCGCGCGCTGGATGCGCCGGTGCTCCTGATCGTGACGAGCGTGGAGCGCGTGGCGCTGAACTATGGCACGCCGCAGGAAAAGACGCTGGACAGGCTGACAGCGTCCGAGGCCCAGCGCTACCTGGACGAAGGGCAGTTTCCGCCGGGGTCGATGGGGCCCAAGATCGAGGCGGCAATTGAGTTCGTGCGGGGTTGCAGACCAGGGGATGCGCGCGTGATCATCTGCAGTATCGAGCGGATGGCGGACGCGCTGGCGGGCCGCAGCGGGACGCGGATCGAGCCGGACGCCTGAGCGCGGGCCAAGTCGGAGTTGTCAGAGGGGTGTCCGGGGGGCAGGTCGAGTCGGGTCGCGGCGTACAATCCAACGAGGTGCCTTATGGTCGTGAAGCCCAAGCGGATTTTGTGGCCGACGGACTTCTCCGCGCTGTCGCTGCACGGGGCGCGCTACGCGCGGGCCTTCCGCGAGTCCTTCAACGCGGAGTTGCACGTGATTCACGTGATTCCGCCACCGCTCACCGCGGACCTGGCGGTGACCCTGCCGACCGAGGTGCCGGTGACGTTCTCCGACCAGGAGCTGATCGAGGCCTGCCGGGCGCGGCTGGCGAGCGTGGTGCCCGAGCAGTTCGGCAGCGACCCGCCGGTGGTCAGCGACATCATCTTCGGCAACGCCTGGCATGGCATCTGCAAGTATGCTGAGAGCGCGCAGATCGACCTGATCATCGTCGCGACGCACGGGCGTACCGGGCTGCGGCATGTGTTGATTGGCAGCACGGCCGAGCGCATTGTGCAGCATGCGCCGTGCCCGGTGCTGGTGGTGAAGAATCCCGCGACGGATTTTGTGCACGAGTGAAGAACGGCTCTGGCGTCTACGGGGGCCGGCGGTGACGGCGCGACGCCGCGCGTTGGCGGCGCGCGGACGGCACGGTATGCTGGCAAAAGGATGCGGCGCGGGTCCCCGGTGGGCGTGCCGTGCCCTGGTTCACGGCCTGTTGGACAGGAACGGGCGATGATTACACGACGGTATGCGGGTACGTGTCTGGTGGGGCTGGCGATCGGCGGCTGGCTGTTGGCCGGCGGCGCGTGCAAGCGCGAGTCCGCTGCCCCCGAGGGCGCCAGCGCGGCCCCGGGAACGGAGCCGGGCACCGCGCCGATGGCCGGGGCGGCGGAGCTGCCGCTGCCGGAACTGGACTTGGGCACGCTGCCGCTGGTGCTCGAAACAAAGCTGGGGGCGGCGCGGCGCGAAGCGCTCCGGGTGCCCAACGACATCGGCAAGGTGGCCGACCTGGGGGCGCTGTGCTACGTGCACGGGTTCCCGCAGGCGGCGGTGGTGTGCTTCGAGCGAGTGGCCCAGTTGGCTCCGCAGGAGTCGCAGTGGCTGTACGCGCTCGGGTTGGCGCACGCGCGGGCGGGTAATCCCGCCCAGGCCAAGGCCGCCTATGAAAAGACCCTGGCCCTGAACGCCGACTACAAGCCGGCGCGCACGCGCCTGGCGGCCCTGCTGATGGAAACCGATCCAGCCCGGGCGCGCGAGTTCTTCGAAGCGGCGCTGGCGGCGGACGCGGCCGACGTCGTGGGGCACGCCGGTCTTGGACTGTGTCTAGTAGCCGAAAACAAGCTGGACGAGGCGCAGGGTCATTTCCTCCGGGCCCTCAAGACAGCGCCGCACTACGGGCCGGCTCACTTGGGGCTTGCGGCCGTTTTCGAGGCGCGCGGTGAGACCACGGAAGCGGCCGCGCGGCGCCGCCGGGCCGGCCAGGATACGCACATCCGCCCACTGATCGACCCGATGGAAGGCACGCTGCTGGTGCGGGGGTACGATCTGGAGGCGCTCCTGGAAGCCGCGGCGGCCCAGGCGGAGCGGAAGCAGTTCTCGCTCGCGGAACGGCTGCTGAACGAAGCGATCGACGTGGACACCTCGGGCGTGCGCGCTCGCACGCAACTGGCCGACGTGCTGGCGCAGCAAGGCCGACTCGATGACGCCGTCCGCGAGTTCGAGCGTGTGCTGAGCCTGCCGGACGGCAAGGATTACGCGCCGGCGAAGTGCAAGCTCGCGTTTGCCATGCTGCTCAAGAAGGACTTCGACCGGGCGGAGCAGTTGCTGCGCAGTGTGCTGGATAAGAACCCGGCGGACGAAGAGGCCTTGCGACGGTTCTGCACGCTGGCCATGGCCCGGGGCACGCCGGACGCCGGCGTCGCGGTGATCAAAGCCGCGCTGGCCGCGCAGCCGCAAAGCGGCGACCTGTATCTGGCGGCCAGCGGCTGGCTGCAGCAGTTGGACCAGGAAGCGGAGGCGCGTGCCGCGCTGACCAAGGCAGTCGAGCTGGATCCGGAACTCGTGGCCGCCCGCCACGCGCTGGGGCTCTACCTCTTCCGCGCCGGCGACGTGGCCGGCGCGCGCGAGCAGTTTGCCGCGGCGCTGCGCACCGACCCCAAGTACCTGGCGGCTCGTTTGGCGCTGCGTGATCTGCTGACCATCGCGAAGGACTACGCCGCCCTCGAGCAGTTGCTGCGCGACGGGCTGCAGGTCATGCCGGACCGGCCGGAGCTGGCGAACTCGCTCGCGTGGCTGCTGGCGACCTGCGCGGATGCGACGCGCCGCAAGCCGGAGGAAGCGATCCAGTGGGCGGAGAAGGCCTGCGCGGCGACGAATCACCGGGATGACACGATGCTGGACACGCTGGCCGCGGCGTACGCGGCGGCCGGTCGGTTCGAGGATGCCCGCAAGTGGGTCGGCGAGGCGCTCAAGATCGCTCAGGCGGCCAATCGGCCGGACGATGTCCGGGATTACCAGGCACACCAGGCGCTCTTTGAGGCCGGCAAGCCGTATTTCGAGAATCCGTGACACGGGGTGGGGCGGCGAGTCAGAACTCGTACTGCGCGGGGCAGCGGCCGGCGAGCACGTCGGTCCCGGGGGCCACGGTCTTGCGCGCGGCGAGCGCCGCGGCGAGCGTGACCGGGGCGTCGGTGGCGGGCACGACGTGGCCGTGCGGGTCGATGATCTGTCCGTGCGCAGCGGTCACCTGGACGACGAAGATACGGTTCTCACACGCCCGTGCCTGGAGCGCGCAGCGCGGACAGTCGGCGCCGAAGACGACGACGGCGTGCACGCCGCGCAGCGCAAGACAGCGGAGCGGGGCGAAGCGGGCGGCAGCGGGGGCACGCACCGAGCCGATGCGCACGCCAGCGATGTCCAGCGGCGCGGGCGTCGGTCCACTCAACAGCGTATAGCGGTCGCCCCGCACGGGATCAGACGACGGGCCGTCGCGTAACACGAGCAAGTGCTCTGGAACCGGTGCACGGGTGTCCAGTTGTGCGGCCACGGCGTGGTCGTTGATGGTGTGCGCGACGGGCCACACCGTCACGGGACGGACATCGCCGCGCGGCGGGTCCGGTGGAGCGGGCGACAGCAGTGCGCTGCGCTCCGCGGGCGTAATGACGGGGCGGCGGGGCGGGGCGGGAGTTACCTCGGCGACGGCCACGGTGGTTTCGGCTGACCCGCACTGGGCGCGGATCGTTCCGTCGGCAGCGCAGATGAGGCTCGATCCGACGAAGGTAGTGTCGCGTTCGCGGCCCCACTTGCTGGCGGACGCGATCGGCACGCCGAACTCCGTGGCCCGCGCCGCGATGAGGAAATCCGGCTGCGGGTTCCAAAGCGCGTCGGTGGCGCCGGCGTTCACCCAGGCGGTGGGTTGCAGGATGAGCTCCGCGCCGCGGGCGGCCAGCGTCGCGGCGATTTCGGGGAGGCGGGCGTCGGCGCAGATCATCAGTCCGATGCGACCGAAGTCGGTGTCCAGCGGCTCGATGCGCGTGCCCGGCGAGAAGTAGTTGCGGTCGAACGCCCACAGGAAGCACTTGTGGCGCATGCCGAGCAGCGCGCCGTTGGCGGCGACGAATGCGGCGGCGTTGTAGAGCCGGTCGTGATCTTCGGCGACGAAGCCGGCACAGAGCGCGATGTGCTGGTTGCGGGCGAGCTGTTGCAGTCGGGCGAGGAAGGTGGCGGGGGCGGGCAGGCCGGCGTTTCGCGCGGCGCGATACTCCGCGATGCTGCCCAGGCAATAGGCCGGCCAGGCGCATTCGGGCAGCACGACGAGTTGCGCGCCGCGCTCGGCGGCCTGCGTAACCAGGGCCTCGAGCAGCGCCAGCGTTTCCGCCCACCGGTCCAGGGAGGCGCCGGGCATTTGGGCGACGGCGATGCGCATATGCGGATTAGCACGCGGCGGCGGGCACGGGTCAAGTGCTCAGCAGAAGCGCCGCGAAGATGACCAGCCAGACGGCGTCGAGGAAGTGCCAGTACATGGCGCAGTACGTGACGCCGGCGTGGTGTGCGGCGCTGTAGCGCCCGCGCAGGGCCCGCGCGGTGACGACGGCGAGCGGGACGAGCCCGCCGATGATGTGCGCCGCGTGCAGGCCGGTGAGCAGGTAGAAAGTGATGGAGAACATGTTGCGGCCGGGCGGCAGGTTCGCCGCCCAGGCCAGCCACCAGTTCGCGATTTGGCTGAAGAGAAAGGCGAGGCCGGCGAGCAGCGCGATCAGCAGGGCGCGTGCAGCCGCGGGGGCGCGTTCCTGGCGCAGGCTGTGGCGGGCCACGAGCAGGCTCGCACTGGTTCCGATCAGCAGCACGGTGCTGAGCCACAGCCCGGCCGGCAGCGGCGGTGTGCCGGGTGGCGGCCAGGCGGTGGCACGGCTGCGCATGACGAAATAGAAGACCAGCACGGCGGCGAAGCCCATGCCGAGCGACGCCAGGAAGAGCAGCATGATGAGGCGGCCGGCGCTGAGGCCGGCGGGGGTTGCGGGCGGCCGGGGCGTGTTCACGGCTGCTGCAGGGCCGGCGCGTAGCGCGCCGGATCGACGTCGCGATATTCCTGCACGTCCGGGCGATAGGCGAGGGAGTCCATGAGCGCCAGGCCGCAGAAGAGCATGACGAACAGGAGTGCGCCGATCAGGATGACGCCGTTGAAGGGCTTGTCATAGCGCAGGTGCATGAAGTACAGGGCCACGAGGGTGGCCTTGACGGTCGCGATCAGCAGGGCAATCCAGAGGTTGATGGTCGGGCCGAAGTCGAGCCACGCCACGCGCGTGACCGCGACCGTGATGAACGTCAGCACGAGCAGGGCGGCGAGCGTGGCCGCGAGCACCCACAAGGGCACATGGTGGCCGACCTGGCGGTGGGCGGTGGTGGGGGACTCGGGAGCGGTCATCGGCGATCCTCGCCGGCGCGCGGGGCGCCGCTAGTGAATCAGGTACAGCAGCGGGAACAGGTAAATCCAGATCAGGTCAACCACGTGCCAGTACAGTCCAACCATCGGCACGGGCGTGAAGTAGGCGGCGGTGAAATGCCCGAGCTGCGCGCGGACCAGCAGCCAGGCGATCAGCACCAGCCCGGCGATCACGTGCAGGCCGTGCAGGCCGGTCATGGCGAAGTACACCGCGAAAAACACCTGGACGTTGTGCACCTTGGGTTCGGTGGACAGCTCGAGCGGCGCAGCGCCGGGTCGCAGCAGGCCGCGCGGTCCGGATTCGGCCGGCTGCACGATCCAGGCCGTTTCGCCAGCGGGGGCGGTAGTGGGCTGCGACGCGGCTGGCGGCGGCGCGGTGCCGTGCTCCGCCGCGGCGTGGGTGGCGAATCCCGGGTGCGGGTGCGCCGGCTGATAGTGCTTGCCCCACAGCAGCCCGTCTTTCCACTTGTGCTCGTATTCGACGTACTTGATGCCCAGGAAGCCGAGGCCGCAGGCGATGGTCATGGCGAGCATGACCATGAGCAGCCGGCGGCGGGTGTGCTGCGCGGCCCACACCGCGGTGGCCATCGTGAAGCTGCTGACGAGGAGGATGACCGTGTTGACGGCGCCCAGCGGCTTGCTCAGGTAGACGTGGGCGTACTCGAAGATCTCGGGGTGATTGGCGCGGTAGACGGCGTAGGCGCAGAACAGCCCGCCGAACAGCAGGATCTCCGTCGCCAGAAACAGCCACATGCCCAGCACGACCGACTCGAACTGCTGCGCCGGCGTGTCGAAATGGTGCTGGAGATGCGGCGGGTGCTCGTGGGGCGGCGCTGCATCGCTGGGGTTGAGGGTGGACATCGGGTTCTGGCTCGCTAATGCCCGGGCACGCTGGCACCCGGACGGTTCACGCGGACGTACCCGCCGGTGCGGGCGTCGTATTCCAGGTCGCTGAAGTCATACGGGTCGCCGGCGACGGGTGGCGTGTCGAAGTTCTGCGTGGGCGGCGGCGAAGGGCATTGCCATTCAAGTGTGGCGCCGCCCCACGGATTGGCGGGGGCGCGCCGGCCGGCGAAGAGCGAATGCAGCAGGTAAATCGCCGTGATCACGAAACCGACCGCCATCAGGTACGAGCCGATGCTGGAAAGCACGTGCAGGAACTCGAACTGGGGCGGGTAGTTGTAGTAGCGGCGGGGCATGCCGTGCGTGCCCATGATGAACTGCGGGAAGAAGGTCAGGTTGAAGCCGATGAAGACGACGACGAAGGCCACGCGCCCCCACAGCTCGGAGTACATGCGGCCGGTCATCTTTGGCCACCAGTGGTGAATGCCGCCGATCATCGCCAGGAGCGTGCTGCCCATCATGACGTAGTGGAAGTGGGCGACGACGAAGTACGTGTCGGTCAGGTGGTAGTCGGTGGCCAGCGCGCCGAGGAACAGGCCGGTGAGGCCACCGATGCCGAAGATGAAGATGAAGCCCAGCATGTAAAGCATGGGCGTTTTCAGCGAGATCGAGCCGCCGTGCAGCGTGGCGAGCCAGTTGAAGACCTTGACCGCCGACGGGATGGAGACGCTGTACGTCAACAGGCTGAAGATGGTGGTTACCAGCGCGGACTGGCCGCTGACGAACATGTGGTGGCCCCAGACGAAGAAGCCGAAGATCGCGATGGCGATGCTGCTGAAGGCGATGAAGTGGTAGCCGAAGATGTGCTTGCGGCTGAAGATCGAGATCACCTCGCTGGCGATGCCCATCGCGGGCAGGATCATGATGTAGACGGCGGGGTGCGAGTAGAACCAGAAGAAGTGCTGGTAAAGGAGGGGGTCGCCACCCAAGCCGGGCTGGAAGATGCCCAGCTCGAAGGCGCGCTCCACGATCAGCAGCAGCACGGTGATGCCCAGCACCGGCGTCGCGAGGATCTGGATGATGGCGGTCGCGTAGAGCGCCCACAGGAACAGCGGCAGGCGGAACCAGGTCATGCCCGGCGGGCGGAGCTTGTGGATCGTCACGACGAAATTGAGCCCGGTGAAGATCGAGCTGAAGCCGAGCACGAACACGCCGAGGAGCACGGGGATGACGCCGCCCATGCTGGTGTCGGTGGCGTAGGGCACGTAGAAGGTCCAGCCGGTGTCGACGCTGCCCATGAGGATGGCCACGACGGACAGCAGCGCGCCGAGCACCCACAGGTGGTAGCTGAACAGGTTAAGGCGCGGAAAGGCGAGGTCTTTCGCGCCCAGCATGATCGGCAGGACGAAATTGCCGAGGGCCGCAGGGATGCCGGGGATGATGACCAGGAAGGTCATGATCGCGCCGTGCAGCGTGAACACGCGGTTGTAGTTGTCCGCGCTCATGATCGTGCGCTGCGGCGTGAGCAGCTCGGTGCGGATGAGGATGGCGAAAATGCCGCCCAGCAGGAACGCCGCCAGGATCGACACGAGGTACATGATGCCGATGCGCTTGTGGTCGACGGTGAAGAGCCAGGACCGGATGCCCCGGGTCCGCGTGAGGTAGTTGTCGCCCGCCGCGGCCTGCGGCTGTCCGGCGGGGAGCGAAATGCCCGGATCAATCGCGCTCATATCGGCCACCAGCCCCGGTCATTTGCCTAGTTCCTTCAAGTATTCGATGATCGCCGTGATTTCCTTGTCCGTGAGCTGGCCCTTGAAGGTCGGCATCACGGGGTCGTAGCCGCGCACGATCTTGGCCCGCGGCTCAAGGATCGACTCGCGGATGTAGTTGTCCTCGGCCTGGACCGTGGTGCCGTCGGCCAGGGCCACATCGTGCTCGTACAGGCCCTTGAACGTCGGCCCGATGTTGGCGCTGCCATCGGTGGAATGGCAGCCGCCGCAGCGCCGCGTGACCAGCAGCGCGCCCACCTCGGCCAGGGTGCGCGTCTTGAACGGGTCGGAGGCCTCGTCGAGCCACTTTTCGTACAGGCCCGGCTCGTGCACGACCACGCGCGCCAACATGTCCGAATGCTGCGTGCCGCAGTACTCCGCGCAGAGAGCCAGGTACTCGCCCGGCCGGGTCGCTTTGAACCAGATTTTATTGTAGCGCCCCGGGACGGCATCGCGCTTGATGCGAAACGCCGGCACGAAGAAGCTGTGAATCACGTCGTTGGATTCGAGGATCAGCCGGACGGGCATGTCCACCGGTACGTGCAGCTCGGTGTCGATGTGCCCGTTGGGATAGGTGAACGACCAGAACCACTTCTGGCCCAGCACGCGGATGTCGAGCGCGCCGGCGGGTGCGTTGATCATGTTCATGAACCCGCGAAAACCCATGTAGAACATGATCACGACCAGCACCAGCGGGATCGCGGTCCAGGTCAGCTCGAGGGCCGTGTTGTGCGTGGCGCGACCCGGGCCGCGCGCGCCCTCGACCCGTCGGCGATAGCGGATGACGAAATACGCCATCAGCAGGACGATGAGGGCGAAAAAGAACAGCGAGACGGCGTAGATGAAATAGAAGACGGCGTCGGTCGCGACGGCGCCGGTGGACGCGGCGGGCGGCATCCAGAACGTGCCGCCTTCCGGCGCGACGGCCGGCAGTGAGGTCGGGGCCTGGGCGAGCAGCGCGGACATCGCTTGCGGGTTCATGGCTGGGCCGCGACCGCCTTTCCGCGCCGGCGTTCGCGGCGCCAGAGGACCAGCAGCAGGACGCCGACGACGAGCAGCGAAAGCACGCCGCCGGCGCGGACGATGTTCAGGGCGGCGAGCGTGTACTCGCCACCTTCGTAGTGATAGCAGTAGAGGAGAATGCGGTCGAACGTCGTGCCGATCTTGCCCTCGGAGGCCTCGACCAGCGAGAGGCGCACCGTCTTCGGCGCGAACATCACGCCGTAGAGGTAGCGCGAGATGCGGCCGTCCGGCGTGCAGATGATCGGCGCCGCGAGGTGCATCCATTCCTGGCGTTTCTCGCTCCAGCGGATGCGAAAGCCTGTCGCCTGCAGCAGGGCGTCGATGCTCGGCTTGCGGCCGGTGAGGAACGGCCAGCCGGTGGCGGAGGCGGGGCGGTCATACTGCTTCAGGTAGTTCTGTCGCTTGATGAAGCCGAGCTGGTGCGTTTCGAGCGGGTCGAAGCTGACCGTGACGACCTGGAACTGCTCGCCGGCGGTCCAGTCGATTTCGCGCAGGCTGTCGAGCAGGCCGTTGAGCATGAGCCCGCAGAGCATCGGGCACTTGTAGTAGTTCAGCGTGAGGATGACGGGGCGCTGCCCGTCGAAGTAATCGCCCAGCTTCACGGTCCGGCCGGTGTGGTCGACGAATTCGAGGTCGAGCGGCAGTTTGTCGCCGGGGTGCTCATCGATGCCGACGCCTTCGAGCTCGGGCGGCAGGGCTTCCGCGCGGTCGGGGGCGGACGTCGGCGGCGAATTCGCGGGCGCCTGCGCGAACGCGCTCGTGCCGGCGAGCAGCACGATGAGCAGGGCGCGGACGGGGCTGTTGAAAGTCCTGCATCTCACGGCGCTTGTCCCTGACCTGGGGCGGTCGCCGGCGGGCGCTCCGGCGCCTGCATTCTAGCGGGTGCGGCGGGCGCTTTCTGCTCGGCGACGTAGAGTTCGATCGCGCGATCGATGGGCACGGCGACGACGCCTTGCGCGCGGTCGACGTAGCGGTAGCTGCTGATCTCGGCGAGCTGCTTGGCCTGGAGATCGGCCAGTTCCTGCGGGCGGACGGCGTAGAGCTTGACCTCGTCTTCGCTGCGCTGCACGTTGTAGAAAAGCACCTGCGCGACGAGCACGACAGCCAGCAGCAGGATGCCGCCGACGATGCCGACGAGGATGGTCGTTGCCGCGGGTGGGTCGCCGCCGGTGCTCATGCTTGCAGCCTCACACGTTCTGGAACGCCAGGGACTCGGGCAGCCGCGGGTCGCGCTCGGGGATCAATGACGTATGCACCATCGGCCGGACCAGCGCGGCGACAAACAGGCTGCCCAGGCCGAGCAGCAATAGTCCGTCCGTGGCGTGCAGAGGGGCCGTGTGTTCGCCGGCGTGCGGCCGCGGTGCCACGAGGTAGTACAGGTCCAGCCAGTGCATCAACAGCAGCCACGCGCCGGCCAGGGCGAGCGTGCCCGGGCGGCGCTTCGGCCAGCGCGACAGCAGCGCCAGGAACGGGGCCACGAAGTGCCCGCCCAGCAGCAGCAGGCTCACGCCGATCCACCACGTGTCGCCCTGCCGGGGCAGGTACCAGACGGTCTCTTCCGGCAGATTCGCGTACCAGATGAGCAGGTACTGCGAGAAGGCGATGTAGGCCCAGAACACGACGAAGCCGAAGGCGAGCTTGCCGATGTCGTGGTAGTGCTCGACGGTGATGGAGCGTTTCAGCCAGCCGCCGCGCTGCACGGCGCTGACGAGGATCGCCAGCAGCGCGAAGAACCCCACGGCGCAGCCGCTGAAGAAGTACACGCCGAAGATCGTGCTGAACCAGTGCGGGTTGAGCGACATCAGCGCGTCGAACGCGAAGAACGTGACCGTCAGGGCGAAGAGCACCATGCCGGGGCCGCTCCACCACTGCATGCGGAGCGTCAGCCGCGGATCGCCGGTCGTGTCCTGCGCGACGGACTGGCGGTAAAAGAAGCGCGCCAGGGCCACCCACACGGTGAAGTAGAACGCCGCCCGGATGATGAAGAACGGGACGTTCAGGTACGGCCGCTTGTGTTGCAGCAGGGCATCCGCGGCCACCGCGTGCGGATCGGTCCATTCCCACACGCCGCGCATGCCGGTCAGCACCGGCACCAGCAGCGGGAGAAACAGGATGGCCAGCAGCGGCAGGGTCTGCGCGGTGAATTCGGCCAGCCGGCGAACGGAGACGCTCCAGCCAGCGCGCACGAGGTGCTGGAGCAGCACGAAGAACAGCGCGCCGAGCGCGAGGCTCAGGATGTAGCAGTAGTTGAGCAAATACGAGCGGAAAAACACGTCCCACCCGCTGACGAAGCCGAGTGCCGCGCCGCCGGCCAGCCCGAGCACGCCGAGCGCGGCGGCGATCCGGGCCGCGCGCCGCGCGGGCTCGCCGATCCGCCGGACTTCACTCACGTTCTTGCTGCCTGTGCTCATCGATCTGCTCACCGCAATTCCGGCTGCAACTCGGGCGGCACGTCCTCCAGCCGCGCGTTCTGGCTGCGCTCCAGGGCACGCACATAGGCGATGATCGCCCAGCGGTCGGACTCGGGAATCTGGTCGCCGTACGGCGGCATCGTGCGAATGCCGTTCGTGATTGAATTGAAGAGGTGACCAACGGGGCGTTCGATGACCGTGGGGTCGGTCGCGAGGTTCGTCGGCGGCACCCAGCCGGGCGTGCCGAGGTTGATGGCCCGCTGCGCGACGATGCCGTCGCCGGCACCGCCCAGGCCGTGGCACGGGGCACAGTAGATGTTGAACCGCTGCTGGCCCCGGCGGACGAACGCCGTGTCGATTTCGATCTGCGGCGGGAACGTCGTCGCGAAATCGCCGTCCCGCGTGCCCGCGTAGAAGTGCGTGTCCCGGCGCAGGTCGCCGCGTGCAAGTGTGCCGATCACCTGTGGACGCATCGCGCGGCCGTCTGCGAAGATTGCCGCGGCCTGCTGCGTCTTGAAGCGCTCCTGGTTGTCCATGTCCTGGATGATCTGGATGCGCGGTCGGTCGGTCTGGACCACGCGGGCCCGGGCGATGAACAGCGGTGGCAGCAGGGCCAGGCACGCGACGATCAGGCCGCCGATCACGAACGCGCGCGGCAGCTTCGCCGATGAAACCAGTGTTTCGACAGCTTCGACCGCCGTGCCGCCCAGCGTGCCGAGGAACGCGCGCGTCGTGGTCGCGTCGAAGCGCGGGTCCGCCGCGTCGATGACGACGTAGAAACGATCGGTGGTGGCGCGTTTGAACCGCGGGTGGGCGAGCAGGGGGCGGTGGTGCCGCGGCAGGTTGTTCATCGCCAGCATGCCGATGACCGCGCCGAGTGCGGCCAGCAGCACGGTCGTCTCGAAAATGACCGGGATGTTCGCCGGCAGGCTGAACAGCGGCTTGCCGCTGACGACGAAGGCGTAGCCCTGGAAGTGCGTCGGCACGAACCCGAATTGCCGCACATCGGTCGCGTTGGTCCACCATTGCAGTAGCAGCCCCGCCGTGCAGCCCGCGATGCCCAGTGCCAGCACGATCCACGGCAGCCGCGTCGGGCGGATGCCCATGGCCTCGTCGATCCCGTGCACCGGGAACGGCGAATGCGTGTCCCACCGCTGGTAGCCGGCGTCGCGCACGCGCTCGGCGGCCGTGACCAGCGCCCCGGGCGAGTCGAACTCGGCCAGCAGGCCGGCGAGATGCGGCTGCTGTGGCGGGGGCGAATTGTGCGGCGTGGCGGTGCTCAACACGACTCCTTATTTCGGCGGTTCGTACTCGTCCGGGTTGTAATCGAAACGCCGCGTCGCCGGCACGTGCTCGTGCGGATGTGCGTGCGCGTCAGCGTGTGGCATGACCGTCTTCACCTCGGCCATCGCGACCATCGGCAGGAACCGGCAGAACAGCAGGAAGAGGGTGAAGAACAGGCCGAAGCTGCCGGCGAGCGTGAGCAACTCGACCCAGGTTGGCCGGTAGTAGTCCCAGCTCGACGGCAGGAAGTCCTGCGCCAGCGACGACACAACGATCACGAAGCGCTCGAACCACATGCCCACGTTCACCGCCATGACAACGAGGAACATGAGCCCCGGGTGCGTGCGAGCCTTCTTGAACCAGAAGAGCTGCGGCATGAGCACGTTGCAGGCGATCATGGTCCAGTAGGCCCAGGCATACGGGCCGAGCGCGCGGGCGCGGAAGATGAAGCCCTCGTACGGCGAGCCGCTGTACCAGGCGATGAAAAACTCGAGCATGTACGCGTAGCCGACCATGCTGCCGGTGAGCAGGATGATCTTGCACATGTTCTCCAGGTGGCGTGGCGTGATGATGTCTTTGAGCCCGAAGAGCTGTCGGGCCGGAATGGCCAGCGTCGTCACCATCGCGAAGCCGCCGAAGATGGCCCCGGCCACGAAGTACGGTGGGAAGATCGTGGTGTGCCAGCCGGGGAGCTGCGAGACGGCGAAGTCGAAGCTGACGACCGAGTGCACGCTGAGCACCAGCGGCGTCGCCAGGGCGGCGAGAATCAGGTAGGCGCGCTCGAAGCGGTGCCAGTTGCGCGAGGAGCCGGTCCAGCCGAGCGCGAACAGACCGTACATGATCTGCTTGAACCGGCTGGTGGCGCGGTCGCGGAACGTCGCCAGGTCCGGGATCATGCCCACGTACCAGAACAGCAGCGACACGGTGAAGTACGTGCTGACGGCGAAGACGTCCCACAGCAGCGGGCTGCGGAAATTCGGCCACATGCCCATCTGGTTGGGGATGGGCCCCAGCCAGTACGCCAGCCAGACGCGTCCGACGTGAATGCCGGGGAAGATGCCGGCGCACATCACCGCGAAGATCGTCATCGCCTCGGCGAAGCGGTTGATGCTGGTGCGCCATTTCTGGCGGAAGAGGAACAGGATCGCGGAAATCAGCGTGCCGGCGTGGCCGATCCCGACCCAGAACACGAAGTTGGTGATGTCGAAACCCCAGCTCACGGGGTTGTTCAGCCCCCACACGCCCACGCCGTTGAAGACCAGGTAGCCGATCATCGCCCCGAGGATGGCCAGCAGCACCACCGAGATGGTGAAGGCGATGTACCAGGCGCGGGGCGGGCGCGGCGCTTCCCAGACGGCGGCCACGCGGTCGGTCAGCGAGCCGAAGTCGTGCCCGCCGGTGATCAGCGTCGGGCGCTGGCCCGGGACTTCGAGCGTGTTGTCGATTTCGCCGACCGTGGAGGCCATCGGTGCCGTGATCCTCGTTACGTCTCGGTCTGTGCCGGGTTACGCAGTTTCGCCAGGTAGCGCGTGCGGGCCTTGATGTTCAGCTCGGCCAGCATCTCGTACGCGCGGTTGTGCGCGTGCAGCGTGCGCACGCGGCTGTTGGGGTCGTTCAGGTCGCCAAAGACGATCGCATCCGTGGGGCAGGCCTGCGCGCAGGCCGGCGTGATCAGCCCATCGGGAATGCTGTCCCAGCGCTCGTTGCGGGCCTTGATCTTCGCCGCCATGATCCGCTGCACGCAGAAGGTGCATTTCTCCATGACGCCGCGGCTGCGCACAGTCACGGCGGGGTTGTTCAGCAGCTTCTCGATGTCGGTCAGGTCCTGCTGGTTGAGTTTGCCGGGCAGGGCGGGGGCGTTGCCGTTTACCGAGCGCGGGTGGTGCGGGCCGTGGTGGTTGTAGAACCAGTTGAAGCGCCGCACCTTGAACGGGCAGTTGTTGGAGCAGTAGCGCGTGCCGATGCAGCGGTTGTAGACCATCGCGTTGAGGCCCTCCTCGTCGTGGACGGTCGCGGCGACGGGGCAGACCTGCTCGCAGGGGGCGTTTTCGCAGTGCGTGCACGTCACGGGCTGATGCACGATTTCGACGTTCGCCGGCGCCGCGTGCGGCTCGCCCTTGAAGTAGCGGTCGATGCGGATCCAGTGCATCTCGCGGCCGAGCGCGACCTCGTCCTTGCCGACGACGGGGATGTTGTTCTCCGCCTGGCAGGCGACGACGCACGCGCTGCAGCCGATGCACGCGGACAGGTCGATCGCCAGGCCCCACTTGTGGTCGGGGTACTCCCTTTCCTGCCAGAGGGACTTCAGTTGCGGCAGGTGGACGACGTGCTGCGCGAAGTCGGGTTCGTGCTGGTACTCGGCGAGCGTGCCCTCACGGACGAGGACGCCGATGCGGCGTTGTGTTTCCGCGCGGCCGACCTGCGAGTCGATCGCGTGATGGTCCTGGGTGGTGACGAGCGCGTGCTTGCGGCCCGTCTTGCTGAGCTTGAACGTGAGGGCGACGTCCGGCTCGGCGGCGCAGCGCAGCGCATAGGCATTGAACCCAGCCCCTGCACCCACCACGCCCGCGTCGCGCCCGCGCCCATAGCCCAGCGGCACTGTGAGCGAGCCCTCGGCGTGTCCGGGCAGGACGTACACCGGCAGTTCGAGCGCGAGTGGTGTCTGCCGTTGGCCGATCGTGGCCAGCTCGATCCGCACGATATCGCCGTCTTTGACACCCAGGTTCTTCGCCTGGGCCGGCGAAACCAGCGCGGCGTTGTCCCACGTGAGCTTGGTGATCGGGTCGGGCCATTCCTGCAGCCAGGCGTTGTTCGCGAAGCGCCCATCGTGGACGCTGTAGTCGGGGGCGAAGACGATCTCTTCGGTGCCGCCGCCGGCGTACTCGGGGATGCGGCCGACCGTCGGCGTCGGTTTTTCCAACGGCCACGCGCTGTTCGCTACCAGGCCATCGTGCAGCGCATCTTCCCACAGGCGCGCGCGGTCCACACCGAAGTCAAACGCGTTGCCGAATGTCCGCCGGACGATGTCGTAGCCGCTCGTCAGCTTGTCATCGCAAAGCAGCGCGAGCAGTTCGAGCGGCGTGCGGCCGCCGTACAGCGGCTCGATCAGCGGCTGCACGATGCTCAGCGAGCCGTCCCACGCCAGCGCGTCGCCCCAGGATTCGAGGTAATGCGCGCGGGGCAGGTGCCATGTGCAGCGCTGCGAAGTCTCATCGACGTACGTACTCAGGTGAATCGAGTTTACGACCTTCGCGAGTGCGTCAGCGAACGGCACGTCCGCCGGTGCATTGTACACTGGATTCCCGCCCAGGATCACCAACGTGCTGATCTGGCCCGCGGACATCTGCGCGGTCAGCTTCACGATGGATTCCGCGTGCGACGGGCGGTCGGCATCCGGTTCACCCGTGAATGTGACGGTCTGGCCCGGCGCGCCGAGCCACGCGTTCAGCACGTGCGCTGCGGCATGCGCTTCCGGCGGCTGCTGCGGCCCGACGATCACTACGCAGCGCCCTTGATGCGCCACCAGGTCCGCCGCAATTGCGTCGGCTTCCGCCGGCGAGAGCGGCGTGCTACCACCGGGCGGCGGAATCGGGCTGTCCTGGCCGCGCCCCAGTTTGTCTGCGACGGCGCTGGCGATGTGCTCCAATGCGCGACGTATCTGGCTCGACCGCACGGCGTAGCGATGGTCGGCCATGCTGCCCGTCACCGTTGGCCGGTTCTCCAGCACGTACAGCCGGTTCATCGTGCCGTCGTCCGCGCGCCGGCGCGCGGCAAAATCACCCGCATATTTCACCGCCGCCGGATGCGTCATCAGGAAATCGCTATCGAAGCTGACGATCACGTCGGCCTTGTCGAGGTGCAGGTGCGTACGGTACGGCCGGCCGAACGCCAGGCGTGCGCCCGCGCGTTCGTTATCGCGCGAGACGGGCTCGTATTCAAACCACTGCGCCTGCGGGAACGCCTGCGAGAACCGGCCCTTCATGTCCGTCAGGCTCGGCGACGACGAGGTTTCGCTCAGCACCGCCAGCCCCGCCCCGCCCGCCGCGCGCAGCTGCGCGCAGTGCGGCCTGGCGAACGCAACGAACTCGTCCCACGTACGGGTGAGGCGTCCGCCCGGATCACTCCGCCCGACCGGATGCCGGCTACGGTCGGGATCGTACAGGTCCAGAATCGACGCCTGCATCCAGGTGTTGGTCTTGCCGCGGCTGAACGGGTGCTTGTCGTTCCCCTCGATTTTGATCGGCCGACCGTCGTAGCTCGTGACCAGCAGCCCGGTCGCCACGCCGTCCAGCTCGAACGCCGTCGCGTACTGCACCGGCACGCCGGGAATGCGGCCGGCCGGTTGTCGGCCGGCGGGGACGATCGTCTCCCGCGGCCAGCGGCAGCCCGCCAGACCGGCCAGCGCCAGCGACGCCCCCATCAGCTTCAGAAATTGCCGGCGCGTGGCCGGGTGCAGCAGCTCCGGCGCCAGGCTGGGGAATTCCGCCTCGACGAAGCGGCGAAAATCCGGCGTCTGGGCGAACTCGTCCAGGCTGCGCCAGTACGCCGGTCCGGTGTGTCTGTCAGAATGGGTCATGCGTTCGCGTTCGCGGCGTGCTCCATGCCGGCCGTCACCGGTGGCACAGGGAGCAGCTTGTCAGGTACTCCACGTCCCGGATGTTGTATTCCCGCATGAGTGTCCGGCCGTACTCCGCGGCCTGCGCGCCGCCGGGCGGTGTCCAAGTCATGTCGGTGATCGCGTCCAGCGGCCGCAGGTTCGGCGCCGGGTCGCGGTGGCATTCCAGGCACCAACTCATGCTGAGCGGCTGCGCCTGGTAGACCACCTCCATGCGGTCGATCCGCCCATGGCACGACACACAGCCCACGCCGCGGCGGACGTGCGCGCTGTGGTCGAAATATACGTAGTCCGGCAGGTCGTGCACGCGGACCCAGGGGATCGGCAGCCCGGCCGGCGTCCGCTCACTGCCGTAGAACGCCTCGCGGAGCAGCACGAGCTTCGCGCTCTCCGGCCGCAGCCCGTGCTCGCGCGTGTGGCAGTTCATGCAGGTCTGCGTCGGGGGCACCGTGGCCGCCGCCGCGACCTCCACGGACGTGTGGCAGTAGCGGCAAACCAGGCCCAGGTCGCCGGCGTGCAGCGCGTGGCTGTAGGGGATCGGCTGCAGGGGGGCATAGCCGACGTCGGTGGTGGTGGTCGAAGCCCCATACGCGACCAGCAGCACCACGTAGACGGGGCCGATCGCTGCCGCCGCCGCGATCAGGACGCGCAGGCGGTTCGTCCATCCTGGAAAAATGAAGGTACTGATGACCTGGTTCCTCGCTACGTGTCCGAACAGCGTGATAATCGGGGGCTCATGTCCCCGGGTCAAGGGGGCCCGGACACGCCCGGGCTTTTCGCCATCATTGAAAGCTCGCCCCGCCCCGCCCGCCGGGGGCGTCGGGGTCCCGTGCAGCGGGGCCGCGGATATCTTAGGATGGGGGGCATGCTGAACCGCTGGATCGGCATTGTGTCCGGCTGCCTCATGATTCTCGCCGTCGCCGCGGTCTTCTGGCGCGACGTCCTGCCCGGCTGGCTGATCGGCGATCCACCGCCAACCGAGATCGACCTGCTGGCGCCCGGCGAGAAGCGCCAGGCGCAGGTCGGTATTTATGATAGCGCGGGTCGCGCCGTGGGCACGAGCTGGACGGTCAGCAGCGCGCTGGGCGGCGGCGACATTGCGCTGGTCACCACGACGACCGTGCTCGGGCCGCTGCCTCTGCCGGGCGGGGTCACCACGCCGCGGGTCTGCATCCAGACCGAAATCACGTACCTCGCCGCAGCGTCCACGGTCGACCAGCTCGAGTTTCACATGTATGGCCTGGGAATGCCGATCGAACTCGACTGCGTGGCGCTGCCGACGGGCGATTTCCCCTGCGCCTGGAAGGTCGGTACGGAACACGGTGAGATCACGATGGATTCACGCGTGCCGGCCGCGCTGGGCGATGTGATCCGGCCGTTCGACCGTCTGCCGGACCTGTACGTGGGCCGGCGCTGGCGGCTGAAGCTGCTCGATCCGCTGGCCCAGATGGTGCCGCAGCTGAAGCAGGTTGGCATGACGCTCGAAGAGCCGCTGATCGAAGTCACCGGGCGGGAGCGGATCGAGACCCCGGCCGGCCTGGTGGATGCGTTCGTCGTCCAGGTCGAGAACGGCGGGGCGACCGCCTGGGTCCACCCCGACGGGCGCGTGCTGCGGCAGGAGGTCAACGTGCCGCTGCTCGGCCAGTTGGTGTTGCTTGACGAGCCCTTCGACGAGGAGGCGCGCCTCCAGGCGGTGCGCTCCGTGCCGGGCAAGCCCGAAGCGCAGCGCCACGACGCGCCGCAGGAGTCCGACCACCCATGAGCGCAGTTGAGCCCGCGGGCCGCGACATCACCGTGCAGATCCAGGGCATCACCAAGTCTTTTGGAACGCAGGTCGCCGTGCGCGATCTGTCGCTGACGCTCTACGGTGGCGAGGTGTTCGCGTTCCTCGGCCCGAACGGCGCGGGCAAGACCACGACGCTGAAGGCGACCACCGGGCTGCTGCGGCCCGATCGCGGCACGATCCATGTGTGCGGGCACCTGATGACCCGCGCGGCGCGCGCGGCCAAGGAGCACTTGGCCTACGTTCCCGACCAGCCCTTCGTCTACGACAAGCTCACCGGCCGCGAGTTCATCCGCTTCACGCAGGAGATGTACGGTGTGCCGGAGGACGTGGCGGGGCAGCGGCTGGCTGCGCTTTCCGGTCGGCTGGCGATGGACGGCTTCCTCGACCAGCTCTGCGAGACGTTCAGCCACGGCATGAAGCAGAAAGTCGCGCTGGCGGCGGCGCTGATTCACGCGCCGCGCGTGCTGGTCGTGGACGAGCCGATGATCGGTCTCGATCCGCGGACGGCGCGGATCATCAAGGACATCTTTCGCGAGCTGGCCAACGCGGGCGGGACCGTGTTCATGAGCACGCACACGCTCGACGTCGCGGAGCAGGTCGCGGATCGCATCGGCATCATCCACCACGGCCGGCTGGTCGCGCTGGGCACGCTGACCGAGCTGCGCGACCACGCGCGGATGAACGGCCGGCTGGAGGACATCTTCCTGCGGCTGACCGACGAGCCCTCGAATGAGACCGCGCCGACGGACGGCGCGTGACCTGGAGACAGACAGTGCGTGGACAGATCGTCCGGACCTGGGCGGTGCGGGGGCTGGTCCTGGGGCTGCTCGCGGTTACCGCCGGCTGCGCGGGGCCGGGTCGCGCCACCGCTCCGGAAGACCAGCCGGCCCGCAAGCGTGACGGGCGGTATGAGAAGCTCTTCCGCAAATCCGCGGCGCCAACGCTGGAGTACTGGAGCAGCAAGCCGCTGCCCAGGGAGCTGCTGACCCACAACCTGGACGCCAAGGCCGGGCCCGAGGACCGCGCGGCGGTGGAGCGCATGCGTGCCGGCTGGTTTCGCCCGACCGACGCGTTCGAGGAGTTACCGCTGGGCGTGCCGCCCCCGTGGGACCGGAACCCCAGTGGCAACAGCACCTGGGACCTCAATCGGCATTCGCTGCGGTGGTTGAAGCCACTGGTGGAGGTCTGGCGCAGCACCGGTGATCCGGAGTGCCTGGCGCTGGCGCAGCGGGTCATCCGCGACTGGCGGGCGCACAACGAGCGGCGTCCGGGCGCGACCCCCATGGTCTGGGCCTCGCACGCGCCGGCCAACCGCCTGCGCCTGCTCTGCTGGTTCTGGGAACTGTACCGCACCAGTGACGACCTGGAAGAGCGCTTCGCCCGCGAGCTGCTCGAGCTGATCAGCGGCCACGCGGACTTCATCGCCGGCGGGGCCGAGTACCGCCCGCGGGCCAATCATGGCCTCGAACAGAACCTGGCGCTGGTGGAGGCGGCGTCGGTCGTGCCGGAACTGGCGAACGCGCCGCGCTGGCGCGACGTGGCCAGGAGCCGCCTTCGCAAGTACGTCGCCGAGAACTTCAGCCGCGAGGGCTTTCACCTGGAGCAGTCACCGGGCTATCACTGGTTCGTCCTGCGAGGACTGGGCTCCCTGGCGGGCTTTCTGCGCGCCAACGGGCTGCCTCCAGTCCCGGGCGTCGATGAGACCGCCCGCCGCGCGGCGAGCGTGTGGCCCTACCTGATCAAGCCCAACAACGAGGTGGTGAACATCGGCGACACGCACGCGGTGGCGGCGGGTTCGGACCGGGAGCTCTGGGAGCACTGGTGGGGCGCGGGGAACGTGCCGCCGCCCGCGGGCTCCACCGTCCGCAATCCGCGGCCGGAGCCGGGCGAGTTCGTGCTGAGCTTCGCGGCCGGGTACGCGATCTTCACGGCGTACGCGCGCGACGCGGTGCGACCGGAGCCGGACACCTACGCGCTGTTCAAGTGCAACGCGTTCGAGTACGCGCACTATCACCGCGACGCGCTGTCGTTCGTGCTGTACGGTCTGGGCCGCGACTGGCTGGTGGACTCCGGACTGTATGACTACATGGAGACGCACCCGGAGCGGACGTACATGCGCAGCGCGCGGGCGCACAACCTGGTGCTGGTGGACGAGGCGGACTTCGAGCTGGGGCCGGTCCGGTTGATGGACTCAGGCCGGACCGCCAGGCACGACTTCGTCAAGGCGCAGCATCAACTGCCGAATGCGGTGCACACGCGGGCGTTCTACTTCGTGCCGCCCCGGGCCGTCGAGATCCGCGATCAGTTGGTGGCCAGGGACGCGCGGAAGCACCGCTTCTCGCAACTGCTGCACGTCGCGCCGGGCCTGCAGGTGAAGATCGTCTCGGAGCGCTGCGCGCACCTCGTGGCCCCGGATGGGCGGACGTGCGTGATCGAGCAGAGCGGCACGCCCGGCGCCTGGCGCGTCGTGACCGGCCAGAAGCGGCCCTACTGGCAAGGCTGGTATTCGCCGGGCTTCCAGCAGATCGAGGCGGCGCCGGTGCTCTACTACACGAACACCGAGCGAGTGCGGGAATGTCACTTCCTCACCCGCATCCGGCTGACCCGGACGGAGCCCGCGCCGGCGGAGAGCGCGCGCCGCGCGGACTCGTCCGGAGTCGCGTATGTCGGCGACCCGCGACGGGGCCAGGACCACGCACCGGCACGCTGGCCCGGTTGAAAAACCGCGCCTCTCGGCCGGCGCCTACGGCTGGACCGCCGCGTCCTCCAGCGTGACGTTGTGCTGCGTCGCGTTGCGGCCCTGGTGGCGGACCACCTCGAACAGCAGATCGGCCCGCTTGGCCGGCTCGACCGCGGTGCGGAGCTCGACCGTCTGGTAGTCGTGCAGCTTCGCCTGCAGGGCGCTGCGGAACACGACGTGGCCGGGCAGCGTGCGCCGGATTTCGACGGCGATGGGCTTGGCGGTGTAGTTGCGAATCCGCTGCGTGTAGATTTCGTGGTCATCCCAGCCGGCCACGGTGCTGTTGACGTCGATCTGGAAGGCGCCGTCATCCGCGCGGCGGAACAGGTCCGTGCCGTGGATGTGCAGCCAGAGATTGTCCCGGAACGCGCGCAGCTTGATCAATTCGAAGATCACCTCCGGGTCGGGCCCGAGGTTCAGCTCGATCTTGTCGCCGATCGGCACGTACTTGATGGTCTGCGCCACCAGGAAGCTGAGCCCGTCGCGGCCGTTGTCGCGGAACACGCGGACCACGCCGTCCGGCAGCGGCGTCGTGCCGAGCTCGGAGGGCGTGTCATTCGTGAGCAGGTACATGCGCACGAGCTGGTCGCCGTATTCCTGCGGGCGGTAGCGGTACTGGATGCGGAACGGGACGGCCTCGCCCTCGAAGCTGCGCATGCGCTTGGCCCAGCCGTCGGGGATCGTCTGCGTCCCCTCGATCGTGTAAATGAAATACTCGCTGAGGCCCTCCTTGATGATCTTGGCCTCATCGAGGCGCCCCGCTTCGTCCGCTGATCCGTACTCAGCCTGCGACGCCGGCTTCATGATGCCCCGTGCCGCCCGCAGGCGCAGCTCGCTCCGGACCGCCTCCCGAAGCTGGTCGACCTTGTCCATCGGGATCTGCGCAAGCTGGGCGATCTTCTCCACCAGGTTGATCGTGCCGACCACGAGCCGGATCTGCGCGTTCTCGTACTGTTCACCCGACCGGTTCACAATCCGCACGAAGCCGTCCAGGTGCATCTGCGTCTCGTCGGCGTTGGCCAGGCAGACGTAGTCCGCCGACCACGAGATACCCGACGTGAAGTAGCTGATCTCAACGGTTGCTTCGCCGTCGAAATCGCTCTGCACGTTCCAGTAGAGCATCTGCGGCTTGTCGTGCGGGAAGGTGGTGTCCAGGACGGTGAGCTGGTCCGGCTGCGTGCGGAACGTCAGCTCGACCGAGGTCGGGTCGATCAGCGTGTTCGCCCAACTGAACTGCAACGGGTTGACGCCCTGCTTGAACGTCAGCACGCGCGTCTCGCGCACCAGGGTCAGGTCTTCGGAATTGTAGATGGTGAGCTGCACCGTATCGCGGTGCGGCACGGTGGACAGATCGATGTTGCGGGCCGTCGCCAGGGGCAAGCAGGCCGCAACGATGAGCCCGGGAACCAGCCGTCGGAACGTAGTATGCATGGATGAAGCCCTCACTGTGCAGCGTCTGCCTTACCACTCGTTCTTCAGAGTCACGTGCAATTTGTGGACGACTTTCGCGGCCTGGCCCTCCGCCGCGCGCGGCGGCAGCTCGGCGTGGAACACGACTTGCTCGCAGGTCGTCTTCTCCCGGTCCACGCCGCCCGCGAACGTCGTCTCCGGCCCCAGCACCCACTGCACGTCGCGGCCCGTGTCGCGGTACACCTCGTTGCGGATGTAGCGCAGGTTCTCGCGCACATCCAGCACCGCCGGCTGGTCCTTGAAGTTCTCGAGCTCGTACTTGATCACCACGTCGATATCTTCGAGGTTGCCGGCCACGCGCTGCTTGTGGTTCCGCTCGATCGTGCGGACGACCACGATGTCCTGCGCGACCCCCAGAAACAGCCGCAGCTCGTCGTCGATCGGCGTGAACTGGCCCCAGTCCTCGCCCAGGAACGCGGTCGACCCGTGGCCGTCGTCCTGGAAGATGCGCACCTTGCCGTAGGGCAGCGGCGCCCGGCCAAGCTGGTTGGCGGCGTCGTTCTTCAGGACGTAATGCATCGGGACACGCAGCTTGTTCTTCGGGCGGTCCAGGTAATCGAACTCGGCGGGGTCGCACGTGTAGGTCTTGCGGATCGGCACGGCTGCGACGCGCTCGACCAGCATCTCCTTGGTCTCGTTCAGGCCGACCGGCCGCAGGAACTGCTTGCCGAACCCGGCGTACAGGCCGCTGGCCGCGTACTCCTCGTTGGCGAAGTTCTGCAGCCGCATGTACTGCGCGAGCGTCAGCGTCTGCTCGTCGTGCGATGCCACGGCGCGATAGTTGAAGCTCTTGCTGAGATTGCCCAGCACGTAGCTGATCCGCACGCGGGCCGAGCCCGACGCGCTGGCGGCCACCTCCCAGACCAGCGCCGCCTCGTTGGGCGGGTAGCTGACCGAGAGCACCCGCGCGTCGAGGGGCTGGTCGCCGGCCGGGGCGAGCACGCGCAGCAGGATCGTCTCCGGGTCGATCGCGGTGTTGGCCCAGGAGAAGTCCACCTGGTTCAGCCCCTTCACCAGCGGCACGAGCCGCTCCTCCTCCACCAGCGTCGCGCTGGGATGATCGAGCTGGATCTCCACGCGTTCCCGGACCGGCAGGGTGATCAGCTTGATCCGGGCGAGGGCTGTTTTCGGCAGCAGGAACATCAGCCCGCCGGCCACGCACAACGTCAGATATGGAAAGCGGCGCATGGGAAGACTCCTTGCAGAAACCGCGCGGTCCCGACCTGCGTGCGGGAGGTCAAACGAGACCGCCAGCGTGTCAGGTTGGACGCCCGGATCGGCCAAAGGTTCCACGATATTCGGGTGCGTCCGGCTGAGCGTTTGTGACGTGTGTCCTGCAGCGCCATGAAACGGGCCGGACCCGGTCGTTCGCCGCGCCCTGACGCGTGTCGAGAAACAGGCGCGCCGCCAGCCCGGGCGCTGTAGAATGGCCGGCGGAGGAGGCGACACCATGAAGTCGGGGCTGGCACGTGTCTGCGTGAGTGTTGCAGTGGCTGTCGCCGGGATGTCGATGGCCTGCGGCGAGATCGTGTACGAGAACCTCGTGACGACCACGGGGGCGTTCAGCGGGGTCACATTGCAGCAGGGTGACGAGGTCACACTGGGCGGCACGGCGCGCGTCTTGACGGGTTTCACGCTGCCGCTCGTTTCGAGCGCGTACGGCTCCAGTGCGGCCCGTCTGCGCTTCAGTCTGTATCGCAACGACGGGCCGGATGGCGCCCCGCGCACGCTGCTTTACCGCGACGATGCGTTCGACGTGGAGTACACGTATGGCACCATCACCCTGGCGGAGCTGCCGCTGCCCAACGTGCTCGTGCCCGACACGTTCACCTGGACGATCGCACCGGTGTCCACGAGCGGGTGGTATCCCGATCTGCCGTGGTACGACCCGCCCACCATCGGCAGCAGCGGCGACTTTTTCTGGCAGCGGTGGGTCGGAGAATGGCGCCGCGTCAACATCTTCCCCGATCTGAATGACAACTTCGGCGCGCGCTTCGCCGCTGTGCCCGAGCCGGCGGCCGGGTTGCTCGCGCTGGCGCTGCTGCTGGCGTATCGCCGCCGCTGAGAGCGCGGCCGTCCTCAAAGCACGGGGCCCGCAGTCTGGTCTGTAATAGTCCCCGCGCGTGGCTGTCCAGCCGCGTGGAGGCGGCGCGCGCGCCGTGGCCGCGGGCCGACCGTATAATCTCAACGGCAGCAACTCAGGCACCGTGGAGGTGTAATCACGCGGATGTCAGGAAAAGTCATCGGAGTGGCCGTGCTGACGCTGTTGGTGGTCGCCTTGTCGGGCTGCAATCGGGTCACCCAGGCCAACTACGACAAGATCGAAACCGGCATGACAGTCAAGCAGGTCGAGGACATTCTCGGCCAAGGGACCGAGGAGGCCGGCATCGGCGGCGCTATCGGCAATGTCGCCGGCTCGGCGAAAGTGATGAAGTGGGGCGACGAGCAGAGGTCGATCACCGTTACGTTCGCGAACGACAAGGTGGTCGCCAAGCTGCAGAAGGGTCTCTGACGTGGTGCCGTGCGACCCGCGCGGATACCGACGGCTCCAACGGGCGTCATCGCGGTGGCGAGATCCGGCTGGCACAGCAAAACCGACATGAGTGTGAACCCTGATCAGGCCAACCGCCCGCCGAAGGACCGCCGCGGCCGCGTCCATGCTGCTGCCGGTCGGCTGCTCCTGGCGAGCCTGCTCTGGTCGGCCGCCGGGTGCAGCGACAACCGCCTGTTGATTCCGGACCCCGCCGTGCGCTACCTGGCGCTCGGCGATTCGAGTACGTCCGGGCGTGCGGCGCGCAGCTATCCCGAAATCCTGGCTGAACGGCTGGGGCAGCCCGCGGGGGCGATGGCGAACGAAGGCAGTGATGGCGAGACGGCCGGTGCCGGGCTGGAGCGTTTGCGTCAACTGCTAGCCGCGCGCATCTATCCGAACGCCGAGGTCCTGTTGTACTGGGAAGGGGGCGCGGACCTGATCGACCTGATCCGGGAAATCGATGGCCTGCTGCTCTTCTCGCCGCTGGCGCCGAGCTATCCCTACACGACGCGGCTGGCCGAGGCCCTCGACCGCATCCAGGCCGACATCGAGGCCGCGATCGCCGCTGGACAGGCGGCCGGCCTGACCGTCTACGTCGCGACGTACTTCTCGTTCCAGGAGGTGGCGGCCGCGTGCGATCCCATGCCGCTGGATGTCATGTTGCCGGCCCAGGCGCAGAACGCGAATGGTTACGTGTCCCTCCTGAATGAGCGGATCCGGCAGGCGGCCGCCAGCGGCGGGGCCGGGGTCGTGGACATCGCGTCGGCGGATGATGACCTGCATGCCAGTGCTGCCAACTTCGTCAACTGCAACCACCTGAGCGAAGCGGGCAACGAGATCGTTGCGCAGGTCTTCGTCGATGCCCTGGAGCACTGACGCGCCCCGGGGTCACTTGGCCAGCCGTGGTGCCGCGTGACGGTGATGGAGTGGACGCGGCCGACCCGGCGCACAACAGCAAAAAGTTGCTGAAAAAACCAGGAATTTTGACGACCACTGGCGCTCACGATAGCATGACGCCAAACTTGGGAGTGTCCGGACGCCTGGTGGGTCCCGCGGCCTTCAAAGCCGTTGAAGCGTTGTACAAGCAGCGCTTGGTGGGTTCGATTCCCATCCACTCCCGTGCGGCGGTCCCCGGGGCGGTTGTCGGGGAAGACGCCGAGGCCCCCGAGGATGAGTCCGGGAGGTGTGTCCATGACGTTCGGGCTGTTCGTCGTGTCAATCGTCAATGCGTTCGCGTGGCCGGCGGCTTTTCTGCTGGCGGTGACGTGGTTCCGCGCGCCGCTGACGGCGCTGCTCTGGCGCCTCGCCCGGCCCACGCAACCCGAAAACGGCGCCACGTCCGGCCAGCGCCCCGGCGGACCGGCATAGCGACCCCCGCGCGCCGATCCGGCGTGCGGGAGTGTGTTGTCACGCGACCGCATGCGCGGAAAAATGAGTGCGTGTGTACGGGGCGCCCCGGTCCGGCGGCCTTGACGGATCCAGACATTCGTACGTTGTGTTGGGCATCATGAACTACCCGGACATGAGCAGCCTACCGCAGCCGCTGCACGCATTGGTCGAGGCGGAACTGCAGCCCGGTGAGCGGATCACCTGGCTGGGACAACCAATTCCAAGCCGCATGGCCCGGTCGACCCTGCCGGTCGTGCTCTTCGGCATTCCGTGGACCGCCTTCGCCCTGTTCTGGACCGCGGGCGCGGCGTGGGGCACTTCTCAGATGGAAGGCGGCCCCGGGCTTTTCAGTGCGTTCCCACTGTTCGGCGTGCCGTTCATCCTCATCGGGTTTGGCATGCTCTCCAGCCCGTTCTGGGCAAGCCGCAAAGCGCGCCGCAGCGCATATGTGCTCACGGATCAGCGCGCCCTCGTGTTTGCCGCCGGGTGGCGGGGGAGCGTGACCGTGCGGTCGTTCGAGCCGGAGCGTTTGAACGACCTGCGCCGCAAGCAGCACCCGGACGGCTCGGGCGACCTGGTCTTCACCCTGGACGCGCGGTGTGACGGTGAGGGTCACACGCGCGCCACGGATGTCGGCTTCCTGGCGGTTCGCGATGTCAGGAACGTCGAAGCGCTGGTGCGCGCCCTGATCCAGCGCCGCACGTCCAGCGTTTGAACCCGCCGCCGGTGTGCACCCACCCTGCCCGGGCGGGCAGCACGCTGTGCCGGGGGCCGCGCGTCCGGCGCGAGAACCGGCGGTTGCTCTGTCCCATAATCGCGGCGGGCACGTAGCGCTGGTAAGCGCGTACAACCCATATCGGACTGTTGGCGCGGCGGCGTGGACTCGTTCGTCGTCAAGGGGGCTCCCCAGTATGTCGAATTAATAGTGCGTGCGGTCCGCTATGTGGGCGGGCCGGACGCCGCTGCTGCGCGCCGGTGGCGCAGGACCCGCCGGCCCGCGGCATGTGCCGCGCGCCGTTGCCGGCGTGAAGTGCGAGTACTTCATGAGCGCACGCCAACCGCCATCTCGTTCAACTCGCTGGGCGCGCCTCGCCGTCGGCGCGGCGACCCTGGCGGCGGCGTGCCTCGCCCGCGCCGACTGGCAGGCGGTCGGGACGGCGGGCTTCTCCGCGGGGACGGCGTTCTACACGTCGCTGGCCATCCACAACGGCGAGCCGTACGTGGCGTATTCGGACGGCGGCTCCGCCTCCAAGGCCACCGTGATGCGCTACACCGGCGGCAGTTGGCAGACCGTCGGCAGCGCCGGCTTCTCCGCCGGCGCGATCAGCTACACCGCGCTCGCCATCAGCAGCACCGGCGAGCCGTACGTCGCGTTTCGCGATGCGGCCAACGGCAACGAAGCCACGGTAATGGCCTGCAGCGGGGGCACGTGGCAAATCGTGGGTGCGGCGGCGTTCTCCGACGGGGCCGTGACGTACACGTGCCTGGCGCTCTACAACGACGAGCCGTACGTGGCGTATTCGGACGCGGCGAACGGGTCGCGCGTCACGGTGATGCGCTACACCGGCGGCGCGTGGCAACTGGTGGGCAGCGCGGGCTTCTCCGCCGGCGCAGCGACGTATCTCACGCTGGCGATCAACAGCGTCGGCGAGCCGCATGTGGCGTACGTCGATGCCGGCACCGCCAACCGCTCGACGGTGATGAAATACACGGGCGGAAGCTGGCAGAACGTGGGCGCGGCGGGGTTCTCGCCGGCCGCGGTGACCTACACCGCCCTGACGCTCGACGGGAACGATACGCCGTACGTGTCGTTTCAGGATGGCAGTCACGGGAACAAAGCCACGTGCATGAAGTACAGCGCGGGGAGCTGGAGCTATGTCGGGTCGTTTGCGTTCTCGACCGGCATCGCGATTCTGACGGCGGTGGGTTGTGACGCGGCGGGCAAGCCGTACGTGATCTACGGCGACCAGAGCAATGGGACGAAAGCGACGGTGATGCGCTATGCCGGCGGGACCTGGTCGCTCGTGGGGACGGGCGGCTTTTCGACCGGCCAGGTGGATGTGACGTCGATCCGTGTGCTGGATGGTGATCCGTACGTGGCGTTCGCGGACTCGGGCCAGGCGTGGAAGTGCGTCGTAATGAAGTACGTCGGCGTGCAGGCGCCGACACTGCAGGCGAACAATGTCACGTGCACGAGCGCGGCAACGAACCAGTTGGCGTTGAGCTGGACGCGCGGCGACGGTTCACGCTGCGCGGTATTCATGAAGCAGGGGGACACGGGCACGCCGGCGCCGGTGAACACGATCACGTACACCGCCAACGCGGCTTTCGGTTCCGGGACGCAGATCGGCACGTCGGGGTGGTACTGCGTGTACGACGGCACGGGCACGAGCGTGACGGTGACGGGCTTGGCGGCGATCACCGAGTACCGCGCGATGGTGTGCGAGTACAACGGGACGGCCGGTGACGAGCATTACTACGCGGCGACGGCGGCGGGGAACCCGCTGAATCAGTACACGGTGCCGGCCGCGCCCGCCGCACAGGCGGCCACGGGCACGACGGCCAGCGGCTTTTCTGCGAACTGGTCCGCCTCGGCGGGGGCAACGGGGTATCGGCTGGATGTCGCCACCGACAGCGGGTTCACATCGTACGTGGCGGGATACCAGAACCTGGATGTGGGCAACGTCACGACGTACGTCGTTAGCGGGTTGAGCCCGAACACGGCTTATCACTACCGCGTGCGGGCATACAACACGGGCGGCAGCAGCGCGGACTCGGGCACGATCGACGTCACGACGCTGAAGACGCTGGCGACGGTGACGACGACCGCGGTGACGAATGTCACGCACGCCGCGGCGGACTCGGGCGGCAACGTGACGGCCGACGGCGGGGACGCCGTGACGGCGCGGGGCGTGTGCTGGAACACGACGGGCACGCCGACGACGGCCGATGACAAGACGACCGACGGGGTGGGCACGGGGAGCTACACGAGTAGCCTCACCGGCCTCGCGCCGAGCACGACCTACTACGTGCGGGCATACGCGACCAACGGGCAGGGGACGGCGTACGGCGACGAGCGGAGCTTCGAGACGCTCGCGACCACGCCGACGCTGACGACGACGGCGATCACGAACATCACCGTGACCACGGCGGACTCGGGTGGCGAGGTCACCAACGATGGCGGGACGGCCGTGACGGCGCGGGGCGTGTGCTGGAACACGACGGGGACGCCGACGACCGCGGACAGCAAGACGACCGACGGGGCAGGCGCGGGAAGCTACGCGAGCAGCCTGACCGGGCTGGCACCGGGCGTCACGTACTATGTGCGCGCCTACGCCACGAACGCCGAGGGGACGGCGTATGGCAACGAGCGGAACTTCACGACGCTGAAGACGCTGGCGACGGTGACGACGACCGCGGTGACGAATGTCACGCACGCCGCGGCGGACTCGGGCGGCAACGTGACGGCCGACGGCGGGGACGCCGTGACGGCGCGGGGCGTGTGCTGGAACACGGCGGGCGCGCCGACGACGGCGGACGACAAGACGACCAACGGCTCCGGCACGGGGAGCTTCACGAGCAGCCTGACCGGGCTGTCGCCGGCGACGATCTACTACGTGCGGGCGTACGCGACGAACGGGCAAGGAACCGCATACGGCGACGAGCTGAGCTTCACGACGGATGCGACCACGCCGACGCTCACGACGACGGCCGTCACCAACATCGCGATCACGACGGCGGACTCGGGCGGGGATATCACGGCGGACGGCGGGGCGGCGGTGACGGCGCGAGGCGTGTGCTGGAACACGACGGGGACGCCGACGACGGCGAACAGCAAGACGACCGACGGCGGCGGGTCGGGCAGCTACACGAGCAACCTGACCGGGCTGTTGCCGGGCACGACGTACTACGTGCGGGCATACGCGACGAACAACAAAGGGACCGCCTACGGCCAGCAGTTGAGCCTCACCACGCTCACCACGACGCCCACGGTGACGACTGCTGCCGTTGCCGGCGTCACAACCACCGCGGCCCAGTCCGGCGGCAATGTCACCAGCGACGGCGGCGCCGCGGTGGCCGCGCGCGGCGTGTGCTGGAACACGGTCGGCACGCCGACGACCGCGGACGCTAAAACCTCGAACGGGACCGGCAAAGGGAACTTCACGAGCAACCTGACTGGACTCACGCCGGCGACGACGTACTACGTCCGCGCCTACGCGACGAATGCGCAGGGCACGGCGTATGGCGGCGAGCTCAGCTTCACGACGCCGGCGGTTGTGGTCCCGACCGTGACCACCAGTGCGGTGGCCAATGTGACGACGCGCACGGCGGACTGCGGCGGTGAGGTTACCGCCGACGGCGGGGCAGCCGTCATCGCGCGTGGTGTCTGTTGGAACACCGCCGGCAGCCCGACGAACGCCGACGACAGCGCGGCGGGCGGCACGGGCACGGGCAGCTTCACGTGCGACGTGAGCGGCCTTGCGCCGGGTACGACGTACTTCATGCGGGCGTACGCGACGAACAGTGCTGGGACGGCGTATGGCGACGAGGTGAGCTTCACGACCGTGGCGTTGACGGTGCCGACGGTGACGACGGCGGCGGTGTCGTCCGTCACGACTACGACGGCCCGGGCGGGCGGGCGCATAACGACCAACGGCGGGTCCGTCGTGACGGCGCGGGGCGTGTGCTGGAACACGGCCGGTGACCCGACGGTAGCTGACGAGACACTGGACAGTGGTGCGGGGAGCGGTCGATTCTCATGTGACCTGGCAGGGCTTTCGCCGGCGACGACGTACTATATCCGCGCCTATGCCACCAACGCGATCGGCACCGCGTATGGCACGACGGTGATGTTCACGACGGCCGCCGAGCCGGACGACGCCAACGAGCCGGCGCCGGTGTTGGAGGTGCAGGTGGTCTCGGCGACCGACGCCAGCGATGCGCTGACGGGTGACGACGTGCAGTTTGTCGTCGCGGTTTCCAACGCGGGCGTGGGCCGGGCCACCGCGGTGGCGGTGACGATCACGTATCCGGCGAGCGCTGAGCTGCTGTCCATAAGCGCCGGTGGTATCGACGCGGAGATCGCGGACGAGGGGGCCGGGTTCGTGACGGTACTCATCGGCGAGCTGCCGCCGGACGGCAGTGTCGAGCTGGACTTGACGTTCCGCGCGCTGGCGGCGGGGGCGCTGGTGGTGTCGGCGACGGTATCGGCGGCGGAAGTGCCGGCGGTTGTGGCGGGCGAGTCCGCGGAAGTGGCGGTGGAGGATGAGTACTACGTGGTCGTCACGACGCACCCGCTGCTCGGCATCTGCGGGCCGATCGGCCTGACGCCGCTGCTGGTGCTCGGGGCGCTGTATGGTGTGCGGCGGGCGGGGTGGTGCAGCCGCAAACAGGGCAGGCGGCGCCTCGCGAGGCACGGAGGGGCCAGGACACGGGGGCACGAACGCTCGTAGGCACGAAGGTGGAGTGGCGAAGCCATGCAGCGACCGCGCCGACCTCAGGGGGCCGGATCCACCGGTGACCCGGCCACAACGATTGGGCGGCACAGGACTCGAACCCGTGACCTTCTCGGTGTAAGCGAGACGCTCTAGCCAGCTGAGCTAGCCGCCCTTTGCACGGCCTGCGGCCGCTTCCGATACGCCTATCGTATCGCCTGGCACGCCGTTTTGGAATCGCCGCCGCGTGCCGCCCGGACCAGGAACCTGCCCGCCGACCCGGTCTTGTGCGTTTTTCTCGGAGCTTGGGCTTGATCGGACGCTGGATGCGGGCCTAAGACTAGGTGTAGAGGGGCTGGACCACTCTACAGCGGTCGCACTTCAGGCGGCCGCCCTTTGTCACACGCGCGCTGGCGTGCGCCCGCAGACTGTGCGGCGGGGCGCGGCGGCGCGCGGCTGGCTTCGCCTGCGTTGCGGCGCGCCGCGCGGTCGCGCTGCTGCTGCGGGTGCTGGGCTCGCCGGAGGCGCCGGCAGGAGAGAACGCCCATGACGCGATTTGGACTGGCATGCCTGATCGGAGTGCTGGCGGTGGCGGGGACGGCGGCCCGCGCGGATCTGCTGTGGGACAACTTCCTGACACTCGACCCGGCGAACGACGGCGGGTTCGACGGCTACTCGTACTTCAGTTCGGAACGCAACGCGGCCGTCGAAGACTCGTGGATCGCGGATGACGCCGTCTGGACGCATCCCGTGACCATCACCGGGATCAAGTGGGCCGCCGGACGCGACCCGCGATTCGACTACGGCACCGTCGAGATTATCATCCTGGCCGAGACCGACCGCGCGCTCACGCCGGCCTACGAGTTTTCGCTGGGACAGCCGACCATTATCGACACGTTCGGCATGTTCCAGGGCTTCGAGGTCTATAACGGGTATACAGCGCTGCCGGCCGTGCAACTGCCCGCGGGGCATTACTATTTCGGCATTCGGCTCGTGAACGGCGCCAACGGCGACGAGGACGGGCGCAACGTGTTCCTGACCACCGGGCGGGTGGCGGGCGTGCCAACGATCAACGGCCTGACAATGGGCATGTTCCAGAGCAATTTCTTCAACTATCCCGAGTGGACGTTCGTCGGAGACACGAGCGCCAAAGTGACCACGGATTTCCCGTTCCAGTTGTTTGGCGTGCCGGAACCGGAGGCGCTGGCCCTGGCGGCGTTTGCGGTACTGATGCTGCGGCGGCGCTAGCAGGACGCGGCGGTGCGCGGGGGACAAGCCAGTGGGAGAAGCGGGCCGGCCCAGCGATGGGCCGGTTGCGTTAGCGGGCGGTCACGGGCCTAGCGGCCGGTGAGCACGTCGGCGGGGATCTCGAGCCGATCGCCTTCCTTGATCCCCAAGCGCTCGAAGGTGCCTTGCTTGACTTCCAGGGCGTACATGGCCGGCTCGATCGAACTGAACGTCCGCAGAGTCAGGACCGGCATCTGCCAGATCTTGACGATGGTGCCGTTCATGCGGGCGAAAGCGATGTCGAGCGGCGCGATGGTATTGCGCATCCAGAAGCCGCGGATGCGCTCATTGTCGAAGACGAAGAGCATACCCTGGTCGTCCGCGATCTCGGACGTGGGCACGTGCATCAGCCCCTCTTCGATGACGGTGTGCTCGGCGCCGGGCGGTAGCGATGCGCTTTCGCGCGCGAGCCAGACGCGGAACGTCTGGGCATTGATCGTTACGGTGCTGGTCGGCAGCGTGTCCAGCGGATAGGTGCGCTGGGTGTCGCTGGCTCGGGCGCCCGTCGTCGCACGGGTCGCGTCCGTGGCGCCGGTCGCACCGCCATCGCTAGTAGACCGGAAACAGCCCGTGCCGCCGGCCAGACTGCCGGCGGCGGCCAGGCTGATGGAGAGACGCGCGAGGGTGCCAAGCAAGCTGAGCATGATGCCACCTGCCAATCGGGAGCCACTGCAGCGTATCCGGAAGCGGGGGCGAGCAAAAGAGGGCCCGGCTGGATTGCCCCTGCCGGGCCCCTATTCCGCACGCAGAGCGGCGGATACAACCTCGTCTTTGCGGTTGCCGGTCGGCAGGGGCACGCTGGTGGTATCAGCGCCGGGGAGCGCCTAACCGCCGATTCGCCAGAGCAAAGCGGAGCTTCGCTCTCTCTCAGATCGCTGCGGTGCCTCTGACGGACTGCCCGAGCGTGCCGCCGGGAACGGACGCATGGACGGCATCATCAATCTGAATAAGCCGCTGGGCGTGACCAGCGCGAAGGCGCTGGAGCAGGTCCGCGAGATCACCGGTCAGCGCAAGAGCGGCCACGCCGGTACGCTCGACCCACTGGCGTCGGGCGTACTCGTGCTGTGCCTGGGAAGGGCGACGAAGTTGGTTGAGGCGTTGATGGATCAGCCCAAGATTTATCGGACGGCGATCGCGCTCGATGTGACCAGCGTGAGCTATGACCGCGAGCACCCGCTCGTGCCCGTCGCCGTCGCCCAGCCGCCCACGGCTGAACGCGTCGCCGACGTGCTGCGCGGCTTCGAGGGCACCGTCCAACAGGTTCCGCCGGCTACCAGCGCGGTCAAGATTTGCGGCCGGCCGGCCTACAAGTTCAGCCGGGCGGGTCGGCCGGTAACGCTAACGCCGCGCCCCGTCCAGATCTACTGGATCCACGTCCGGCGGTACCAGTGGCCGGAGCTGGAGGTCGACGTCGCGTGCGGGCGCGGGACGTATGTGCGCGCGCTGGTGCGGGACATCGGGGAGCGCCTCGGGACGGGCGGCTGCCTCACTGCGTTGGCCCGGCTGGCGGTAGGGCCATTCCGGATCGAGGACGCGTGCACGCCTGAGCGACTGGCGGCGGGTGGCGCCGAGGCGGCAATGGTCAAGCTGGAGCGTGCGCGGGAGCTGCTGAGGGAAAGGCCGGTGGGCATTCCGCCGCGGCCCGGCAGTTGAAGGAATCAGGGGGGTACGGGGATCCCGCCCGTCGCAGGAACGGTCAAGATGCCCGCACCACCCCCGGTCTGCGCGCGGTGCGATGGGCTGTTATTGACAGGCTGTCAAGAACGCCCGGCGTCTCGAACGCGGGTGCTGAGTAAGCCGCCGCTGCGCGCGGAATGAGCGGAAATCGCCTCACGAAGGCTTAACAGATGATTCGCGTCTCGGTAACATGTGCCGCATAAGATCAGGTATGTGGGTTGGGATAGCAGCGCGGTGTCGGTCTGCGGTGACCGTCTGACAACCCGGTTTAGATCAAGCCCACGCTCGGTAACTGGAGCGAGCAACCGCGATGGCGAGCTTTTGGGCGAGCAGTCGAAACAAAGCGATACTCGCCGGGGTGCTTATCGTCGTGGCGGGCGTGTTCGTGGCGCGGCAGTTCTGGAAGCCGGGGGCCTTGCCGAGCGGCGTGCGCTACGTGTGCGTCAGCACGGGCAAAGTGTTCACGCTGCCGCGCGACAAGGTCAAGTTGATCCCGGAGGTCAACCCCGACACCGGCGAACAGACCCTATTGCCGTGTTCCGAGCGAGATGGTGCGGTGCGCGTGACCCCGCACTATCGTGACGCGCTCGTCCAACTCGGAGACAAGAACCACTATGTCGATATCGAGACACTGGTTGTCAAGACCCCGTAAGGACCCGTCGGCCACGGCCCAGGGTGGTCGCCGTGCCTTCACGCTCATCGAGCTGCTGGTGGTTGTGGCAATCATCGCGCTGCTGATTTCGATTCTGCTGCCTAGCTTGAGTTCGGCCCGCGAGCATGCGCGCGCGGTGGTTTGCGGCCAGCACATGCGCCAGTTCGGCAACGGGCTCCAGATCTACTTCGGCGACAACAAGGACTACATCCCTGGCGTGAACACGTCCGGCGTGGCCATCCGCGCGAAGATGATCAGCATGGGCGGGAACCCGAGTGTGCTGTATCAGTCCAAGATGCCCGTACAGTCGTTCGACTGGATGACGCCGATTCTGGCGCCGGGCATGGAAATGCCCGCCTTGCGCTCCGAGCGTTTCCGCTTCTTGATGGAACGCTATCGGTGCCCGTCGCAGATGTACACGTCGATCACCTACTACGGCAGCAGCGGGCCGGACAAGAGCGAATTTCAGGCTCAAGGCGCGATCCCGGGGGTCAGCTACCTGATGCCGGGCGCGTTCCAGTACTTCGGGCAGCGCTCCGTCGGCAAGGTCGTGGGATTCGACGAAAAGGTGGCGACGTTGCCCATTCTGGCCAAGGTCTCGCCGGCCGAGTGGGAAGTGCTCGTGCAGGATTTCTCGGGACGGTTGAACCAGATCGGCCCCGCGGCGCGCAAGATCTTCGCCGCGGACGGCACGCGGTTTGTCGACGAGAGCACGCAAGTTGACCATGACACGTCGCCGTTCCCCGACTGGTTCGGCTCGTATACCTCGCCCGGCGGGTGGTGGTCTGGGTGTCAGGCTTATGGAGTCCGTGGGGGCTCAAAGAACTGGGCCGGCATGGCGGTCGGCCGTGGTTCCGTGTCGAACGGCCTGAATCTGCCGGTCACCTACCGGCATGGGGGGCAACGCGGCATCGCTTCGGGCGACGCGCACGACAACAAAGGGACGATCAACGCCCTGTTTTTTGACGGGCACGTGGACCGGCTTGCGGACCAGCGCTCGCGCGAACTGCAGTTCTGGTACCCCAAGGGCGGCGTCGTGCAGTCGGCGAACGAGGGCATGACGGGTGAACCGGTTGGTTCCGTAGTCCCGTAGCGGCACAGCGGTGCGCCTTCGCGCCACGTGCGCGGGCCGCCGGAGGCGCTGCGGAACTCCAGGGGGGATGGCTGCCGCGACGGAGCGCACCGGCGGCCGGGAGAAAGCGGGGCAGGGATAGGGCGTGCCCCGGCGGGCGTGCCGCGACGGCGCGGACGCTGCGGGGCGTGAGGCGATAGAAGCACCTGGCCAGAACAAGTTTCGACCCACCAGGAGGACAGCAGCATGAGAGCAGCATTGCAGATTGCATTGGCACTGGCCGTGTTGGCCATGCCGGTGGCGGCGCAGGACAGCGTATCGAAGAATCTCGGCGGTTTGCCGGGCGATGCCCTGTCGCCGTGGGACACAGCGCAGCAGTGTGCGGAATACGTCGTGGACCTGACGCCGTTCACGGCCTCGTGGGGCACGCAGTTTGGCATCGCGCCGCTCGTCAAGGCGAGCAAGTCGAGCACGAGCGCGGCGACGAAGGAGTATTTCAACAGCCAGATTTCGGCGCAGGGGATCAGCCGGATCCAGGCGCTCGGCGTGCCGTACCCGGCGGCGAGCTATGATCTGTGGGTCAACACCCCTGGGCAGGGCACGCACCCGACGATGAACAATGCGCCCGGGACCGTCAGCCCGACTGGTACCGGCAATCAGTTCGGCGTCGCGTTCGCGGATTTCGGCACGACTGACGCGAGCCAGAATTACAGCGGCGTGCTCGGCGCGGTGGTCAACTACGATCCGGCGCAGCCCACCCGGCTGTACGTGAAGCGCGTGCAGGCCGCGACGAACGGCAACAGCGCGAGCGACAACCTGCTGCAGTACGGCGTCGGCGCGGTCGATGAGTGGGGCAACGTGATGTTCCGGGGCGATACCGGCGTGACGGGCTCGGCGAACCAGATGTTCAACGTGGACATGTTGGCGCGCAATTGCGGGGCACGGAATGTGGCCACCGCCACGGGTGGCTCCGACGCCGCCGCGACCAACTGGATCGTGCGGAACAGCACCGTGATCCACAACACGCCGGGTATCGGTCCGAAGAGCATCTTCGGCGTGCCGTACTTCATCGGGACGAACTTCAACAAGGAATACACGTATGGCGCGGCCAACCCGCCGGCGACGACGACCGCGCACCGCCCCGGCACGACGGATCATCGCGGCGGCATCGCGTACATGACCCGGAACGTGCCATGCGTGGCCGGCACACACGGGACGGCGGCGATCATCAGCAAGAGCACCGCGGGCAACGGCCCGACCGATTCGATCAGCGTGTGGGGCCTGAACGGCGACGCCAGCGTCGCCGGCACGCTGCTGTTGACAATGCCGGCCGCGCCGATCGCGGACCCAACGAACCCCAGCATGCTCTCCTATACAGGTGCGGTGTTCGATCACTATCACAGCCAGGTCGCGTACAGCGGCGGCAATGCGCCGATCGCGCTGGGGGTGGATCAGCAGGGCCGCCTGCTTGCCGCGGGCGTGCTTTATGACGTGGCCACGTATGCCGGGTATGACAATCCGTGGAACGACATCGTCGTCGCCCGCGTGACCTGTGGCACGCCGAACACGATCCAGTGGTCGCTGGTCGCCTATTCCTCGGACGCCACTATGGTTGGCGGCACGGGCAAGCCGATCCTGGACGGCCCGGGCGGCACGCCGATCGGGCGGTTGACGACGATGTTCGACGTGACCGGCGGGGCGCCGCTGGGGCCGTCACTGTCGGCGCCGCTGATCGACTCGGTCGGCAACATCTGGTTCGTCTCCGCGATGATCTGGTACGGCCCCGATGGTTTGCCGAACACTGCGGACGACGACAAGGATTCGGCCCTGATCCGCGCGGTCTACAACCCGGCGACGCTGGGCTACGAGCTCGAGCTGGTGGCGGAGCTCGGCATGGCCTTCCCGGGGCAGAACTCCGGTCGCTGGTGGACGATCAACTTCATGGGCGTCGCGGACAGCAACTCGGTTTCGTCCGGCACGGCGTGGTCCGGCAACATCAGCGAGACCGGCCACCTGGGCGTGCTACCGGCCGCGGACGTGCCGACGCGCGATGCGACGACGCTGGGCGGCCTCGTGCTCAACGTGAGCATGATCTACGATGCCAACAACGACCTGGAATACAACGACCCGACCTCGCAGTACTACGACCCGTCGATCCCCGCGGACGAGGCTTATAGTGCGCTGCTCTACATCGGCGCCACTGTGCCCGCCGCGCCGCAAGTCTGCATTGGCGACCTGAACTGTGACGGCCAGGTCAGCTTCGGCGACATCAACCCGTTCGTGCTCTACCTGTCGAATTACGCGGCCTGGCAGACCACCTACGCGGGCTGTGAGCCGCAGAATGGCGACATCAACGCGGACGGCAACTATCCGTCGTTCGGCGACATCAACGCGTTCGTGACGCTGCTGAGCACGAGCTCGCTGCCGATCATCTGCCCGTAGCAGCGCGGCAGAGCAAGCAACAAGTGACCATTCCGGCAGGCCGGCGGAGCACTCCGCCGGCCTGTCGCGTTGAATGCTGGCCTCGAAGGGTGGCATGGTCTGGCGTAGCGCGGCCAGGGTGTCTCACCTCGAAGGCGGCGCAGGCCTGTGCTACATTGCGCGCGATGCACGCGCGAGGGTCCAGACTCGGCGATTGGCTGCGCGGCAGCGTGCCGGTCGTGCATGCGCTGGTGTTGTTGGCGGCGCTCATCGTGCCGGCGTACGCCGCGTATGACGCTCTCAAGGCGCTGCTGGACCCGACGGACGCCGCGCCGCGGGCCGCGCTGGTCGACATCAGCCGCTGGGGGCTGCTCCTCAGGAATACCGCGATCGTCTGTGGCGTTGGGCTTCTGGTCGCGGCCACGGTGGGCGGCGGCCTCGGCTTGCTGGTGACCCGCACCAATCTGCCCGGGCGCGGGTTGCTGCTGGCAGCGGCGCTGTTCGGCGCATGCGTGCCGGTGTACGTCAGCCTCACCTTCGTCTTCTCCGCGATCCCGCTGATCAGCGCGATGAACTCGGCCGTCGCGTGCGGTCTGCTCTACGGGCTCGTGTACACGCCACTGGCGCTGCTTGTGCTGGGTGCGACGTTCTGGTCGGCGGACCGCGAGCTCGAGGAGGCTGCGCTGCTCGACGCGACGCCGACCCGCGTGCTGTGGCGCGTGACGTTGCCCGCCGCGGCGTGGGGCTTCATCGTGCTGGCCGTCGTCCTGGTGCTGCTGATCGTCACGGACAGCACCATCGGCGATCTGCTCGGCGTGCGGACGTTTGCGGAGGAAGTGCGCAGTCAGTACGCGCTCGCGGGCCGGCGGGCGGGGCCACTGCTCACCGGCCTGCCCGTGCTGCTGGTGCTGGCGGCCCTGCTGGTCGCTGCGCAGGCACGCTATCGGCTGGTGGGCGAGCAGACGCCGTGGCAATTCGGCGCCCGACCACGCGTGTTCAGCTTGGGCCGGTGGCGTTGGGTGCTGGCGCTGACGCTGGCGGCGTGCCTGCTGGCGGGACTGGGCACGTTGGCCTGGGCACTCGCGCGGCACCTGACGCCGTGGGAGCTGGTCACGGCGGCGGCGTGGGACTTGCGCGGCGAGTTGGGCCTGTCGGCGCTCCTGGCGGTCGCGGGCGCGACAGCGGCCGTGTTGCCCGCGAGCGGGCTGGCGTGGGGCCTGGCGCGCGGCGGGCGGCGCGGCTGGGTGACCGGCGCGGCCGTGGTCGTGCTCCTGGCCGTGCCGGCGCCGGTCGTGGCGATCAGTCTCATCGGGTTGCTGAACCGGCCGGGCTGGCCGGGAGCGGTGTACGACTCGGCGGCGATCGTGGTACTCGGGTACTTCGTGCGGTTCCTGCCGGTGGCGGTGTTGCTGCTCGTGCCCGGCGTGCGGCGTGTGCCGCGGGATGCGGAACGGGCGGCGCGGGTCGACGGCTGTGACTGGTCGCGCGAGCACTGGCACGTGCGTTTGCCGGCGCTGCTGCCGGACGTGGCCCTGGCGTGGCTGGTGCTGGTGATTTTCAGTTTCGCGGAACTGGGCGCGACCTTGCTGCTGGCACCGCCGGGCGTGACCGTGGCGGCGGTGCGCGCGTTTACGCTGCTGCACTTTGGGGTGTATCGTGACGTGGCCGTGCTGGCGGTGCTGTCGGTTGGGTTGATCGTGGTGCCGTGGGCGCTGCTGATGCTGCTGTTGTGGCGTGGGCACTGGCGGCGGTTACGCGAAGGAGCGTGAGTGATGTGGGGTGGTGTTCTGTCATTGGTCGTGGTGCTGGGGGTCGTGGCGGGCTGTGAGCGCACGCCGGCGGGTTCGACGAGCTCGCAGCCGGCGGTGGGCGAGGTGATCGTCTACACGGCGCTGGACCGGCAATTCTCCGAGCCGATTCTCAACGACTTCACGGCGCGAACGGGGATCGTCGTGCGCCCGGCCTACGACAGCGAGGCGACGAAGACGGTCGGGCTGACGAACCGGATTAGCGCGGAGGCCAACCGGCCGCGGTGTGACGTGTTCTGGAACAACGAGATCCTGAACACGCTGCGGCTGAGGCACGAGGGGCTCCTGCAGCCGTGCGCGCCGGCTGAAGCGGCGAACTATCCGCCGCAGTTTCGCGACCCGGACGGCTACTGGTTCGGGTTCGCGGCCCGGGCCCGCGTGCTCATCGTGAACACGGAACTCGTGCCGGCGGAACGCATGCCCACGTCGATCGCCGACCTGGCCGATTCGCAGTGGAAAGGCCGCACTGGGATCGCGAAGCCGCTGTTCGGCACGACGGCGTCGCACGTCGCGTGCCTGTTTGCGCTGCACGGCGAAGCGCGAGCGACGGCGCTGCTGGACTCGCTGCGAAACAACGACGTGCAGGTTCTGTCGGGCAACAAGGGGTGTGCGGAGATGGTCGGTGCCGGGCGCCTGGTCATGGCGCTGACCGACACGGATGACGCGATCGTGGAATTGGAAACGGGTAAGCCGGTGAAGATCGTCTTCCCGGACGGCGGGGCCGATCAGATGGGGACGCTGCTATTGCCGAACACGCTGGCGCTGGTGAAGGGTTGCCCGAATCCGGAGGCCGGCGCACAGCTCATCAACTATCTGCTGTCCGCGGAGGTCGAGGGGCGGCTGGCCGCCGGGCCATCGGCACAGATCCCGCTGCACCGGGCAGCCACCGTGCCGTCGCGCGTCGGCCGACTGGATGCCATCCGGACGATGCCAGTCGATTTCACGCAGGCTGCGGACGCCTTCGATCCGGCCGCCAGGTACATCGAGAGCCACTTCCTCGCGCCGTGAGCCGGTCCGGCCAGGGGTGCGCCGCGGCAGCGTGCCGAACGGCGGGCGCGCGGGTATTCTGATGGGCCTGGAGAGACAAAGCATGATGAAACGGATCGCGCAACCCGTATGCGTACTCGCACTGCTGATCGGCGCCGGGCGCGCGGCGGTCGCTGCAGGCCCAGAATGGGCCAACCTCATCCAGGGCGACACGCTGACCGGCTGGGTGCAGCGCGGCGGCGCGGCGAAGTACCGCGTCGAAGGCGGCGAGATCATCGGCCAGACGGTGCCGAACACGCCCAACAGCTTCCTCTGTACTGAGCGCACCTACGCCGACTTCGAGCTGGAGCTGGAATTCAAGGTCGATCCGCGCCTGAACTCCGGCGTGCAGATCCGCAGCCAGAGCGTGCCGGGCTATCGCGCGGGCGTCGTCCACGGCTACCAGGTCGAGATCGATCCGTCTGCGCGGGCGTGGTCCGGCGGGATCTACGATGAGAGCCGGCGCGACTGGCTGTGCTCGCTGGAGAAGAACGAGCCGGCGCAGAAGGCGTTCAAGCCAGGCGCGTGGAACCACCTGCGCATCGTCGCCACGGGCGATTCGATCAAGACCTGGCTCAACGGCGTCGCGGCCGCGGACCTGCACGACAGTCTGACACAGTGGGGGTTCATCGCCCTGCAGGTCCACCACACGAAAGAGACGGAGCCGCTGGAGGTGCGCTGGCGGAACCTGCGGATCAAGGATCTCGGCAATCCCGCCAGCCAGCGCCCGCCGGATGCGATCGTCCTGCTCGACGCGACGACCGGTCTCGATGCGTGGCAGCCAGCCGAGCGGCCGAAGGAGCTCGCAAAATGGAAGTTCGCTGAAGGCGTGCTCGAGGTCGAGCCGGGCACCGGCAACATCGTGTCGCGGCGCGCGCTGGGCGACTGCTGGTTGCACATCGAGTTCAGCGTCGATGACAACGGGAAGACGGGGCAGGCGAACGGCAACAGCGGCGTCTACCTGCAGGGGCGCTACGAGGTGCAGATCCTGAATTCGGCGGGGCAGGAGCCGACCGACGACAATTGCGGCGCGATCTACAAGGTGAAAGCACCCGACTACAACATGGCTCTGCCGGCCGGTCAGTGGCAAACCTACGAGATCAGTTTCCGCGCGCCGCGCTGGAACGTTGCCGGCGAGAAGACTGAGAACGCCCAGCTTACCGTGTACCATAACGGCACGCGCATTCACGACCGCGTCACCATGCCTAATAGCACGGGCGCCGGCCGGCCGGAAGGCCCGGGCCCTGCACCGCTGGCGTTGCAGGACCACGGCAATCGCATACGCTTTCGCAACATCTGGGCCGTGCCCCTGAAAGAGCCCGAAACCGGCAGGTGAAGCATGTCCCGCGCACAACCGATGACGCGACGTGGATTTCTCAAGCGGGCGGGGCTGGTCGCCGTCGCCGCGCCCTGGCTCGTGCCCCGCACCGTGCTTGGTACGCCGGCACGGCGGGCGCCGTCGGAGCGTGTCACGCTCGGCATCATCGGCCTGAAGAAGATGGGCCGCGAGCACGTGCGCAATCTGCTCGGCCACGGCGGCGTGCAAATCCTCGCTGTCTGCGACGTGGACACCACCGCGCGCAACGAGGCGCAGCACCAGGTTGAGGAGACCTATGGCGCCGCACAGCGCGACGGACACTACACGGGCTGTGCCGCGTACAACGAATATGAAAGGATCATGGAGCGCGCCGACATTGACGCGGTCGTGCTCGCCGTCCCGGAGCATTGGCACGCGATCATGGCCATCGCGGCCTGTCGTGCTGGCAAGGATGTGTACTGCGAGAAGCCGTTGTCGCTGACAATCCGCGAGGCGCAGGAGATGGTCCGCGTGGCGCGCCGCTACGGCACGGTGTTCCAGACGGGCAGCCAGCAGCGTTCCAGCGCGAACTTCCGCCTGGCCTGCGAACTGGTGCGTAGCGGCCGGATCGGTGAAGTGAAGACCGTCAACGTCGGCGTGGGGCCGCCCTCGACGGAAATCTACCTGCCGGAAGAGCCGGTGCCGCCCGGGCTAGACTACGAGCGCTGGCTGGGCCCAGCACCCTGGAAGCCCTATCATCACCTGCGCTGCGGGTCGTACTACGAGGATGGCTGGCGGCGGATTCGTGACTACTCGGGCGGGAAGATGACGGACTGGGGCGCGCATCACTTCGACATCGCGCAGTGGGGCCTCGGCATGGACGGCAGCGGGCCGGTCGAGATCATCCCACCGAACGGGCAAACCGGCGCGCCGCTGACCTACCGCTATGCCAACGGCGTACTGGTGCAGCACGGCGGCGCGGATGGCGTGCTCTTCACCGGTACGGAAGGCAAGCTCGAGGTCAATCGCGATCATCTGACGACGTGGCCGGCGAGCATTCGCAAATCGCCGCTCGGGCCAAACGAGGTGCACCTGTACGAGAGTCGCGGGCACTACGAGGACTGGCTGCACTGCATCCGCACGCGCGGGCGGCCGATTTGCGACGTGGCGATCGGCGCGACCTCGGTGATCGTCTGTCACCTCGGCAACATCGCCTGGTGGCTGGGGCGGACGCTGCACTGGGACCCGGCGCGACAGGAACTAGTCGGCGACGACATCGCGGCCCGCTGGCTGGATCGGCCGAAGCGGGCGCCGTATCGGCTGTAGGCGGCCCACGGACTACGACTGCCGCCGGAGGACAGGAGACTGACGATGCGCATCCATCCGAGACGACGCGGCCTGTGCGTCACCGGCTTGGTCATCGCGGCTCTGGCCGCCGGCGCCGTACCGGGCGCGGCGCAAGTGCCGCTGCCGACGGGCGATGCCCTGCACATCAAGATCGACCCCGAGTTCGCGACCGTGTCCGCGGGGGCGCGGGTGATCTTACGCTACCGGTATGAGCACGATCCGAGGCCCTACCTGCAGGCGCTCCACACGCCCAAGGGCGTGCCACTCCTGCTTGAGGCGCCGACCGAGTACGCGCATCACCGCGGCCTGATGTACGCCGCCACGGTCAACGGCGTGGACTTTTGGGGCGAAGCCGCGAAGGTGGGGAAAATCGTTCACCAGACGATTCACGCCGGCAACCCGCGCATGAACGCCGGCTTCATGCAGGATCTTGAATGGCGCTCGCCGGAGGGCAAGCCCCTGCTGGCCGAGCACCGGACCGTGTGGGTGTGGGGCACCCAACCCGTTCTCGACGCCGGCGCCGTGCTCTTCGATTGGCGCATGGTGCTGGAGCCGGCACCGGGCGTGGCGGATGTGGAACTGACGGACGATCGCGACGCCGGCCTGGGGCTGCGAATCGTGACGGCACCAGAGCTGGACGTGCATTTCATCACCGCGCAGACCCCCACCTCGGCGGAGTCGCAGAACGCGACGGTGTACGCTGGGCGCTGGTGTGCCTACACCACCAACACAGACGGCAAGCCGGTCACCTTGGCGCTCTTCGATCATCCTGGCAATCCCTGGCCGGCCGCCTGGCTGGCCGCGAAAGCGCCATACGCCCGCCTGGCAGCGACGCTCAAGCTGCATGAACATCCCACGAAATTGAAAGCCGGCGAGTCGCTGCGGCTGGTCTACGGCGTCGCCGCCTGGGACGGGCAGATCGAGCCGGCCAAGATTGAGTCGCTGTATCAACTGTGGCTCTCCACGTCGCCGCTGCGACCGACTTCGCAGCCCGCATCGCAGTCGGCGACCGCACCGGCCCGGTAACCGCCGTGCCGGAATCGGGGGACGAGGACTGGCGAAGCCATGAGTGAGTCCGCCCCAGCCGCCGCGTCGCCCACGCCCAGCGCCATGGAACGCCGCTATGCGGAGCGTCTGCGGCGCTATGTCACCGCGCTGCGCAACGGCAAGCCCGACCGCATACCCATCCGCCCGTTCGCCGCTGAATTCACCGCTCGCTACGCCGGCTACACCTGCCAGGACGTGACACACGACTACGAGCTGGCCTTCGCGGCGGTCCGCAAGTGTGCGGCGGATTTCGATTGGGACGCCGTCGTCAGCAACATGGTCTACGTCTGGACGGGGCTGACGCAGGCCATCGGGCTGAAGTACTACGGCGTGCCCGGGATCGACGTGCCGCCGGACACGGGCTTCCAGTATCGCGAGCCGCCGGCGGACCAGGCATTCATGCGGGCGGATGAATACGACGCGTTGATCGCGGACCCGACGGGCTTTCTGTTCAACGTGTGGCTGCCGCGCGTGGCGCGCGACGTGGTCGCACCCGGGTCGCCGGCGACGTATCGCCACAACCTGTCCTTCCTGAAGGGCGGGATGGCGATGATGAAGTACTTCGGCGCGTTTGGCGCGCAGAACGCGCGCCTCCGCGCGGAGTGCGGAGCGGTGTCCGCGATCTCCGGCATCCTCAAGGCGCCGTTCGACATCCTCGCGGACAAGCTGCGCGGCTACGTGGGACTGACGAAGGATATGTTCCGGCAACCGGACAAGGTGCTTGCCGCCTGCGAAGCCCTGATGCCGCACCTGGTGCACGTCGCGCTGACGACGGCCGACCCGGAGTGCAACGTGCCGGTCGGCTTCTGGATGCACCGCGGGTGCGTGCCGTTCGTGCGGCCGGAGCAGTTCGAGTCGCACTACTGGCCGACACTGAAACCGATCATCGCCGAGCTGTGGCGCCGCGGGCACCAGACGCTGTTCTACGCCGAGGGCGATTGGACGTACCACCTCGACCGCTTCGCGGAGCTGCCCGACGCCAGCATCGTGTACCACATCGATCGTGGCGATGCGCTGGAGATCCATCGGCGAATCGGGCACAAGTTCTGCCTCAGCGGCGGCGTGCCAAACACGGTGCTCGCGCTCGGTACGCCGGAGGACGTGCGGGCCGCGTGCAAACGCGTGATCGATGGCGTGGCGGCGGACGGCGGCTACATCATGGACGCCAGCGCGATCGTTCAGAACGACGCCCGCGTGGAGAACATGCAGGCGCTGACGGATTTCACACGCGAGTACGGCGTGTATTCATCGGGCTCGGCGGCCGAGCTACCGGTAGCCCCAGCCGCAACGGACTCACCGGGCACGATCGCCGCGTCACCCGGCCGGCACCCCGGCGTCTGCGTGCCCTGGGACGAAGCCCGGCGCATGTGGCCGAAGATCTCCGGGCGCGAAGAGTTGGTGCGGCGAATCTGGGAAGAGATCGACGCGCTGGGGCATGCGTACATCTGGCACTGCCTCGTGTCGTTCTAGGGTGTAAGTGCCTGCGAAGAATAAGCTTACGCTCTCCCGGCGGCGAGGTGGCGACGTGCGGCGCCGCGGGACCGCACGCGACGCGAAGGCTCACCGCGCCACTTCTGCGATCATGTGATAACTTGTTATGATACGCCCCTTTAGTATCCAGGAGTACACCGTTGAAGATGCTGGAGCGATTCTGGTTCGGCTGCGGGCATTGCCACTCGGGTGAGGGCTGCCCGTTCGCGGCGGAAGCAGAATCGGGGAGCGCGACGCCGGCCACCGGGGAAGCGGGTCTGCCGATCCCCATTTCTGCCGGCGCGGTCTTTCTGATCCCGCTGGCCGGTGCCATCCTGGGGGCCTACGTGTGTGGCGAGCTGAGCGCGGCGGGAGCGGCGACGTTGAGCGTGTGGCAGTTCGCGGGCGGCGCGGCGGGCTTCGTGGCCGGCGCGGTGCTCGCCAAGCTGGCGCTCGCGGGCATCTGCCGGCTACGCGCGCTGGGAACTCGAGGTAAGGAATGACGACAATTGCCACTGGCGGGTTGAAGAGCTTCCATCGCGGCATTCATCCGCCCCATCGCAAGTTCACCGAGTCCGACCCGATCCAGCTCTTCATGCCGACGAAAGAGCTGCTCCTGCCGATGGCGCAGCACATCGGGGCGGCGTGCACCCCGGTCGTGAAGGCGGGGCAGGCGGTGCAACTCGGCGAGAAGATCGCGGACACCGACGCGTTTGTCTCGGCGCCGATTCACGCCTCGATCGCGGGCACGGTTGGGGCCGGGACGATGTGCCTGCTGCCGGCGGGGCGGCGCGTGCCGGCGCTGCCGTTGAAGCCGGTTGCGGGCACCCCCGCGCTGCCGGCGGATTTCCTGCAGGATTTCCTAAGTCGCGACTGGGGTGGCTTCGAGCCCGGCCGCTACGCATCCGACGAGATCTGCAACGCGATCCGCGCGGCGGGCATTGTCGGGCAAGGCGGCGCGACGTTCCCGACGTTCATCAAATTGAAGAAGGACGCCAAGCGGCCGGTCGATACGGTCCTGTTGAATGGCGCGGAATGCGAGCCGTATCTCACGGCTGACCATCGGCTGATGCTGGAGTGCCCCGAGGCGATCGTGGTTGGCCTGCAGCTCGCGATGCGGTCTTCGGGGGCGGAGCGCGGCCTGATCTGCATCGAAAACAATAAGCCGGACGCGATCGAGACCATGCGCAAGGTCGCGGCCGGCCGGCCGGGGATCGACGTCGTCGTGTGCGCGTCGAAGTACCCCATGGGCGGCGAACGGCAACTGATCCCTGCGGTGCTCGGGCGGACGGTGCCGAGCGCCCCGAAAGGGCTGCCGCTGGATGTGGGTGTCGTGGTCGTCAACGTTGCAACGGCCCACACGATCGCGCGAGCGGTTGTGAAGCAAAAGCCGTTCACGCACCGCGTCGTCACCGTGACCGGCCAGGGTATCAAGAAGCCGGGCAACTGGCTCGTCCCGCTCGGCACGCTGCTCGCCGACCTGTTCGAGGCCTGCGGCGGCGTGACGGAGGCGGCCGTGAAGGTGCTGGCCGGCGGGCCGATGATGGGCCCGTGCGTGCCGAACCTGAACGTACCCATTGTGAAAGGCACGGGCGGTTTCACGGTCATGACGGCGGCGGAAACGGCCCGCTGGGCGGAAACGCCTTGCATCCGTTGCGGGCGCTGCATCGACAACTGCCCGTTGCACCTCGTGCCGACCAAGATTGCGCACGCGGTCAAGCATCGGGACTACGAGTTGGCCAACCGGTACGACCTGAACGCCTGCTGCGAATGCGGCTGCTGTGCGTTTGTGTGCCCGGCGCAGATCCCGCTGCCGCAGTACATCCGCTCGGGCAAGAACCAGTGGCGGATCCTCCAGGCGAAGAAGCAGAGCCAGGCCAAGCCGGCCGCCAAGTGACGCGGATTGCAGTGGGTGGAAGCGCCGGCCGCGCAGCGCCGGCGAAGGAGTGTCAGATTCGATGAGCGATGCTGTCCAGGCTTCGGGCACGCCGCTGCCGGTGGCCCCGCAGAAACCGGAAGCCGCGCGCGGCTTTCTCGTCAGTCCGGCGCCGCACCTGTCGGACTCGGCGACCACGCGGCGCATCATGTTCGAGGTCCTGCTCGCGCTGGTGCCGCTGTTTGTCGTCGCGTTGTGGAACTTCAGGCTGAACGCGCTGTGGCTGACGCTGGTCACGACCGCCGGCTGTCTCGCCGCCGAAGCCGTGGCCAACTGGATGCGCGGCCGCACACAGAGCTCGCTGGGCGACGGCTCGGCCCTGGTCACCGGCGTGATTCTCGCGTTCTCGCTGCCGCCCGGCCTGCGCCTGTACCAGGCTTTCATCGGGGGCGTTGTGGCGATCGGGCTGGGCAAGATGGTCTTCGGCGGGCTGGGGCAGAACCTGTTCAACCCCGCGATGGTCGGCCGCGCGTTCCTGATGGTGTGCTTCCCGGTTGCGCTGACGACCTGGATGGAGCCGGGCACCTTGCGGGCGATCGGGGATGTCGACGCGGTCACGCGGGCCACGCCGCTGGCGGCCGCGAAGTACGGCTCGGACGTGCTGGCCAGCGTGGCGAACCTGTTCTTCGGCAGGGTCGCGGGCTGCGTCGGCGAGACCAGCGCGCTCGCGGCGCTGATCGGCGGGCTCTACCTGGTGATCAGAAAGGTCGCCGACTGGCGGCCGGCCCTGGGGATGCTGCTGGCGGCGGCCGTGTTCGCGTTCATCGCGGCGGGCGGCGCCATCGGACACCGCTTCCAGGTGGTTGAATATCAACTCCTCAGCGGCGCCCTGGTGTTTGGCGCGTTTTTCATCGCGACGGACTACGTCGGCGCGCCGGTTACGCCGTGCGGGCGATGGATCTTCGGCCTCGGCGCCGGCGTGCTGGTCATGCTGATTCGCCTGTACGGCGGCTATCCCGAGGGTGTGATGTACGCGATCCTGATCATGAACGCGCTGACCCCGCTGATCGAGCGCTGGACGCTGCCGACGCCGTTCGGCGGCAAGGTGCCCGCGTAGCGGGTTGGAGGACGTACGGTGCAGAAGTTCGTGCAGGAATCCTGGCTGATCCTGGTGCTGGGCATCGTGTTCGCGGTGCTGCTGGCCGGGGCGCAGACCACGCTGCTGCCGCGCATCCAGGTGAACCAGGCGAAGGCGCTGAACGAGGCGATCGGCGAAGTCGTGCCCGGCGCGGTGAAGACCGAGACGGTGGATCTCAAACCGACGTATGACCGCAACGTGTTCAAGTGTTTCGACGCACAGGGCCGGTTCGTGGGCTGGGCGCTTGACATGCTGGGCAACGGCTTCGCGGACAAGATCCGCATCGTGGCCGGGCTCGCGCCCGACTGTGCCCAGCTCACCGGCCTCAAAGTCATCGAGAACGTGGAGACGCCGGGGCTGGGCAACAAGATCGCCGAGGCGGAGTGGGCCGGACAATACCAGGGCCTGGACGCGGGGCGGCCGATCACGGTGCAGAAGCATCCGCCAGTGGCGGGCCAGAACGAGGTGCGCGCGGTGACCGGGGCGACGATTTCGAGCAAGGCGGTGACGGACATCGTCAACGCGGCCCTGGCGCGCGTGCGGCCGGAGCTGCAGCAGCGGCGCCAGGTGCCGGCCGACGCGGCCGGAGGGAGTAATTGACGATGGCGGAAAACAACGGCTCCAACCTGAAGCAGTTCACGGACGGGATTGTCGCGAACAACCCGGTGCTCGTGCAGCTGCTCGGGATGTGCCCGACGCTGGCGGTGAGCAACTCGGTCGAGAACGCGCTGGTGATGGGTGCGGCGGTGATCTTCGTGCTGACGATGAGCAACCTGGTCACGAGCCTGCTGCGGAACCTCATCCAGCCGCACGTGCGGATCCTGATCTTCACGCTGACGATCGCCACGTTCGTCACGATCGCGGACCTCACGCTGAAGGCCTACGTGTTCGAGGTCAGCAAGAAGCTCGGGCCGTTCGTGCCGCTGATCATTGTGAACTGCATCATCATCGCCCGGGCGGAGGTCGTCGCCAGCAAGCACGGCGTGCTGCGGTCGCTTGTCGACGCCCTCGGTTGCGGCCTCGGGTTCACCCTGGCGCTGTGCATCCTGGGCGCTGTGCGTGAGCTGCTGGGCACCGGCGGGATCACGATCCTGCAGGACGCCGGCTGGAGCTGGCACCTCGATCCCAAGCTGTTCGAGCCGCATGCCTGGGTGGTGATGATCATGCCGCCCGGCGCGTTCCTGACGCTGGGCATCGTGATCGGCATCGTGAACCATGTGCGGTCCCGCGCGGCGGCGAAGGGAGGTGCGTGATGGACTTCGGCGCACTGATCGGAATCTTCATCGGGGTCGTGCTGATCAACAACTTCGTCTTCTCGACGTTCCTCGGCATCTGCCCGTTCCTGGGCGTGTCCCGCAAGGTGGACATGGCCTTTGGCATGGGCTGCGCGGTAACGTTCGTGATGACCGTGTCCGGCGTCGTGACCTGGATGATCGTGCATTGGATCCTGACGCCGATCGGCAGCGCCATCGGCAATCCGGAGGCCCTGTACTTCCTGAAGTACGTGGCGTTCATCATGGTGATCGCCGCCATGGTGCAGCTCGTCGAGATGTACCTGAAGAAGTTCTTCCGGTCGCTGTACACGGCTTTCGGCGTGTTCCTGCCGCTGATCACGACGAACTGCGCGATCCTGGGCGCCTGCCTGCTGATCGATATGAACGACGTCTACAAGGCCAGCCTGTTGAAGTCGACGGTATTTGCCTTCGGCGGCGGGGTCGGCTTCGCGCTGGCCATCACGATCATGGCCGGCATCCGGGAGCACGTGCAGTTCAGCGACGTCCCCCAACCGTTCCGCGGCGCGGGCATCACGCTGCTGACGGCGTGCATCCTGGCGCTCGCGTTCATGGGTTTTGCCGGGATCGGCAAGTAACGCTGCTGTGGAGATGGAATCATGACCGTCCTGATGGCGGGAGTCGTGCTGTTCGGGCTCACGCTCGTATTCGCGACGCTGCTGAGCGTGGCCAAGGAGAAGCTGCGGGTCGACGAGGACCCGCGCATCGGGCAGGTCGCCGAGGTCCTGCCGGCTGCCAACTGCGGCGGGTGCGGGTTCGCCGGCTGTGCGGACTTCGCCAAGGCCGTCGTGGAACAGCGCGCCGCCTGCGACGGCTGCCCGGTCGGCGGCTCCGCCGTGGCCAGGAAGGTCGCGGCGGTGCTCGGCATCGAAGTCGTCGAGACCTTCCCCTATCGCCCGGTCATTCACTGCGCCGCCCGCGCTGAGGACAAGCTCGGCGTGGTCGAATACGAGGGCGTGCGCACCTGCGCCGAAGCGCACATCGTCGGCGTCACGCAGGCCTGCACGTATGGCTGCCTGGGCTTCGGCGACTGCTCCAAGGCCTGCACGTTCGACGCCCTCCACATGGTCGCCGGCAAGCCGGTCGTCAACTACGACAAGTGCACCGGCTGCGGTGCCTGCGTGAAGGCCTGCCCGCGCAGCCTGATCGAGCAAATTCCCTTCAAGCAGGACCGGATGCTCGTGGTCGCCTGTGCCAACAAGGAGCCGGCCCGCAACGTCAAGCAGGTGTGCAAGGTCGGCTGCATGGGCTGCAAGGCCTGCCAGCGCCTTCTGGCCGAGGTCTTCGAGGTCAAGGACAACCTCGCCTACCTCAACTACGACAAGTACACCGGGCAGGAGGATTTCCAGCCGGTGCTCGACAAGTGCCCGGCCGAGGTGCTCGTGCAGTTCGGCAAGCCGAAGCCAGAATACGCGGCGCGGCTCGCCGCGAACGGCGCCGAGGTGGCAGCCCCCGTCTGCCCTCCCGGCGATTAGCGCACCATGTAGGCCGCGAACCCCGGCGTCTGGTCCAGCACCGGCTGCGCGGCCGACCCCGTGATCCACAGCACTTCCACGCCCGGCGCAGCCCCCGCCGCGAGCAGTTCTTTCCCCTCGGCGACGCTGAGCACGCTGAACGCCGTCGCCCACGCATCCGCCGTGATCCCGTCACGGGCGATCACCGTCACGCTGGGTGCCTGCTCTGCGGGCTGGCCGGACCGCGGATCCACGATGTGCGAATAGCGCTTCCCGCCGATCTCGTGGAAACGCTGCTGCACGCCTGACGTCGCCACGGCCCGGTCACTGATCTGCAGCACCGCGATGAGCCCGCCCGTGAAAGGGTGCTTGACACCGACATGCCACGGCTGGCCGGTGGGCGCGCACCCGAGCGCCAGCACATCGCCGCCCACGTCGATGAGCAGGCTGGCAGCGCCGGTCTGTCGCATCGCCTGGGCCGCGAGATCCAGCGCGTAGCCCTTCGCGATCCCACCCAAGTCGATTTGCATGCCGGCGCGCTGTAGCGTGATCGTGTGCGCGCCAGCGTCGAGCGTAAGCTTCTCGGTTCCGACCAGGTCGCGTACCTGGCGCAGCTCGTCGGCCGTCGGCAGGCGCTGCTGCTCGCCGGCGGCCCTCCAGAGCGCTACGAGCGGGCGGCACGTCACGTCGAAAGCTCCGCCGCTGTCCCGCGCGAACTCGACGGCGCGCTGCACGCACTGGAACGTCTCCGGCGCAACCGCGACGGGGCTCCCTGCGGGCAGGCGGTTTAGCCGTCCGATTTCGCTCTCGGCGACGTAGTCGCTCATCAGGCGGTTCACGTCCGCGAGGCGAGCATAGCCGGCCTCGACGGCGGCTGCGGCCCGGCCCTCGTCGTCGGCGACCGCCGTGAGCGTAGCCAGCGTGCCCATGATCTCACGGGAGCGGCTGACCCGGGCCGGTGCCGTGGTCCGCGTGCAACCGCTGAGTGCGCACCCCGCAACGAGGAGCGCGGCGCTGGTCATGATCCGAGCTGCTAACGGCATGGTCGAATTCCATGCGGCCCGGCCCACCGCTGGGCCGCGCTGGGACAGTGTAACGAGCGTCGCGCGCCGGCCAAAGGTCCGCCGTCCGCGGCGGCGCCCATGCGTCCGATAAGCGGCGTGGCGCGCTCACGATCATCATTCGCGTGCCGGAACGCGGCGAGATGCGGATGGCGCCTGGAATCGTCGCGGAATATAGGGCTTCAGCAGCGCGGCGCGGGGCACAAACTTGACTTGGGTATGCGCAACGGATAGGCTCAGTGTAAAGCTTATAGCGTTTCGGCGCAGGGTGTATGCGCTCTGCCCCGGAAACGCAGTTGCCCGCGACGTGCGCTGGGATGCCCGGGGTCCACCGACGAGGGCGTGTCCTGGGTGTCTGTGGACTCACGTCCGGTAGCGCGTGCCAGCACCCGTCGCGAACTCGTGCACGCGATCACATGGTAGCAGCATGCACCGAAGGCAGGATCTTTTCTTGGGAGTCGGCTGATGATCATGCGCGAATGGAAGGACCGTGTGCCGCTGCGCGCCGAGCGGTTTGCGAGCGTTCTGCTGATCGGTGCGCTGAGTACCGCGCTCGCACTCGCGGATGACGCCCGCGTACCTGAACTGGATGAGGGAATACTGGCACCGGCGGTTGTCTGGCCGAGCTACGTCATCCCGGGCGAGCCTGAGCTGAGCACGCTCTACGCCGACGGCAGCGAGATCGTCATCCAGACCGAGCAGCGCTGGACCCTGATGTGCGGCTCCAATCCGACGAATATCTCGAATGAGGACCTGCGGGCTTTCGCCGAGCACCATGCCGAGGCGCTGCGCACGGGGCCTGTGGTGATCATCGACACGCCGCGGCCGGAGCGCACCACCGCCATCAACATTGTGTTCTCGACCGACGGTTCCGTGCCAGCGCAGGCGGTGACGGCGCTCACGCTGGTGGAGGCCTACCTCGAGTCGCTCTTCGCCGATCCGATCACGGTGACGATCCCCCTCACGTTCCAGAACATGGGCGATCCGTCGGTGATCGGGGCCACCTCGCCGAACTACGTGAACGGCGTGTCCTACACGAACTCGAAGAACGGCCTGATTAACGGGATGGACTCGGACGACACACTGCAGACCTGGCTGCCGACCACGAGCACGGTGCCCGTGCGCTACAACGGGTCCACGGACACGATCACGAACGTGTCGTCGCTCAGCTGGACGCGGGCCAACTACCGCGCCACGATCGGCACGACCACCGGCAACGCCGCGTCGATGACGTTCAACACGCAGTTCTCGTTTGACTACGACCCCTCGAACGGCATCAGCGGTAGCACGATGTCCTTTGTCGACGTGGCCCTGCACGAGACCGGCCACGCGCTCGGCTTCGTCTCAGCGACGGACAGCGGCACGGGCATGCAGGGGCTGGACCTCTTCCGTTTCCAGCGCACGGATGGCACGCAGGACTACAACCCGGATACGCTTGCCGAGTTCCAGGTCCGTCCCCGACTGATCGACTACAACAACCCGGATGACGATCACAACACCGACCTCATCTCGGCCGAGTACCGTATGTCGGACGGCGATCCGTGGCAGGCCAGCCACTTCCGCGAGCAGACCAGCCCGTGGATCGGGCTGATGGACCCGGCCTTCAGCTACGGCGAGACGCACTACCCGAACTACTTCTCGACCGCGGACCTGAACGTGTTCGATGCGATCGGCTACGACTACCCGCCGTGTGAGGTGCCGCAGTTCACGCAGCAGCCGGCCAACACGAACGTCTGCTCCGGCACGAACGCGCAGTTTACCTGTGCCGTCGACATCCCCTCGCCGGGCTACCAGTGGCGGATCGGAACCACGAACCTGGTCGATGACGGCGTCCACATCTTCGGGGCCACCACGGCCACCGTGACGATTGCGAACGTGACCCTCGCCGACGTGAGCGACCAGTACAACTGCCTGGTGACGAACCTGGCCGACGGCTGCATCGCGGCCTCGAACTTGGTGTTCCTGGGCGTCTACTCCTCAATCGAAATCACCCAGCAGCCCGTTGACGTCACCATCAGCGAATATCAGAACGCCTCGTTCAACGTGATCGCCACCGGCTCACCGACAATTACCTACCAGTGGCGCCGCAACGGCGTGAACCTCACCAACGGCCCCAACTACGCAGGTGTCACCTCGGCGTACATGGCCGTGCTGAGCGCGGAGGCCTTCCACGCGGGCTTCTACGACTGCGTCGTCACGAACCAGTGCGGGTCGGTGATCAGTGGCGTGGGGCACCTGATCGTCAACACGGGTTATGGGGCCGGCCGGGGCGACACCAACTGCAGCGGCTCGGTGACGTTCGCCGACATCAACCCGTTCATCCTGGCACTCACGGGCGGCGAGGATCAGTATTATCCCGCGTTCCCGATGTGCCACTTCTACAACGCGGACATCAACAGTGACGGCATGGTCAGCTTCTCGGACATCAACCCGTTCGTGCTGCTGCTGACGTCGTCGACCCCGTAAGCACGCAGGCCCTGCCGCTTTGCCGGGCGCTCCAGACGCGGGAAATCATGCTGCTTCCGCCGGCGTCGCCCGTTACAATGAGACCAGGCCCGGCCGGGCGGGTGCGCGATATCGCCTGGGTGCGGGCTGGAGTGCGCACCACCGTCTGATACTCCCGACGGCGCGCTGGGAAAGGAGCAGCCGCAATGAAGCCTGCGTACGCGTTGATTCTGGTCCTGTCGCTCGCGAGCTGGTGCGAGGCGCAGACGCCGTCCCGCGCGGAGGCCGACATCCGGGCGCTGATCGCGGAGAAGTACGCCGACGGACTGCCCGCCTACCTGACGCCGGAGGAGCGTCTGCTGCCGCTGCCGCCGGTGCAGCGCGACGTGCTCGCGCCGCCGACGGGGACCGTGTACTGCCCGCCGGAGTACGCGCCGTGTGACGGGCTCTTCATCGCGTGGGAGGGCTATACGACGATTCTGACCGAGCTCGTCGTGAAGATCACGACGCTCGATCCGGTTGCGACCGTGTGGGTCGTGGTCGACACAGCGTCGGAGCAGACTTCGGCGACCACCACGCTGGCAAATGCGGGCGCGGACATGTCGCAGGTCGAGTTCATCGTTCGCACCACCGACACGGTCTGGATCCGCGACTACGGTCCGCGCTTCATCCTCGAGAACGGCAGTTGGGCAGTCATCGACCACACCTACAATCGCCCGCGCCCCAACGACAACGCGTTCAACGATTACCTCTGTTCCCTGTGGAGCATTCCGCAGTACGACATCCCGCTCACGCACGGCGGCGGCAACTTCCACCTGTTCGCCAACGGCGACGCGTTCATGACCTCGCTCATCCTGAACGAGAACCCCGGCCTGACCGAACAGCAGGTGAAGAACTACTACCTCCAGTATCAGAACCTCAACCTGACGATCTACCCGGGCTTCCCGACCAGCTTCGACTCGACGCAGCACATCGACATGTGGATGTTCCCAGCCGGTGACAACAAGGTCATCATCGGCCAGTATGCTCAGGCGACCGGCCAGCCCTACACGATTACTGAGAACGCCGTCGCCGACCTCACCGCGCGCGGCTACACCGTCTACCGCACGCCGGGCTGGCAGTCGGGCGGCACGCACTACACCTACACGAACGCGGTCGTCCTGAACAACCAGGTGTTCATCTCGCGGTTCAACGTGCCCCAGGACGCGCAGGCCCTGGCGGTCTATCAGGCGGCCATGCCCGGCTACACGATCCACCAGATTGATAACTCAAGCATCATCACCGCCGCCGGTGCCATGCACTGCATCGTCATGCACGTCCCCAGCGCCGCGCCGGATCCGATCCCGCACATCACCTTGAATGCGCCAAACGGCGGCGAACTCTGGATCGCTGGCGAAACGCACGATATCACCTGGACGGCAACGGACGACGTCGGCGTCGCAAGCGTAGACCTGCTGCTCTCGGTGGACGGCGGCGCGACGTATCCGCACACGCTCGCCGCCGGGCTGCCGAACTCCGGCGCGTACGCGTGGACGGTGGGCCTGCCGGCGTCGGAGCAATGCCGCGTGAAGGCCATCGCGCATGACGGTGACGGTAATGCCGCGGAGGACGCTTCCGATGCCGACTTCATGGTCTCCGCCGTCGGCCCGCAGGTCGTGGTCAGCTATCCGCTCGACAGCGATCCGGGCTGGCCGGTGCAGGGCCAGTGGGCGTTCGGTCAGCCGACCGGCGGCGGCGGACTTGCGCACGGCAACCCCGATCCAAGCAGCGGCGCGACCGGCACGAACGTGTACGGCGTGAACCTGAACGGTGATTACGCGACGACGATCGGCGGGCCGTGGTACGTGACGCTGGGACCGGTGGACCTGAGCGATCACAGCCACACCAAGCTGGGCTTCCAGCGCTGGCTGAACAGCGACTACCAGCCGTATGCATACGCCACGGTCGACGTGTCGAACAACGGCACGACCTGGACCCCGGTCTGGTCGAACGGGACGATTGTGACGACGGACAGCGCCTGGTCGCTGAAGGAGTACGATCTCTCCGCGACGGCCGACCACCAAGCGACCGTGTACGTGCGCTGGGGCTATCGCATCGGCAGCGGCGCGTACGCGTACTCCGGCTGGAACATCGACGATATCCAGATCAGCGGCATTCCGACAACGCAAGTAATCCTCGGCGACGTGAACTGCGACGGCGTGGTCGGTTTTGGTGACATCAACCCGTTCGTGCTGTTGCTTACCAACCCGACGTTGTGGCAGAGCACGTATCCGGGCTGCAATCCGCTGAATGGCGACATCAGCGGGAACGGCAGTGTCGGCTTCGAGGACATCAACCCCTTCGTGACACTGCTCACGACGCCGCCGTAGGCAGCACCGGCGATCAGGACCCCTAGCGCCAGCGGCCCGCGTGGCGTGGCACCGTCTGGCGCAGCCAGGCCGTGATTGACAGCGTCGCCGTGTCCCTCCCATTCCGAACCCGAAGCGCGCGGGCGCCAATCAGAGCCCCGAGCGCCAGCGAGTGGGTTCCCGCCCACCGCTACGGATTCGACAGCAGCGTGACGAAGGGGTTGATGTCCTCGAAGCCGACACTGCCATTGCCATCAATGTCGCCGTTGAGCGTGGGGCACGCCGGGTAGGTCACCTGCCACAGCGCCGCGTCGGTCAGCGCGAGTACGAACGGATTGATGTCACCGAAGCCGACCACGCCGTCGCAGTTCAGGTCGCCCCGCCGGACGAGCGGCACCAGCGCATACTGCGTTCCGGGGATCGTCGTCAGGTCTGGCGCGACGCCAAGGTTGGAATAGCCGCCGCCCAGTCCCGGCAGCCATTGGTTGCCCACCTGCCCGCCACTCTCCGCGATGAACACCACGAAGCCGATTGTCTGGTCCGGCGTCGCGGGCAGGCCCAGGTCGAGATACGGCACGACCAGCTCGAAGCCCGTCGTCGCGGTGGCGGCGCCGGACGCATCCGTATCCGTCACGCCGGCGGTGTTGGTGTTGTTGAACGCGATCTGCATGCCGTTGGGGTTTTGCCCGCCGCTGAGATAGCCGTCGCCGTCGTTCATCGTGCCGGCGCCGCGGTAGGTCTTGGTCGTGTTGCCGGTGGCCGGTAGCGTGAATTGATCGACGTACAGCGTTCCGCTGAAGACATTGAGGTACAGGAGGTGATCCGGTGCAAAGCCGGCATCGAAGCGCAGCCCCGCAAGTTGGCCAGGGATGTACGGCGGCGGCGAATCGCCCTCGATCCGCAGAACGTTCTGCCCGCCGGCGAGCGTGTCGAAGAACACGCACAGTCCGGTGCCGTTCGGGTTGAGGTTGCCGCTCAAGCCGATGCGCAGGCCGGTCGTTTCGGGATGGATGTACAACTGGTCCAGCTCGTTGACGTTGTCGCCCATCCCGGTTGCGTTGTTCTGCGTCGCGATGAGATCGCCGGCCGTGAAGTCCGTCGGAATCTCAGTGCCGTCGATCGTATTCACCGGCGGCGCGCCGGGGATGAGGTTGACGGACAGAATGCGATAGGCGTACGCCGGCACCGATACGCTGTAGGCGCTCTTGTTCGCGTCGGTGATAGCCGGCAGGGACTGGCCGCTGATAATGTCGATCGGCGTAGTTGTGCCGCCGGGGATGATCGCGCTGCTCAGGTCGAGCGCCGGTGTGCGTGTACTGCCGTAGACGTTGATCGCCACAAGCAGCGTCTCTTCCGCGGCGAGGTGCCGCAGAAACGCCCAGATGCGCGAGCTGCTGGCAGTGATGGGGTGATACGAGCCGCGGCGCAGGGCGACATGATCCCTGCGCGTCGCGATCAGCAGCCGGTACTCTTCCAGCAGCGAGCCCGTCACGCCGGCCTGCTCCTGCACCGAGCGGCCGTCGTTGTTCTGCGAAAAGCGGTTGTTGTACGCCTGGCTGTTCAGGATCCAGTAGTTGCTCATCGGCGCGCCGGCGACCGCGTTCCACTTGAACGGCTCGCGCAGCGGGATGTCGTTCGCGTCGCTGCCGTAGTTGGCCTTCACGCCGAGCATGCCCAGCTCGTCACCGAAGTAGATCACCGGCGGAAACGGCTGCGTCAGCAGGACCGCGGCGGCGGCTTTCGCCTTCGTCAGGCTGCCGCCGATCACGGACGTCAAACGGTCCACGTCGTGATCGCCGATCGTGCCGAGGAACGCCTTGCCGTCCGGCAGTTCCGCGAGCGTGGCCGCCATGGTGCTGTAGAGCGCGCTGGCGTTCTCGCTGGCGAGCGCGTCGCGGGCGGCAAACTCGAACGGCTTGGTGAACGTGGCGTCGAAAACCGGCAGCAGCGTCGCGCCGGTGACGCCCCAGTCAGCCTGCTCGGCGAAGATGAACACGTCGGGATTGACGGTCTGCAGGGCGGCCTTCCACGGTGCCCAGAAGTCGTCGAGGTTGTAGCCCCAACCGTCCGGGCCGTAGCCGTACTGCACCCAGACGTGATCGAGGCGGTAACCGTCGAGTCCGTCCGACAGGTCGCCGTCCTGGTTCGGGTCGAGCCACTTCTGCGACCAACTCGTGACGAGATTGAATGGGTTCGAGTTGCGCAGGTCCCAGTGGATGAACCCGACGCTGCTGCCGTTCCACGTCGTGTAGACGCTGCCCTGGTACGTCGTGTTCGATGAATTGGTGAACGCGAGCCAGGTGTCATACGGGCTGGACGGGTTGCCATACGCGCTCTGGAACCAGGGCGAGTCGTGGCTGATGCCGTAGCAGACGAGGTCGACGAAGACCTTGATCCCGCGGGCGTGGGCCTGCTGGATGAAGTTGACGAAGGCGTCCTCGTCGCCGAACCACGCGTTGAGCTGGTCGGCGCGGCCGTGTTGGTACCCGTGGTAGGCGGGCGATGGAAAGACCGGGTTCATCCACACGGCGGTGACGCCGAGCTGCTCGAGGTAGTCGAGCGACGCGGTCATGCCGTTGAAGTCGCCAAAGCGGTACGTGTCGTTATCGGAATCACGCCAGGCGATGGGCATGAACTGGTAGAAGACGTCGTCGGCGACACGCTCGTCGAGCTGGGGTTGGGCGAAGACGAGGGCCGTCGTGAGGAGCAGCCCCGCGGCCAGAGCGCAGATCGCTTGCCAAAGCATCCGGTTTGTCCTTCATGGGCCGGCCGCTGCCGCCCGCCGGGGCAGGACCCAGCACGTGCCCCCGCGCGACCATTCTTCCTGCACGATAGCGAATCCGGCCGGTGACCTCAAACCAAAACGCCGGGAATCGCGGGTGGGCTGCAGATCAGCCGCGCGGGGCATACAGCGCCAGGTACTCCGCCAGCATGCGGTGCGTGTTGAACTGGCCGCAGATGGTCTTCATGGAAGCGGTCATCCGGCGGACCCATTCGCGCGGCACGCCGGCGCGGTCGCGTCGATAGAACAGCGGCACGATCTCGCGTTCGAGCAGGCGGTAGAGCGCGTCGGCGTCGTGGCGGTCCTGTGCGGCGCGTGTGCGCTGGGGGCGGGCCTCGCCGATCGCCCAGCCGTTGCGGCCGTTGTACGCTTCCGGCCACCAGCCATCGAGGATCGAGCAGTTGAGGCCGCCGTGCAGCGGGGGCTTCATGCCGCTGGTGCCGGAGGCCTCCTGCGGGCGCAGGGGGTTGTTGAGCCAGACGTCGCAGCCGCTGGTGAGCAGGCGCCCGACGTGCATGTCGTAGTCCTCGAGCAGCACGACGCGTCCGCGGAAGCCGGCTTGGCGTGCCATGCGGTAGACCTGCCGGGCGAGCGCTTGGCCGGCGGCGTCTGCGGGATGCGCTTTGCCGGCGAAGACGAGTTGCACGGGGCGGCGCGGATCGCCGAGGATGGCGGCGAGGCGCTGCGCGTCGTGGAAGATCAGCAGGGCGCGCTTGTACGTCGCGAACCGGCGGGCGAAGCCGATGGTCAGTGCATGCTCGTCGAATGTCTCATAGGCGGCGATCAATTCGGAGAGCGGCTCGCAGCGGCGCGCGATTTGCTGCGCGAGGCGCTGGCGGATGAAGTGCACGAGGCGGGCGCGCAGGCGCTGGCGTGCGGCCCAGAGTTCGGCCGGCGGAATGCGACCGGCGTTGCGCCAGCCGTCGTCGGTCGGCGACGCGGCGAGCCAGCGCGGCTTCAGGTACTTGTCGTACAGCGGCCGCATCTCCGGCGCGAGCCACGTCGCGCTGTGGATGCCGTTGGTGATATGTCCGATGGGAACGTCTTTCGGCCGGCGTGCGCCGTAGACGTGCTGCCACATGCGGCGCGAGACCTCGCCGTGCAACTTCGCGACGCCGTTGCAGCGCCCGCTCAGGCGCAGCGCGAGGACCGTCATGCAGAACGGCTCGTGGCGGTCGCGCGGGTTCTCGCGCCCGAGTGCGAGTGCATCCGTCCGGCTGAGACGCAGCGCATCGAGCAGCGGGCCGAGATAGCGCGCGAGCAGCGCGGGCGGGAAACGGTCATGGCCGGCGGGGACGGGCGTGTGCGTGGTGAAGACGCTTGACGCGCGAACGCGCTCGACGGCGCGGGCGTGTCCGACACCGGCCTGGCGCAGTTGTCGCAGGCGTTCCAACGTGCAGAACGCAGCATGTCCTTCATTGAGATGGAATACGTTGGCGCGGACGCCCAGTGCGTCCAGTGCTCGCACACCGCCAACGCCGAGCAGGAGTTCCTGCTGGATGCGCGTCTGTTGGTCGCCGCCGTAAAGCCGCTCGGTGATGGCACGGTCGCGCGGGCGATTCGCCGGGATATCAGTATCGAGCAGGTAGAGCGGCACGCGGCCGACCTGCGCGCGCCAGATGCGCGCGCGAACGCTCCGGCGGCCGAGCGGCACGGACACGACCTTGCCGGTGTCAATGATCGGCAGTCGGCTGAAATCGTGGCGGGGGAAGACGGCGTGCGTTGTGCCATCGCGGCGCAGCTCCTGGCGGTAATACCCGCAGCGGTACAGCAGTCCGACACCGACGAGCGGAATGCCCAGGTCCGAAGCGGACTTGAGGTGATCGCCCGCGAGTACTCCCAATCCGCCGGCGTATTGCGGCAGGCACTCGTGCAGACCGAACTCGGCGCAGAAGTACGCGACACGCACGCGGCGCTGCGGCGCGGTCGCCGACCGGCGGAACCACGTCGGCGCCGCCAGATACTTCGCCAGTTGGCGCTCACAGTCGCGCAATAAGGCGAGAACCGCCGGCTCGTTGCTGACCACGTCCCGCCGCTCGGGCGGTAACGCCGCCAATGTCGCGATGGGATTGTGGTTGGTCGCTTCCCAGAGCGCTGGATCGAGCGCGGCGAACAAACGCTGCGGATCGGGGTTCCACGTCCACCACAGGTTCCGCGCCAGGGCGTCCACGCGCGCAAGCACATCCGGCTTCGTATTCCGCTTGTTCGGCATCGGCGTCTTCACCTCTCACGATCGTAGACTTCGGTCATTTCGCGCAGACGTGTCGCGAGCGTCGGCGTCAGGCGCCCCGGCCGCAGCCGCCACTGCCAGTTGCCGGTGGTCGTGGCTGGCGTGTTCATGCGGGCCTCGTTGCCCAGACCGAGCAGGTCCTGTGCGGGGATGATCGCCGTGTTGGCTGGCGACGACAACGCCAGGCGGATCATGTCCCAGTGGATCGCGCGGCCGTCGGTGCCGAGATAGCGCAACACGCGGTCGTAATCGCTGAGTGTGCCGGCGGGGCGGCGCTTGTGCGCGGCTTGGCGCAGATGTGCGAACCAGCCGACCGTCGTCTCATTGTCGTGTGTCCCGGGATAGACGACACAGTTGCGCGGGAAGGTGTGTGGCTGGTTATAGCGGGGGCCGTTACCCGGGCCGAACCCGAAGTGCAGCAGCCGCATGCCGGGGAATCCGCAGCGGTCGCGCAGCGCGGCGGCTTCCGGCGTGACCAGCCCCAGGTCCTCGGCAATGATCTCCAGCCGGCCCAGCGCGCGGCGCAGAGCGGTGAACAACTCCCGGCCGGGGGTCTTGACCCACTTGCCGCGTCGCGCCGTCTGTGCCCGCCCGGGCACGGCCCACACACGATTGAAGCCGAGGAAGTGGTCGATGCGGACCGCATCAAACAGCGCCTGCATCCGCCTGAACCGCGCAATCCACCACGCGAAGCCGGTGGCTTGATGGTGGCGCCAGGCGTAGTGCGGATGCCGCCAGAGCTGGCCCGTGCGACTGAAATAGTCGGGCGGCACGCCGGAGATCGTCCGCGGTCGGCCGGCGGCGTCGAGATCGAAAAGGGCGCGCTGGCTCCAGACGTCGCTGCTGTCGTGAGCGACGAAGATGGGGATGTCGCCGATGAGGCCGACGCCATGCGTGTTCGCGTACTTCTTGAGCGCGCTCCATTGCCGGTCGAACTCGAATTGCACGAAACGTTCGCAGTCGATGGCGGCGCGCAGTGTGTCGCGGGCTTGACGCAGCGCGGCACGCTCGCGCAGCCGCACGTCGCGCGGCCATTCTGGCCAGGCTGCGTTGCCGTGGGCCTGGCGCAGCGCGGTGTACAGCGCATGGTCGTCGAGCCAGGCGGACTGTGCGGCACAGAACTGCGTGAAGGCACGCCGTTTCAGACCACCGCGCTGCACGAAGCGGTCAAAAGCCTTCCGCAGGCGCGCGTGCTTGTAGCGCGTGACGACGCTGTAGGCCACGCGGTCGGGCGGTAAGCCGCGTGCCGGCACGCTGTCCGCCGCGTCGAGCAGCCCGTCCGTGACCAGACGCTCCAGGCTGATCAGCAGGGCGTTGCCAGCGAAGGCGGACAGGGCGGCGTAGGGTGAGTTGGCGAGGCCGGGCGGGCCGACCGGCAACATCTGCCACCAGCGGACGCCGGCCGCCGCCAGGAAGTCGACGAACTCGTACGCCGCGGGGCCGAGGTCGCCGCAGCCGTGGCGGCCGGGCAGCGAAGTTGGGTGGAGCAAGACACCGGCAGCGCGATCCGAAAGCGTGAGCGTGCGTTTCATGGTAGCGCACGATGCCACGGAGTGGTCTGGGAATCAACTGGGCTCGCGGTGACCGACGCCTACGTGCCTTGCAGCAGACCCTTGGCTGCCAGGTATGCCAGCACAACCGCGGTGGCCTGCTTCGGATCGAGCTCGCCGCTGTCGAGCACCAGCTCCGGGTTCAGCGGCTCCTCGTACGGCGCGGATACGCCGGTGAATTCCTTGAGTTGGCCGGCGCGGGCTTTCTTGTACAGGCCCTTCGGATCGCGCTGCTCGCACAAATCGACCGAGGCCTGCACGAAGACCTCGATGAACGGCAGCCCCGCCTCGGCGTGGATCTTCCGCGCCTGGTCGCGATCCGCCCGGTACGGACTGATGAAACTCGTGCAGGTCAGCACGCCGGCGTCCGCGAACAGCTTGGCGACTTCGCCGATGCGGCGGATGTTCTCGTTGCGGTCCTCGGGCGAGAAGCCCAGATTCTTGTTGAGCCCGTGGCGGATGTTGTCGCCATCCAGCACGTACGCGAGGTGCCCGCGCTCGGTCAGAGCGTGCTCGAGCGTAAAGGCGATCGTGCTCTTGCCGGAGGAGGGCAGGCCGGTGAACCAGATCGTTGCGCCTTTCTGCTTCAGCAGCCGGTTGCGATCAGCGCGCTCGACGTGACCCTCGTGCCAGGTGATGTTGGTTGCCTTCTGTGTCGTCATTACGGTTCATTCGCTCCCAAGCCGGTGCCGGCGTTTCCGGGCCGGCAAAAGGGGCAGCTTAGCGGTTGGGTGGCGCGGCGGGAATAGGCGCTCGCGGCAAAGCTGGAGCTTCGCTCTCCCCTGGTACGGTGACGCTGGAGCTTCGCCTTACTGCTCGAACAGTGGTGTGGACAGGTAGCGCTCGCCCGCGGATGCCAGGATCACGACGATCAGCTTACCCTGGTTCTCGTTCCGGCGGGCGACCTGGTCGGCCGCGCACAGGGCCGCCCCGGAGCTGATGCCGCAGAGGATGCCTTCCTCGCGGGCTGCCCGGCGCGCCCAGGCAAAGGCCTCGTCGTTGCTGACCTGTACCACGTCGTCGATCACGTCGAGGTGCAGGTTCTCGGGGATGAAGCCCGCGCCGATACCCTGGATCTTGTGCGACCCGGGCTGCAGCGGTTGGCCCGCGCGGGCCTGCGTGATCACCGGGGAATGCGTCGGCTCGACGGCGATGCACTGGAAAGTCGGCTTGCGCTGCTTGATGACCTCGCCGACGCCGGTGATGGTCCCGCCGGTGCCGACGCCGGCGACGAGGATGTCAGCCTGGCCGTCCGTGTCCTTCCAGATCTCCTCGGCGGTGGTCTGCTTGTGAATCGCGATGTTGGCTGGGTTGCGGAACTGCTGCGGCATGAAGGCGCCGGGCGTCGCGGCGACGAGCTCTTCGGCCTTGCGGATCGCGCCTTTCATGCCCTCCGCTGCGGGTGTCAGCACCAGTTCCGCCCCGAGGTGCCGCAGCACGGCCCGCCGCTCCTGGCTCATGCTTTCCGGCATGGTCAGGATGAGCTTCAGGCCTCGGGCGGCGCAGACGAACGCCAGCGCGATGCCGGTGTTGCCGGACGTCGGCTCGATGAGCGTGGTATCCGGGCGGATTTTGCCGCGCTGGACCCCGTCCTCGACCATGCTCACGCCGATGCGGTCTTTCACGCTCTTGAGCGGGTTGAAGAATTCGAGCTTGGCGTAGACTGTGGCCTTGGCCTGAATGATGCGATTGATGCGGACCAGCGGCGTATTGCCGATCGTGCGGGTGGCGTCATCAAAGAGTCGGCCCATTTCGCGCTCCTGCAGTCGTGGACTCGCCGGGCGGGAGATACCCGTCCGGCGGACTCGGCCAGTCATGAGTATAGTCGTGCCCCGGCGGTGTGGGCGGCTCAGCACGCGGAGGCGGAACCGGTCCGCTCGGCCGCGCGGATGATGCCAGGCATCCGGGTGACGCCCGGCGGCGGCAACGGCGGGGCGGACGGCGAATGCGGGCAGACGGCCGCGGCGGTGCGGCGTTTGAGCGGATCGATCGGCAACTGGGCGTCGGATTCGAAGCGCACCGCGACGCGGCGCGTGAGGCCTTCGGTGCCGTCGTGCCGGAGCACCCGTGCGAACGTCGGCAAGGTCACCGCCCCTTCGCGGACCAGCCGGTCGTGCGTCTGCATCTCGACCAGCTTGATGCGGGCGCCGACAGGTGGGGCCTCGGCGGCGGCGGTCAGGAACGCGGCGCCGCCGGCCGACATGTCGAGCATCCAGGCGCTGGTGCGCGGGTACCCCTCTTCCGGGCAGATCCAGAACGCGAAGGCCTGCGGGTAGCGCGGATCCTTGCGACGCTCGGTAGGAATGGGAACTGGTTGCCGCACGGCCGCACTTCCTTTAGAAAAGCTGTGCGCGATGAGCCGGGCCGGGTCCGGCTCCGTATCGGTTACATCGGCGCGCGCACGGGCCGGCATTGCCGGGTCCGGCGCGGGCCGTCGAGGTCCGATAGTTCACGTTGCCATGCCGTCGCCCAATGTGATCGTTGAACTCCACGAGCTGACCGACTTCACCTGGAAGGTCCTCTTCGGTGACGAGCGCCCCGTCGAGGTGGAGATTGGCACAGGCAAAGCGGGGTTCCTGCTGCGCCGGGCGCGGGCGCGGCCGGAGCGCAACTTCCTGGGCATCGAGTGGGCGAACGAGTTCTATCGCTTCGCGGCGGACCGCCTGACGCGATGGGGTGTGCCAAACGTGCGGATGCTGCGCACGGATGCCAGCCACTTTATCCGGGTGGTGTGTCCGCGGGCCTCGCTGACCGCGCTGCACGTTTACCACCCCGACCCGTGGCCGAAGCGGCGGCACCAGAAGCGTCGCCTGTTCCAGCCGGCGTTCGTCAACGCCGCGGTCGAATGCCTGGTACCGGGCGGGCACTGGGCGGTGCAGACGGACCACGCCGAGTATTTCGAGGTTATCCGGGGCCTGCTGTTGAGCCATCCGGGTCTGCGGGAGACGCCGTTCGACGATCCGGAATTCGGCGTGGAGGCGGCCCGGGTGGCGACGAATTTCGAGATCAAGTATCTGCGGGAAGGACGGCGGCTATACCAGTTGGCGGTCAAGCGGCGCTGACGGATGGACGGGATTTGCGGCGTCCGCCGGTTGCCGTAGAATGAAGCGACAATGCGGCGGCTGCGATTGCCGCGCGACTTCTGGGAACGGACTATGAGCGGGCATTCACACTGGGCACGGATCAAGCGGGCAAAGGGGGTCACGGATGCGCGCCGCGGCCGGGCGTGGAGTCGGCTGTCGCGTGGCATCATCATCGCGGCGCGGCAGGGCGGGGGCGATCCTGACATGAACCTCACGCTGCGCTACGCGATCGATGCGGCCCGCGCGGCGAACATGCCGAAGGACACGATCGAGCGCGCGATCAAGAAGGGCACGGGTGAACTGGGCGGTGCAACGTACGAGGAACTGCTCTTCGAGGGCTACGGTCCCGGCGGGGCGGCGATCCTGTGCAGCGTGCTCACGGACAACCGCAACCGCACCGCGCCCGAGATCAAGAAGATCTTCGAGGCCCGCGGCGGGCGGATCGGTGCGGCCAACTGCGTGGCGCGGCTGTTCAAGAAACGCGGGGTCTTCCTGATCACGGCCGACAAGGCCGACGAGGACACGCTCACGGGGATCGCCCTGGAAACCGGGGCTGACGACGTCCGCGCGCTGGGGGATGCGTTCGAGCTGACTTGCGATCCGGCGGTGTTCGGCGCGGTCTCGAAGGCCCTCGAGGCGGCCGGCATCACGCCGGAGAGTGCCGAAGTGTCGATGGTCGCATCGACGTCGGTCATGCTCCAGGGTGAAGAGGCCGATCGGATGATGAAGCTGATCGACGCCCTCGAAGAGCACGATGACACGCAGGCGGTGCACAGCAACTTCGAGATCTCGGATGCCGACGCCGCGCGTCTCTCCGATGCGTGATGTGGGCCGGGAGGATGTGATGCGCACACGTTTACAGCGCGGCGCCGTCTTGGCGCTGATGGTGTCGTTCTTACCGTTGACGGGCTGCTTCAGTGTGGTCAAGCAGGCGTACTACGAAGTGCGCGGCGCGCAGGGCGAAGTGCTGATCATCACGCAGCCCGATGCGGCGGCGCTAGCGCGCGCGGCGGAGCTGACGTTTTCGCCGGCCACGACGACGATCGGCCCGGGCCTGTGCCCCAGCGCCGTGCTCCGGGCCTACGACCGCTCGGCCAATCAGCTCGTGGCCCGGCTGCGGCCACGGTATCCCGGCGGAGAGCCGCAACTCGCCGTGACCAGCGATGTCCAGTACTTCCAGAAGAAGGGCCTGTTGAGCGGCGGGCTGCTGCTGGCGCGCGTCCGTATGACGGTGGCTGGCCAACCGGCGCTCGATGCCCTCGTCAAGTCCGAGAGCCAGTCATTCCGCGAGGGCGGCGAGGACGACCTGGCGGACGCCGCCGTAGCCGCGCTGGGCGAGTTTCTGGCACGGCCCGCAACCCCCGGCGCCGGCGAACGGGCTCAGTGAACGCCGGTACCTCAAAAGCGCGGCGGATGCCGGCGATGGCGCACGTGGTATGCCTGCGGACCGTGGGGGTGGTTCTGCTGATGATGGGCGCGTGCCTGGCCGGCTGCGGTAAGACCGAGCCGCCCGAGGCGGGGACCGCGCCGCCGCCCGCGGCGACGACCGGTGACATTGACCGGCTGCGCTCGTTGCCATACGTGGACAGCATGGCGGCACGCGGCGACGAGCCCGAGGGGGTCGTGTTCTGCGACGCGGAGCGTGTTTGCCCCGGCTACAACCTGTACGAAGTGCAGATGCTCAGCCGCGCTGAGCTGATCGATGCGCAGGGGCGGGTGCTCAGGTCCTGGAATCATGCCCCGAGCGATCGCTGGGAGCGTGCCGAGCTGCTCCCCAATGGCGACCTGGTCGCCGTGGGCGCCGCCCCGTACGTCTGGAAGGATGGCGGGCCTCCAGAGCGGATCGCGGACGAGTCGCGTTACGTGCTGCGGCTCGACTGGCACGGCCAGGTGCTGTGGAAGAAACAACTCCGCGCCCACCACGACATCACGCCGGTGCCCGACGGGAAGCTGCTGGTGCTCACATTCGAGCGGCGGATGGAGCCGGAGATCAATGCGCAGGTGCCCACGCGCGACGATTACCTGACGCTGCTAAACGCCGATGGCACGGTGAGCGCGGCGCATTCGATGCTGGCGGCCGTGCGGCGGAGCGCGAAGGTCTTCCGCCTGAAGCGCGTGGGGCCGTCGGTGCTGGGCGGGCCGCCGTGGGTGGACGTGTTTCACTCGAACTCGGTCGAGTGGCTGCACCGCGAGCACTTGGTCGGCCGGCACCCGCTGTATGACCTGGGCAACATCCTGGTGTGTTTCCGGCACCAGGATCGCATCGCCGTCTTCAATTGGGAGCGCAACGAAGTGGTCTGGGCGTGGGGGGAGGAAGAATTGAGCGGGCCGCACGATGCCCAGGTGCTCGAAAACGGGCACATCCTGGTGTTCGACAATGGCCTGGGCCGCGGGGCGTCGCGCGTGCTCGAAATCGATCCGCTGGCCGGCCAGATCGTCTGGCGCTACCAGGCGCAGCCGGCGACTTCGTTCTACACAGCGAGCAAAGGCTCGGCGCAGCGACTGCCCAACGGCAACACGCTGATCGCGGAGTCGGACAAAGGCCGCGCGTTCGAGGTGACGCCCGCGGGCGAGGTGGTCTGGGAATTCGTTTCCCCGCACAAGGTCAAGGGTAGCGAGCGGGCGGCGATTGTGCGGATGCGGCGCGTGCCGACCGTGCTGGTGGATGCGCTCAATGCGCAGAGCGGTCGTTGACCGGGGCGTCAGTCGTCGGAGGGCGCGTTCCGTGAAGTCGGTTGGGTATCCGGTTCGATTTGGTCATCCGCCCGGCTGCCGACGTAGCCGAGGCTCTCCAGGGCCTTGAGCGCCCCGCGGTCGCCGCGGCCCTCGTCCGCGAATGGCTCGAGCTGATACGGGTTCAGATCGTCCAGGATGCGGCGCAGTCGCTCCGCCTGTGCGACCTCGGTGCGATACACGTTGCGGGCCTCGCGCGGGTCGGACGCGAGGTTGAACAGCTCGCTGTCGTCCTGGTTGTCCAGCCGCAGCAGAAGTTTCCAGGTGCCGTCGGTCAGGCAATACAGGTTGCCGTCCTTGGGGCGCCGCGCGAGCATCGCCGCGTTCAGGTCGTACTTGTGCGGGCCGTCGGCGTAGGCGTAGCGCGGCTCGCCGGCGCGCCCCTGCAGCAGGCCGAGCAGCGATTCGCCGGTGACCGGTTGTGGGCTGGGCACGCCGACCGCTTCCAGGATTGTCGGATAGACATCAATGCTGCGCACGAGGCTGTCGATGCGCCGGCCACCAGGCTGGGCCGGCATGCGCACGATGAGCGGCAGGTGGATCTGCTCCTGGTAGAGCAGGCGGTGGGGCCACCAGTTGTGATCGCCCAGCCCCTGGCCGTGATCCGCCAGCACCACGATCAGCGTGTCGTCGTAGCAGCCGCGGGCCTTGAGCTTGTCGATCAGCCGCCCGAATTGCAGATCGACGAACGCGACCTCGGCCGCGTACATGGCCCGCAACTGGTCGGGGCCGGAGCCCGTCGCGGCCTCCATGAACGGCCGGCTGAACTCGGGCGGCGGGGCGGTTTCGGGCACGCCCGGCGTCCAGTCGTGGGGATCCCAGTAGTGCACCCACAGGAAGAACGGCGTGCGCGGCGATGCCTGGTCCAGCCAGGCCAGAGCCGCGTCGGTTGTGTGATCGGAGCGCCGCTGGTTGTCGACCACGCCCCATTCGTAGTGGCCCGTTTCGTCCGGGCGCATGATCCCCTCGGCGGCGCGCGTCAGGCCGCTGTCAAACGTGTCAAAACCGCGCTGAAATCCGTAGAACTCGCTCACGGTGAACGCGCTCAGGAACGCGGCGGTCCGCCAACCCGCGGCCTGCAGCAGCGCCGGCAGATACGGCACGTCGGCCTTCAGCCGGCAGCCCGACTTGGCGTAGATGACGCGCAGCCCGTGCTCGAACGGGTAGAGCCCGGTGAGGATCGACGCGTGTGAAACGGGCGTCGCGGCCGACGCGGAAATGCAGCGCAGGAACTGCGTGCCGTCGGCGGCCAGGGCGTTCAGGTGCGGCGTGTTCGCGGCGCGCTGGGGCTCGTAGCAGCCGATGTAGTCGGCCCGCGTCGTGTCGAGCGTGACCAGCAGCACGTTGCGCGGCTGGCGCGCCTGCGGGCCGGTCCCGCGGTCGCAGCCGCTCCAGGGGACCGCAAGCGCGGCCAGAACGAGCGAAGCCAGTAACCGGGGGACGCGGGTGTTCATGCCATTTTGATCGGGTGGAGCACGATGCGCGAGTATAGGAATCTGCCCACGACGGGTCAATTCTGTCGTGCGACGCGGGCGCGGAACGGCTTGACGCTGCGTGCCGGGCGGGCGGACAATCGGCGCGGTGGCGACGAGCCTGACTCCTGATTGAAATCATGGAACCGACCCCGGAATCTCAGCACTTCGACCTTAGTCCCCAGGCTGTGCCGCCGGTGACCGCCGCGTCGCGGTCGCGCTGGCGGTGGCTGGCGTGGGCGATCCCGCTGGCCGGCGCGGCGGCGGTTGCGTGGCTGTTCGCCCATTTTGTCGCCAGGTACTGTTTTCTGGGCGACGACTGCTTCATTTCGTTTCGCTACGCGCAGAATCTCGTGGCGGGGCACGGACTGGTCTACAACGTCGGCGAGCGCGTCGAGGGCTACACGAATTTCCTCTGGACGCTGCTGATGGCGGCGGCTCTGTGGGTAGAACTGCCGGTGGAGCTCGTCGCCAACGTCCTGGGAATTGCATGCGGCGGGGCCATCCTGGCGGTGCTGGTGTGGTGGGGCGGGCGCGGTGGGCGCTGGACGGAGCCGTGGCTCTGGATCGCGCCGCTGGCCCTGGCAGTCAACCGGACGTTTTGCGGCTGGTCCACGGGCGGCCTGGAGACGCAGTGTTTTGCGTTGCTTGTGCTATCGGGTGCGCTGATATTCTTGCGCGCGCGCGAGCGGAACGTGCGTGTCCCGTGGGGCTCCGCGGCCTGTTTCGCTCTGGCGGCCCTCACACGCCCGGAGGGTCTGCTGTTCTTCGGCCTGACGTGGCTGTTTTTCGCATGCGACTGGCTGGTGCTGCGGCGTCGTACCTGGCGGGCACTGGCGATTTGGAGCGCGTTATTCGGCGTCGTGGTGGGCGCGCACTTCCTGTGGCGCTACAGCTACTATGGCCAGTGGTTGCCGAATACGTTTTACGCCAAGGTGCCGGGGCTGTGGCTGGACCAGGGGGCGGCGTACCTGGGCTTCTTTGTCGCCGATCATTGGCTGGTGTGGGCGCTGCCGGGGCTGGTGCTCGTCGTGGTCCTGCGCCGGGAGTTGGGCACTGCGTATTTGCTGGTATTGGTGCTCGCATTCGCCGCGTACCTGCTCTGCATCGGCGGCGATCGGTTTGAGTTTCGCTTCATGACGCCGGTGTTGCCGCTGCTGTTCTGGCTGCTGCAGGATGGCTTGCGCGCGCTGGGCGCGCGGCCGTGGCGGCGCATGCGCACGCGGGTGGTGGTGACGCTGGCGTGTATCGGGGCGGCGGTGGGGCTGGTGTGGTGCGCGTACCGGCCGAACACGCTGCGGTACGAAGAGCGGCGCGGGATCGCCCATCTGGAGAACATGGGCGCCTATGCCCAGTGGCGGACGAAGGAGGGTCTGTTTCTCAGGGAGCTGGTCGACGAGGGCTACCTGCGTGACGACACGTTGATCGCGGTGGGGGGTGCGGGGGCGCTGCCGTATTACGCGCGTCTGCCCGCGCTGGACTTTCGCGGGCTGAACGATCTCCGGATCGCGCACCAACCGATTACGGAGCGGGGTGTCATTGCGCACGAGAAGGTCGCCACGTGGGAGTATCTCGTCGAGCGGGGCGTCGTCATGCTGGACGTGTGGAACACGCTGGTATTGCCCGATGGCGCGCCCCGGCCGCGGACGCGCAGCATCGACCGCGACGTGTACTCCGGGCCGATTCACTGCGTGCTGGCGAAAGACCGCTACCTGGTCTTCGCGACCACGCTCTCCGACGAGGAATTCCGGCGCGTGTTCGCGCGGTTTCGGATCATGTTCTAGTCCGCGCCGGCCAGCAGCCGCTCGAACTCCGCCTCCGTCAAAACGCGTATTCCCAGCTCGCGCGCCTTGTCCAGCTTGCTGCCCGGCGACTCGCCGGCGACAACGTAGTCGGTCTTCTTGCTGACGCTGCCGGTGGCTTTCCCGCCGTGCTCCTTGATGAGCGCCTCGGCCGCGCTGCGCGAGTACTTGCTGAGCGTGCCGGTGACGACGACGGTCTTGCCGGCCAGGGGGCTGCCGGCGGCGCGTTTCCGCGTGCGCGGCTGGCGCATGTTCACGCCGACGGCGCGCAGTTCCGCGATGGTGCGCTGGCCCGTCGCGCTGGTCAGCCATTCGCGCAGCGAAGCAGATACTTCGGGCCCGATGCCCTCAACCTCTTGAAGCGTGGCCTCGTCCGCGGCCAGTAGAGTGTCAATATCGCCGAAGTGCTCAGCGAGCAGCTCGGCGGTGGTGATGCCGACGTGGCGGATGCCGAGGGCGGCCAGCACCCGGGCGAGCGACTGCCGCTTGCTCGCCTCGATGCCGGCCAGCAGGTTGTCCACGCTCTTTTCGCCCATGCGCTCGAGCTCGATCAGCGCGGGGCGTCGTTCGTGCAGGCGGTACAGGTCAGCATAATTGTGCACGAGCCTGTTCTTCACCAGGGCTTCGACGAGTTTGATGCCGGCTCCTTCGATATCCATCTGGTCCCGGGCGCAGAAGAACCGCAGACGCTCGATGACCTGGGCCGGGCAGGCCGGGTTCAGGCACCGGACGTACACGCCACCCTCATCCTGCACGACGTCCCCGCCACACTCCGGGCAATGCTTGGGCGGTCGGATCGGCTTCGCACCCGCCGGGCGCCGGGCCGCATCGACCGCGACGACCTGCGGGATGATCTCGCCGGCTTTCTCCACGGTCACCGTATCGCCCACGTGCAGATCGAGCCGCCGCACCTGGTCGAAGTTGTGCAGCGTGGCCCGCTTCACGGTGGTCCCCGCCAGTTGCACCGGCTCCAGGTTCGCGACCGGCGTGATCGTCCCGAGCTTGCCGACCTGGAAGTCCACCGAAAGCAGCCGGCTCTGGGCCTGCTCGGCGGCGTACTTGTACGCCATGCACCAGCGCGGCGCCTTGCTCGTCGTCCCAAGCCGGCGGCGCTGGTCGAGGCGGTCGATTTTCACGACCAGCCCGTCGGTGTCATACTCCAAGGCGTGCCGCTGGGGTTCCCATTCGTGGACGAACGCGATCACCGCATCGATATCGCGGCACTGGCGCGCGTGGCGGCTGATCGGAATGCCCCACGCGCGGAAGCGTTCATTGAGCGCGCTGTGCGTTCGCGCACCGATCGGAGCCGGGTCGAGCACACCGAAGCCGTGGCACTGAAACGCCAGGCCGCGCTGCGCGACGATGCGGGCGTCGAGCTGTTTCAGCGTGCCGGCGGTCGCGTTGCGCGGGTTGGCGAAGGGCTCCTCGCCATCGGCGACGCGTTGCCGGTTGCACGCCTCGAAATTCGCCCGCGGCCAGTAGACCTCGCCGCGCACCTCGACGATGCGCGGCCAGCCGGTGCCGTGCAGGCGCAGGGGCACGCTGCGGATCGTCCGCAGGTTCTGCGTGATGTCGTCGCCGGTCTCGCCGTCGCCGCGCGTAGCGCCCAGCGCGAGCGCGCCGTCCTCGTAGCGCAGCGCGACGGCCACGCCGTCGATTTTGGGATCGACGAGGTACGTGTACGGCTCGTCGCCCAGTGCCCGCCGGACACGCGCGTCGAATTCGCGCAGTTCCTCGGGCGAATACGTGTTATCGATGGAGAGCATCGGCACGGCGTGGCGGACGTGTGCGAACCCCTCGAGGGGGCGTTCGCCGACGCGCTGGGTCGGCGAGTCGGGGGTGATGAGCTCGGGGTGGGCGGTCTCCAGCGTCCGCAGTTCGCGCAGCAGCGCGTCGTAGCGCTCGTCGCTGATTTCCGGCGTGTACAGGACGTAATAGAGGTGGTCGTGGCGGCGGAGCTCGGCGCGCAGCTCCGCGATGCGGGCGGCGATGTCCGCGGGACCGGGCTTACCGGGGCTCATGGCTGGCGGCCGGCACGAGCGGCGCGGGCTGGGTCACGACCTCGAACTGCAGGCCGCTGAGGGTCAACTCGGCGGTCGCGGTGCGTCCGGTGGGGATGTCGACCTTGGCCAGGCCGGCGATGTAGATATCGGCGAATTCACCCGGCGCGAGCGTGATCGTGAAGCGCGGGCTCTGCTCGGCCTGGCTCTGCGTGGTGCCGTTCGAGGTGTTTTGGTCGAGGAGCACCAGGTCGCGCAGCATGCGCCCGCGACTGTCGCGCACGTACAGCCGCAGGCCGACAACCGCGTCCGGCAACTGCGCGTCGGGCTCGGCGTGCAGGCGATATGTGCTGTGGCAGCGGGCGGTGATGTCGAGGTCCATTTGCTGGTCGGTGCCATTCGCCAGCGAGTGACCAAGCTGGAAGAGGCTCTCGGCCGTACCGCTGAACTTCACGGCGGCCGTGGCGCTGGCCGAGCCGGTTGGGTCGGCGGTGGCGTCCCCGTCCGCGGTGCCGTCGAGGCCGGCCTGGCGGGTGCTGCGCGGCAGGGCGATCGCAAAGCGCTCGTCCTGCGGCACCCGAAGCGTGGTGCTGTGGGGTTGCCCGATGAGGCGGGGCCTGGGGCGGGCGGACAATTCGCTGCCGAACTGACTGCCGCCGCAGCCGGCGCAGGCCAAGAGCGAAGTCGCCAGCAAGAATGCGCAGCCGCCTCGCGGGCGGCGCTGCGTAGCGCGTCTCATAACCCGTACTCCGTATGGGGCCATGCCGCATTGAAGCACCAAGGCGCCGGGCCGGCAAGGGTGTCGGATCCGGGCCGGCCAACGCGGGGCGGGAGCGCCCCGGCGCGGTGCGGGTGGCCGGATTATGGGCATGCCCGCAGGCGCCCGCGGGCCGGGGCATTGAATCCTCGTCGCGGTTGCACGCTGGTTCTTGCCGGACCGATACGAGGTATGGAGCAGGCGGGACGCCGCGCATGGTGCGCGGCCACTGTTCGTCTACCAGGGCAACGCGCACGCATGGACCTTGCGACGCTCATTGGCTTTGTCGCCGGTGCGGTCATCTTCATCGGGTCGCTGATCGCTGGAGCGGGTGACTCCATCGGCGGCTTCCTCGATTATCCCTCGGTCATCATGGTGCTGGGCGGCGGCATTTCGATGACGCTGCTCAGCGTGCGCTTGGATCGCTTCCTGGGGTTCCTGTCGATCGTCAAGAACGCGCTCTTCACCCACCGGAAGTCGCCACTGCAGATGATCCAGGAACTCGTGCGGCTGGCCGAGGTCAGCCGGCGCGAGGGTGTGCTGGCCCTCGAGAAATACCTGGAGGAAATTGACGACCGCTTCGTGGCAACGGCGCTGCGGATGGTCGTGGACGGCATGGACCCGGACACCGTCAAGCAGAGCATGGAGGCCGAGATGGCGGCGATCGACTTCCGCCATGGCGAGAGCAAGCAGGTGGTCGACCTGCTCGGCAAGTACGCCCCCGCGTTCGGGATGATCGGCACGCTGGTCGGGCTGGTGATCATGCTGTCGAACATGGATGACCCGAAGAAGATCGGGCCTGGCATGGCGGTGGCGATCCTGACGACGTTGTACGGCGCGATCATGGCCAACATGGTCTGTCTGCCACTCGCCGACAAGCTCAGCAACCGCCATGCGCAGGAGATGTTGAATCTGACGATCGCGCAGGCGGCCGTGCTGGGCATTCAGGCCGGGGACAACCCGCGCATTCTCCAGTCCAAGCTGACCGTTTACCTGTCGCCGCGGCTGCGCGCGAAGCTGGAAAGCGAGAAGAGCAGCTAGGCCCGCCCCGGGGCCGGGAGACAGCCCGATGGCGATCAAGAAGCGTGAGGCTCCATCGGGGGCGCCGGACTGGATCGTCACCTACGGCGACATGATGTCGCTGCTGCTGTGCTTCTTCATCATGCTGGCGGCCCTGGCGAACTACGACAAGCAGGACAAGCGCCTGATGACTGCCATCGAGTCGATCCGCGAGGCGCTGGGCACGCCGGGACAGGTTGGCTGGCTGCCTGCCGACGAAATCGATCTCAACTCCCTCCACCAGCAACTGATCGAGGTGGTGCATCTGACGAACCGGAACAACCGTGCCCGGGCCGACGCGGAGGGGCTGGAAGGCCCCGACGCGGCCGTGCGCAACATCCGCGACGGGGTGGAGTTCGTGGTCGGCGGCCCGGTTGCCTTCACCCGCTTCAGCGCTGAGCTCCGTCCGGAAGCCGAGCCGCTGCTGGCCGGATTCGCGGAGCGCGTGCGCGGCTTCCGCAACAAGCTTGAGATCCGCGGTCACGCCACCCGTGAACCGCTGCCTGCCGATGCACCGTTCTCCAGCGACATGGCCCTGGCGTTTGCCCGTGGCGAGGCGGTCCGTCTGAAGCTGATCGAACTCGGCATCGCGCCCGAGCGCATCCGCGTCAGCGCCGCCGGCGCGTACGAGCCTCTGGTCCGCCCGGCCTACGGCGAGGGTCAACTGGCCCAGAACCGGCGCGTCGAAATCCGCGTGTACGACACGTGCGTCGAGGATTTTGAGGATCCGGAACCCCGGCTGGATGCTTCGGGCGCGGAGGGGTAAGATACCCGGTTGCCCGAGGTGACGGCTGGGCCGGTGCAGTGCGTCGGTCGGACAACGGGTCAGGACCGGAAGGTAGCAGCCCACCCGGCACGGCCCACGTGCAGCGTCAACCTGGCTGGAGCCTCGGGCACTTGCTGAGTTCGAAGGTGACCAGGTAACAAGGTAACAAGGCGTGCCACGGCACGTGCAGTTGCGTTGTGACCGGGTTCCTGTGCAGATGAGCGAGGCGTTCCGGCCGTGGCATATACCGTCCTGGCCCGCAAATACCGCAGCCGCACCTTCACCGAGGTCATCGGCCAGGAGCCGATCGCCACGACCCTGGTCAACGCCATCCAGGTCGGCCGGATCCACCACGGCTACCTGTTCACCGGCACGCGCGGCGTCGGCAAGACGAGCATGGCCCGCATCCTGGCCAAGGCCCTCAACTGCCTGAAATACGACGCCCCGACCGCCACGCCGTGCTGCGAGTGCGACGTCTGCCGGGCGATCGCCGAAGGGCAGGACGTCGACGTGCTTGAGATCGACGCGGCCAGCAACACGGGCGTGGACAACATTCGCGAATTGCGGAGCAACACCGCCTACCGGCCGGCGCGGGCCCGCTTCAAGGTCTACATCATCGACGAAGTGCACATGCTCTCGACCGGCGCGTTCAACGCGCTGCTGAAGACGCTCGAAGAGCCGCCCGAGCACGTCAAGTTCATCCTCGCCACCACCGAGATTCACAAGGTTCCGGCCACGATCCAGAGCCGCTGCCAGCGCTTCAATTTCCGCAACATCGGCCCCGAGGCGATCGCGCAGCGTCTTGCGGAGATTGCTGTCGCCGAGGGGGCGCAGGCTGAGCCGGCGGTGGTGCAGCGCGTGGCGCGGCTGGCCAACGGCTCGATGCGCGACGCCCTGAGCATTCTGGACCAACTGCTCGCGGTGTCGCCCCAGAAGCTGAGTGCGGCGGTGCTCGACGAGTTGCTTCCGCCGGCCCAGGACGAACGCATCTTCAGCCTGTTGCAGCACGCCGCCGCGGGCGACGTGCCCGCGCTGCTGAGCGAGCTGGACGGCATCCTCGGGGCCGGGCAGGGGCTGGAGGTTTTCTGTAACGACACGATTGAGATCGCGCGAACGCTGCTGCTTGTGCGGACCTGCGGGCCGGATGCGGCGATGGTGGACGTGCCAGCCGGGGCGCGCGATGCGTACGTCGCGCTCAGCCAGCGTTTCGAGCTGTCGCACTACGTGCAGATGATCGCCATGCTGGAGGAGCTGCGCCGCAACGTGCGCTACAGTGGCGTGGGCCGGGCGCTGACGGAGGCCGTGCTCGTGCGCATCGCGCGGATGCACGCGTGGGCGTCGATCGAGCAACTGCTCCGCCAGGTGCCGGCCGCGGCTGACAGCGGTGGCGAAAAAAAAAAGCTCCCGCCCGTCCGGCCGGCGGTAAGTCCCCCCGTTCACACAACGAGCGCTAAGGTTATGCATCCCGGCCCTGGAGGACAGGCCTCCGGCCTGTCGCCTGACCGACCAGAGGTCGGTCCCCCAGTGGATGTTGTCCGGCGCTCGGGACCGAACCTGCCATCGCTGGACGAACCGGACGTGGAGCACGACGGCCTGACACAGATTCCGGATGACTATCAGTCGGTGGAAACGCCGCCGGCTGCAGCCCCCGCGCCCGCCGGCGAGCTCGTCCGGCGCGAGATCTCGGCTGAGGAGCGGCGGCGGGTGGAGCAGGATCCGCTGGTACGGCAGGCGCTGGAGCTTTTTGACGGAGTTTTGATTCATGTCGAGCGGCGGGCTGCGGCCCCGACCGTTGCGGACCCCCTTGCGGAGTGAGCCATGTTCGGAAACCTCGGCCAGATCATGAACCTGATGAAGAACGCCGGCCAGATCAAGCAGGGCATGCAGGACATGAACGAGCGCTTGCAGGCGGCGCGGTTCGTGGGCGAGGCCGGGGGTGGGCAGGTGCAGGCCACCGTCGACGGGCGCGGCGAGATGGTCGCCCTGAAGATCGACCCGGCGCTGGTCCAGGCCGGCGACGTCGAGATGCTCGAGGACCTGACCTGCGCCGCGGTCCGCGATGCCGTCAATCGCAGCCGGGCCGCCGTGCAGAAGGAGATGCAGGAGCTCACTGGCGGGCTGAACCTGCCGGGCATGGGTGACCTGCTGGGCGGGGGCCGACCGTAGGCGTGCGCGACCGCGCGGGAGCGGTGGCGAGGTGGCGGGATGATCCTGAAGTACATCGGCGAAGAGCAGGATGACGCGCCGGCCAAGGCCCGCGCGCCGCTGACGATCGGCCAGCGGTACGAGGTGGCCGAGATCTACGAGTGGCCGTGGCGGCTGATGGTGCGCCAGCCGGGCGAGACGCGCTGGCCGGCGCCGGGCAGCCCGTGGTTCGGCTGGAGCGCGGACGAGTTCGAGGACCACACGGAGCCAATTCCGATCCTGCGCTGCGGCTTCGAGCATATCGAGCGCTTCATGCACTTCTACGGGGCCTTGTTGAGCCAGCCACGCGACATCGAGCGCTTCCGCGCGCTGTACTACCTGCGACCGCCGCACTTCGGCGAGACGTTCGAGGCGTGGTTCGCCAGTCCGCAGGCGGAGTTGAGCGCGGCTGCACGCTACTACGCGCCCGATCTGCCGCCGCTGAGCGCGGACGTGGGGCGGGCCTACTATGACTGGCAGCACTTTCCGGCCCACTCGTTCGGGCCGGCGGAGTCCGGCGTGGTTGACGAAGCGGTGGCGGCCGAGCCGGCGCTCAAAGCGCCGTTCCTGTTCGTCGGGCGCAGTTGGGAGCCGCAGTGCTGCCAGGCGTGCCTGGATGCACGGACGGCTGCGCTGAAGGCGTGCCTCGAACGACTGCTGGCGAGCCTGGGCATCGCGGGTGTCGCGGTCGGGCCGACGCGGCTGCGGTTCTGGCAGCGGGCCGAGAGTGAGACGGCGCTGGAAGAGGAGGATGCGGGGGACGAGCATGGCGAGGAGCCGGAGCCGTCCGAGGAGGAGCGCTGGTAGCGGATCGTCCGCTGCCGGCCGCATAATGACGCCATGAGTGAATCAACGCTGACGGGTCCGCTGCAACGGCTGATGGACGAGCTGAAGAAGCTGCCGGGCATCGGGGCGCGCTCGGCGGAGCGGATCGCGTTCCACCTGTTGAAGGCCGAGCGTGACGAGGCGCTGGCGCTGGCGAAGGCGATCGTCGCGACGAAGGACGAGATCCGCCCGTGCGCGCGGTGCTACAACCTGGCCGACGCGGAGCTGTGCCACATCTGTGCCGATGGCCGCCGCGACCAGGCCCAGATCGTCGTCGTGGAGCAGCCGAAGGACTTGTTGAGCCTGGAAGCCACCGGCCTGATCACCGGCGTGTACCACGTCCTGATGGGGCACATCGCGCCGCTCGAGGGGCTGGGGCCGGCGGACCTGACGATCGACGCACTCGTGCAGCGCGTGAGGGCCGGCGACGTGCGCGAGGTGATTCTCGCGACGAACCCGACGCTCGAAGGCGACGCGACGGCGTTGCACATCACGAGCGTGCTGGCAGACACCGGCGTGAACGTGACACGCCTGGCGCGCGGAATTGCGCCGGGGTCGCAGATCGAGTTTGCCAACCGAGCGATGCTCGAGGCGGCGATTCGCGGCCGGAAACAGGCATAGGACAACGGGCAGACCGGGCGAGCGAACTCGGCCTGCAGCCACACCCAACCAGGAGCGACATCATGGCGACCACCGACAATCTCAAGGCGGCGTTTGCCGGCGAAAGCCAGGCCAACCGCAAGTACCTGGCGTTTGCGCAGAAGGCGGAGGCCGATGGCTTCCCGCAGGTCGCCCGGCTGTTCCGGGCGGCGGCCGAGGCGGAGACCATCCACGCGCACGCCCACCTGCGGGTGCTGCACGGCGTGCAGGGCACGGCGGACAACTTGAAGGTGGCAATGGAGGGCGAGGCGCACGAGTTTCGAAGTATGTACCCGGAGTTTGTCGCGGAGGCCGAGCGCGAGGGTCAGAAGGCGGCGCTGACATCGTTCCGCAACGCCATGGCGGTGGAGAAGACGCATCACGATCTGTACTCCGCGGCGTTGAAGGCGGTGCAGGCCGGGCGCGACTTGCCCGCCGCCCCGATCTACGTCTGCGCCGTGTGCGGCCACACGGTGATCGGCGAGGCGCCGGACAAGTGTCCGGTGTGCAACGCTGCCCGCAGCAAGTTCGCCGCCGTGGCGTGAACAGGAGCCACGAAGCCACGGTGCCACGCAACGATGCGGGCAGAGCCCCGAGCGCCAGCGGGCGGGTCCGCGCAGCGCGGTGGAGCCACGCAGCCAAGGAGGGGGAGGCGCGTGCGAATGCGGGAACGTGGGAACGGAATGGCGGGGGGCGATTGCCCGGCGGCGCGGTGGTCCAGCTCGCTGGCAGGTCGCGAACAGATGCGACCTGCCTTACATGCTGGATGGCCGAGTCGAGGGTTGGCCACCGCACGCGCGCCACGGGGGGCCGACGCCACATCACCGGCGGGACGCCGATAACACACGAAGCAAAGCAGAGCTTTGCTGTCCCCCTCCGTGCCTGCGTGCCTTCGTGCCTTCAGGTGGTGGGCGGTGCCCACCCTACTTCGGCGTTGCTGCGTGGAGGACTACGCCGGCGATCGGGGGGACGCGCACGGTAAGCCTGTGCTCGGTCGCGGTCAGGTCGCCCTCGGCGCCGAAGACGAAGCGCCAGGGGTTCGGGGCACTGAGCGGCAATGGCACGATCACCTGCCGCTCGACGTCGGACGCGTTGAGCACGACGACGAGCTGCTCGTTGTCGTCCTTCCGCAAAAACGCCCACGCGTCCGCCTCGTCGTCGGTGGCCAGCGTCTGGAACGTGCCGGTCTGCAACGCCGGGTGGGCGTTGCGCAGCGCGATGATCGCCTTGTAGAACGCCAGATGGTCCTGCATCACGAAGTTCTCTTCCGGCTTCTCGTACGGCTGCAGGTCTTCCCAGAGCATCGGCTTGCGGCCGGTCGGGTCGGCGGCGCCCCACATGCCGACCTCGTCGCCGTACCAGATCATCGGTGCGCCGATGTACGTCATCTGCAGCAGCGCGGTCAGGCGGGCCCGGGCGTACTCCGTGGCGGACGGCTTGTTGTTGTTGTACTTGACGCCTTCGAGCTGCGGGCGGTTGCCCTCGTTGTAGGGCCGGTCCGGATTTAGCGCCATCGACGCGACGCGGTCGGTGTCGTGACTGTCGAGGAGGTTCTGCAGCACGAGCGTCGCGGCCAGCGGGTAGGCAACGCGCAGCTCGCGCAGCCGGCGGTCGATCTCGCTCGGCGTAATCTTGTGCTTACGGTTGAAGACCCACGCGGTCGCCGGCCGGGCGAATTCGTAGTTCATGACGGCGTCGAAGTGCCGGCCGTCGAGCCATTGGTCGGCGCGGTCCCAGATTTCGCCGCTGATGTAGGCGTCGGGGTTGATGCTCTTCACCAGCTTGCGCCACTCGACCCAGAACGGGGGCGCGATTTCGTTCGGCACGTCCAGTCGCCAGCCGTCGATGCCATCGCTGGGGTTACCGTCGCCATCGGGGTCCATCCAGCGGCGCGTGACGGCGAAGATGTGCTGCTTGACCGCTTCGCACGCCAGGCCGTCGGGGCTCTTCCGGAACACGGGTAGCTCGCTGAACCCGGCCCAGCCTTCATGCTTGAAGGGCTTCCACGACAGGATGCTGAACCAGTCGGCGTACTTCGATTTCTTGCCGTTCTTGACCACGTCCTGGAACGCGGGGTGGGCCGTGCCGACGTGGTTGAACACGCCGTCGATGATCACACGGAACCCCTGTGCATGCGCTGTCTTCAGGAATTTCAGGAAGCGCTTGTCCGAGGCGGTCCACTTCCAGGTCGACGGGTCGGTGAGGTCTTCCTGCGCCGCGACGGCGTCGTAGTCGCCCTTGGTTCCGAAGTGGTCGTCGACGTGGAGGTAGTTCGTCGCGTTGTACTTGTGGCTGCTCTCGGCCTTGAATATCGGCAGAAGGTAGATCGCGTTCACGCCGAGGTCGCGCAGGTAGGGCAGCTTCTCTTCCAGCCCGTCGATGTCGCCGCCGTACTGGCGATCGAACACGAAGTGCTTGTAGAACGTCTGGCCGTCCTGGCCTTCCCACGGCGACTTGGTGAACCACTCGCTGGTCCAGGGCCGCACGGGCTCGCGGTCGTTGGTCGGGTCGCCGTTGCGGAAGCGGTCGACCATGATCTGGTACCAGATGACGTGCTGGGCCCACTGCGGGGTCTGGAAGATGTCGGCCTTGGACACGGGCACTCCATAGGTCTCGGGGCTGCTCGCCCGCAGGGTTCCATCCGCCACGACAAACACGTAGCGGATTTCCGGTTCCGCGCCGTCCTTGGCCGCCGGCGGTGCGGCCACGCGCGCCTCCCAGAGCGTGAAGGGCTCTTCCGTGGAGATGGCATCCATCTCAGCCCGGTCGCCGCCGACGGGCACGACCCACACATGCTCCACATCGTGGGTCAGTGTGCGCAGCCGGACCAGCACCGTCTGGTCGGCGAGGCGCTGAAAATACATCGGCCGGTCGGGCTGATGCTCAAAAGCCAGGGCGTCCACCTGGCCGTCGCCCGTGCGGGCCGGCGACTGCTTGAGTTGCGCGATGCGGCCGAGGCGCAAAATCGTGTTCTCGCCGCTGCGGCCATCGGAGACGCGGTCGGCATTTTGCGGGTCGGGCAGCCAGCGATCGCCGTCGAGCACGAACTTGTAGAGGTGCACGCCGGCGCCCAGGTCGAGCGTGGTGGACCAGCGACCGTCGGCGTCTGGACCGCTCATGGGCATCGCGGTCGGGTTCCAGTTGTTGAACGTGCCGGCGAGCGTGACGGACTTCACCGGCGTATCCGGCTTGAAGTCGAACCGGCAGCGCCAGCGTCCGGACTCGAGCGACGTCGTGGTGACCGAGGCGGGTAGCGCACCTGGATCGACGTCGCGCGCGATCGTCAGTGCCGGGGCCGGCGGCCAGTCGTCGCCGGCGCGCGCGGCGCAGGCACAGAATGCTCCTGCCAGAAGAAGCGCGCAGCAGCCAACCGGCAGGATGGATCGAGCGGTCAGTTTGAACCGTGTCATGGCGCGGATTATACTCCGTCGTCTGTGCCGAGCGGTTCCCGGTATTGCAACGCGGTGGCGCTGCTCGTGCAAGCCTGTGGACGACGAGTTGGACCGCGCGTGACATCGGCCATTTTCCGCCAGATCGCGTCCCTGCTCCGCATCGCCGTGGTAGTCGTGGCGGCGGGCTTGACGCTCTGGGCGTTCGGGTGGGTGGCCGTCCGGCCGTTTCTGCGCCACGCGGAAGCGCGTCCGGGCCAGGTCCAACTGACGCTCATGCACTGGGGGGACGACCGCGAGGACCAGATCGTGGCGCAGCTCGTCGCGGGGTTCGAGCGGAAACATCCCGACATTCGCATCCTGCGCATCAACCCGGGCGGTGCCGATTCCGTCACCACCAAAGTCCAGACGATGGTGGCGGCGGGCGATCCGCCGGACGTGCTGCAGCTCGGGTACGAGAAGGTCGCCGGCTGGGCGGACAAGGGACTGCTCGCGGCGCTCGAGCCGTTCATGGAGGCCGACCGGGCGGCGGGCGATCCGGACGCGCTGACGCAGAGCGACTTCTACACCAACGTGATCGACTGTTTTCGCTTCGACGGCCGTGTGACCGGGCGTGGCCCGCTGTACGCGATCGCGAAGGATTTCACGACGGTCGGGTTTTACTACAACCGCGACCTGTTCCGTAAAGCCGGCGTGCCGGAGCCGTCGCCGGACGGCTGGACCTGGGATGAGTTCATCGCGGCGGCCCGGCAGATCGGACAGTTGCCGGGCTGCTACGGCGCCGATTTTGTCACGTGGGAAGCGATGCTGCGGGTGTATTGCTGGACCGAGGGTGTCGACTTCACGACCGATGGATTCCAGACGTTTGACTTCAACAACCCACGGCTGGCGGAGGCGCTCGACCGGCTGCGCGGCTGGTTCTTCGAGGACACCCGCGCGCTGGCCAGCGCCAAGACGCAGCTCGAGACCGGCGAGGACCCGTTTCTGTCGGGCCGGGTGGGGATGGCTGGGCCGTTTGGGCGCTGGAAGGTGCCGGTCTATCGCCTGATCACCGATTTCGACTGGAATTTTGCGCCGCTGCCGCACGGGCGAGACCATCCGCCGGCCAACGGCATCTTCACGAGCGCGTGGGCAATGTCCGCGAACTCGAAGCACCCGCAGGCGGCGTGGAAGCTCATTCGGTACCTGTGCGGCGAGGAGGGGCAGCGGCTGATCTCCGAGCAGGGGCTGGCGATTCCGTCGATGATTCGGGTGGCCGAGAGCAAGTCGTTTGCGGACCCGGCGCTCAAGCCGGACAACGACGACGTGTACCTGAAGGCGATCCCGTGGGCCCGCGCGATCGACTGGCCGGCGGACCCGAAATACATGGACCGGCTGCGCAAGCGCATGGAGGAGATCTTCAAGATTGGCACGCGGCCGGTGCGCGCGGTGCTCGCGGACGTGCAGCGCGAGTGGGAGGCGTACCGGCAGGCGCAGGTGCTGGGCACCGACTATCCGCGCGTGCGGTGGGGCACCATCGCGACAGGGAGCGGCATTCCGCTGGCCGGGCTGCTGGTCGTCGCGGGCGTGCTCTGGTGGCGGCGCCGGCCGAGCCGCATCGCGCTGCGCGAGGAGCTGGCGGGCCTGGGGATGATCAGCCCCTGGGTGATCGGCTTCGTCGCCTTCACGGCGTTTCCGGTGCTGCTGTCGCTGCTGCTGGCGTTTACGCAGTGGAGCGGCCTGGCGACGCTGGACCATGCGGAATGGGTCGGGCTGGACAACTATCGCCAGATGGGCCGCGACGCGACGTTCGCCAACGCGCTGTGGGTGACGGCGTTCTACGCGGCGCTGGCGGTGCCGCTCGGACAGATACTGGCCTTGCTGGCGGCGCTGCTGATGAACCACGAGGTGCGCGGCGTGCGGCTGTTCCGGGCGGCGTGGTATCTCCCGAGCGTGCTGGCGGGCGTGGCGATCGCGATCCTGTGGAAGTGGGTCTTCCACCACGAGCACGGCATGCTGAATGCGCTGCTGAATCCGCTGCTGCCCGAGGGTTACGCGGCCCCGCGCTGGTTCGAGCGCGACGCGCAGACCTGGGGCGTGCCGGCGTTCGTGATCATGAGCTTCTGGAGCATCGGCGGGACGATGATGATCTATCTCGCCGGCCTGAAGGGCATCTCGCGCGAGCTGTACGAGGCCGCGTCGATCGACGGGGCGAGCGCGCCGCGGCGTTTCGTGCACGTGACGTTGCCGATGCTCAGCCCGGTCATTTTCTTCAATACGATCATCGCGATGATCGCGTCGCTGCAGACGTTCACGCAGGCGTACGTGATGACCGCCGGCGGGCCCGGCGATGCGACGCGGTTCTACGTGGTGTACCTGTATAACCAGGCCTTTGACCTGCACGAGATGGGCTATGCGTCGGCGATGGCGTGGCTGCTGTTGCTGATCATCCTGGTGCTGACGCTGCTGGTGATGCGCGGCAGCCGGCGGTTCGTGTATTACGAGGCCCTGCGGACGTGACGCCATGAAGCCTTCCACGCTGGTGGTGTTGATCGCGCTCGTCGCGGGCAGCCTGATCATGCTGTTCCCGCTGTGGTGGATGCTGAGCGTGAGCCTGTCCACGCCCGCCCAGGCCAGTGCGGCGGCGACCAGCCTGAGCGATTTCAACTGGATGCCGCAGCTTGCGAACTGGCACAACTATCCCGAGGCCCTGCGGAACATGGGCAGTCGGCAGCCGTGGCAGGGTTTTCTGGACGCGCTGGCGAACACGATTGTGGTCACGGTGCTGAGTGTGATTGGGCAGGTGCTCTCATGCAGCCTGGTGGGCTACGCGTTCGCGCGGCTGCGGTTTCGGGGGCGCGGGCCGGCGTTCGTCGTCATGATCGCGACGATGATGCTGCCGGCGCAGGTGACGATGATCCCGATGTTCATCCTGTTCCGCTGGTTCGGCTGGATCAACACGTTCCTGCCGCTGGTGGTGCCGATGTTCTTTGGCACGCCGTTCTACATCTTCATGTTCCGCCAGTTCTGCGCGCAGGTGCCGGAGGCACTGGTGGAGGCGGCGCGGATCGACGGTTGCGGGCACATCGGCGTGTGGTGGCGGGTGATGCTGCCGCTGTGCAAGCCGGTGATCGCGATCACGGCGATTTTCGTATTCATCTTCGTGTGGAACGACTTCCTGGGCCCGCTGATCTACCTGCACAGCGAGGACCAGATGACGCTGGCGGTGGCGCTAAATTCATTCAAGAACCAGTACGGCGATTTCCGCGATGCGCACTGGCTGATGGCGGCGAGCATCGTGACGATGGTGCCGTGCATCGTGCTGTTCCTGGCGGCGCAGAAGCAGTTCGTCGGCGGCCTGCAACTGGGGGCGGTCAAGGGCTGACCGTGTCACTACTGGCTGCCACTGCTCAGCAGCGCGACGAACGGGTTGATGTCGCGGAAGGTGACGTACCCGTCGTGGTTGAGGTCTCCGTTCAACGCGTGGCAGTATGGATAGGCGGTTTTCCAGGCGGTGGCGCTCGATAGGTAGAGCGTGAACGGGTTGATGTCGCCGAAGTTGAGCAGCCCGTCACAATTCAAGTCGCCGCGGCAGGCCTTCAGTCCCAGGCTGTGATATGCGCCGGCGTCGATGGCGACGAAGTCCGCGTTGGGCGCGGGGACGGCGCACTGCCCGTACTCGTTCGAGCCCCACGCGACAACGGCGCCGAAGACTTTCAACCCGATGCTGTGCTCCGCGCCGGCCGCGATGGCGGCAAAGCCTGCGTTGGGCGCAGGGATGTCACACTGCCCGGCGGAGTTCAGACCCCAGGCAGCCAGTGCGCCAGTCATCCGCAGGCCCAGGCTGTGATGCGCGCCGGCGGCGATCGCGCGAAACCCGAGGTTCGGAGCGGCGACATCACACTGCCCGGACGAGTTCCCGCCCCAGGCCACAATGGTGCCGTTGGCTTTCAGGCCCAGACTGTGATACGCGCCGGCGGCGATGGCCACAAAACCCTCGTTCGGCTGCGGTACCTGGCACTGCCCCTCGGAGTTGTCGCCCCACGCCGCTACCGACCCATTCGCCTTCAGGCCGAGGCTGTGACACTCGCCCGCGGCCACGGCGATGAAGCCGCTGTTCGGCACTGGCACGTCACACTGGCCGCACGCACAGCAGCCCCACCCGACGACGGAGCCGTCACTCCGCAAGCCCAGAGTGTGGTGTCCTCCCGCGGACACGGCCAAAAAGCCCGAGTTCGGCGACGGGACGCTGTGCACGTTGTCCAGGTCTGATCCCCGGATGATGATCGAGCCGTCGGTCCTCAGGCCCGCGAGGTGCATTCCAAACGGGTACCCATAGAGGCAGCCGCCACCCGAGATCCCGACGAACCCGCTGTTGAACGGCGGCACGTCGCACTGGCCATAGTGGCTGTTTCCCCACGCGACGACCGAGCTGTCCGCCTTCCACGCCAGGTTCCGGTCGCCGCCCGCGACGATGTCCACAAAACCTGCATTGGGTGCGGGGATATTGCACTGACCGGCGTAGCGGCGTCCCCACGCAACGAGCGTGCCGTCGGCCCGCAGTGCCAAACTGTGCGCCGCGCCCGCCGCGACGCGCACGAAGGCCGCGTTAGGCGAGGGCACGTCGCACTGATCGTAGGTGTTGCTGCCCCACGCGACGACCGAGCCGTCGGCCTTCAGGCCCAGGCAGTGGGCATCGCCGGTGGCAATGCCGACAAAGTCGGCGTTGGGCTCGGGCACATTGCACTCGCCGTACGTGTTACTGCCCCACGCCACAATCGTCCCATCGGACTTCAGGCCCAGGTTGTGGTTCTCGCACGCCGCGATGCTGATGAAGTCCGTGTTGGGTTCCGGCACGTTGCACTGGCCCTGGTTGTTGACGCCCCAGGCCGCAATCGACCCGTCGGCCTTCAGCCCCAGGCCGTGCATTCGGCCGACCGCCAGCGCAACAAAACCGTTGCCCGACGACGGCGGCGCGCTGCTGGAGCCCCAGGTTACGATTGTGCCATCGCTGCGCAGGCCCAGGCTGCAGGTCGTGCCCACCGCAACCTCCGTGAAGCCCGTGTTGGGCGCTGGGACCGCACATTCGCCGTCAATATTGCGGCCCCACGCGACGACCGATCCGTCGCCACGCACAGCGAGACAGTGGTCGGAACCTACCGCCGCTGCCACCAGCCCGGTCATTGCGCTCGGCGGCCGAGCGACATAATCGCCCCAGACAACCATGGCCCCGGAGTCCTGGCCCAGCGCGACGACGCTCAGCAGCAGCGCTGCCAGAAGCGGGCCAGCGCGCCGCAGATGCGTGGCTGTCATGCTGTCTTACCTCCGCCCGAGTTGTCGCGCCGCGGCAGGGCCAAGCCTGCCAGCCGAACGCACGCCGCGTGCAGTATACCGCGCGCTCGCCCGCACGATCACGAGAAACAGGGACTTGGTGACGCGCCTCGGCCGCGGTGGGGCGGGTCACGGTGTCACGGCCAGGGCAGGCGAATCAGGTCAATTTGAGAGCGGCTCCCGCGCTGCGGCCTACCGTCCAGTGCCGCTCAGCAGGGCGACGAAGGGGTTGATATCGCCGAAGCCGACCGTGCCGTCGGCGTTGATGTCGCCGTTGGCATCCGGGCAATCCGGATAGAGCGCGTCGTACGTGGCCGGGTTGCTCAGGCGCAGGACGAACGGGTTGATGTCGCCGAAGCCGACCTGCCCGTCGCAGTTCAAGTCGCCGCGCAGGAACGGGGGCTGGTTGTAGCGGAACACCAGCAGGCCCATCTGCGGGATCGTGAGCCACGCCGAGTTGGGCATGCCGTCGTAGGGCGTACTGACGGCGTTGACCGAGCCGCCGTTGCCGACGTTGTTGCCGAGGTACGCGCCGGCCTGGCTGTTGAGCAGCTCGTACCAGGTGCCACTCTGCGGGAAGCCGATCTGGTAGTTGTACAGATCACTGTTGTTAAGGCTGGCGACGACGATGAGGTCGTTGCCGTCGTTGCACCAGCGGTGGAACGCGATGACGTTGTTGTAGTCGTCGACGTGGTGGATCTCATAGCCGGCGTTGGAGCGGAAGCCGCAGTTGGTCTTGCGCACGTTGATCAGGTCGCGGAAGAACAACGTCATGGGGGCACGGCCGACGGCCTTGGACCAGTCGATGCGGTTGCTGTAGCCGCTGCCGAAGGCGATGCTCTCGAGCCACTCGCCGCCCTGCAGGAACATGGGGATCCCGGGGACCAGCAGCGTCAGGCCCTGGGCGAGCTTGGAGCGCCCCTGGGCCCACAGGCTGTACGGGTTGCCGCTGTCAATCGCGACCGCCAGCCGGCCCTGGGCCGCCTCGTCGTGGCTTTCAACGTAGCGCGTCAGGTGGGTCTTGTTTGGGTAGCTGGAATCCGTGATGGCGTCGCGGACCTTCGACATCTCCGGGTCGCCGTAGCCGGCGTCGAAGATTTCCTGCCGCACGTTGTCGTTGAACGAGTCGTGCCACTGGCTGTCGAAGCCGGCGCCGCCGGCCCCGGTCGTGTAGGTGATCCACGGATCGTTGGGCAGCTCTTCGGCGATGGAGATGGCGTCGATCTTGCGGGCGTCGATGTTGTGGTTGATGCGCTGCATGAGCGCCCAGCCATCGGGGTAGCCGCCGGGGAAGATCGCGTTGTCGCGCATGTAGCGGGTGGCGTCCATGCGGAAGCCGTCGACGTGGTACTCGTCGAGCCAGTGCAGCACGTTGTCGGCGTAGTAGTCCTTGACCTCCTGCTTCCAGAAGGCTGCCTGAGAGCCCCAGGGTGTCTCGACGGCCGGGTTGTCGAAGTAGATCTGTGTGCCGTCGTAGTACCACATGAAGTTGCCGCTGGGGGAGAAGTGGTTGTAGCAGACGTCCAGCAGGACGGCGATGCCGTGCTGGTGCAGCCGGTCGATCGTGTACTTCAGGTCGGCGGGGCTGCCGTAGGCGTTCTCGGGCGCCCAGTTCTCGATCGGGTTGTAGCCCCACGATTCGTAGTAGTCGAATTCGGTAATCGGCATCAGCTCGACGGCGTTCACGCCCAGGTAGAGCAGGTGATCCAGGTGCGCGTCGACGATGTCGCGGAAGCGGCCCATGCGGTTCAGGCCGTCGTTGTAGCCCGAGAACGTGCCCACGTGCAGCTCATAGATGATCAGGTCCTCGAACGGCGGCGTGACGAAGTCCGCGTCGTCCCACGCGTGGGCGTCGGGGTCGATGATGTAGGTGTTGTTGTTGTCGCTGGGGTTGATGGCCCGGCCGCGGGCGTCGGTCTTCCACACCGAGTTCGGCTGGAAGACGTACTTGTACTGCTGGTTGGCGCTGACGGGCGCGGCGACCTTGCGCGTGAAGTACGCGCCACTCTTGGTCATCGGCAGCGACGTGGAGTTCCAGCCATTGAACTGCCCGGCGACGTACGCGGAGGTTGCGCCGGGCGCCCAGACCTTGAAGACCGCGCCGCCGTCGCTCGTGAGCGTGGCGCCGAGCGGGGCGTGGCTGAGCGTGCTGAAGTTGAGCGTCCAAGCAGCGGCCGGCACGCCGTCCGACATGCCGTTGGGCCCGAGGTAGTCGGTGTCGCTGCCGTCGGTCAATTCGATGTAGTACTGCAGGGTGCCGGTCGGAGTCGAGGCGGGGACCGTGGCCTGCCACACGTCGTAGACGCCGCGGTGATGGCTGAAGGCCGCGTCCACCCAGACGGGCGCGCCGGCGTTGACGTAAACGCGGGCTGCGGTGATGTCATAGTGATATGTCTGGAACGCGATGGTGAAGCTCTCGCCGCCGATCGGGCAGCGCGGCGCGCGGTCGAGCCAGTCGATGTGCGTGACGCCGTCCCATTCGACATCGTTGTCGTGCGTGGCGCCAAGCGTCAGCACGGCCAGACTGCAAAGCAGCAGGGTTCGCGCGGGCATGGATGGACCTCGAGCGGGAGGGCGGCGTTCTTTCGTTCGGCGGCGCAGCGCACGCCGCTGGAGTCACCTGATTATACCGGGCGCGACACGGACGACCAAGCCAGAGCAGCGCGGGTGTGCCGGTGCGTGCAGGACCAATAAAGCGGGCGCGGGCTTTCGCAAGCCCGCGCCCGCGGGGATTCAAACACGCGGCTTTCCGACTAGCGGCGCCGGATGAACAGACCCAGCAGCGCCAACCCGAGCAGCGAAGCCGGTTCGGGGATGACGTTCCAGCGGCCGTTCGGCAGGTCGAGCAGGAAGTACAGCGGCTCGTTATCGGCGGTTGTTGTCCAGGTGATGTCGTAGCCGTAGTTACTGAAGTCTGAGCCGATCGAAATGTCCCAGTCGCCCTCCTTGCGGAACTTGAAGTAGTACGTGCCCATGGTCGGAACGACGTACCCGCCGCCGTAGAGGCCGCTGCCCAGCGCGGACAGCGTGACGACCGGCGCACTCCAGCCGTTGAACGAGCCCATCACGTCCCAGCCGTGGAGGCCCTTGTCGACGTAGCCGACGCGGTTCTCCGGCGGGAACCAGCCGTCGCCCTGCGCGCCGGGATAGAAGTTGATCGTGAAGGTCCCGTCCGCGCCGAAGTCCGCGCGGGCGTTGTTGCCCGGCCACGTCTGGCTCCAGTCGCCGACCGTGACCTTCCACTCGTGCCGGCCGGTGGCGCCGAGCACGGTGTACTGGTACCAGCCACCCATGTCCGCCATCACGTAGGCCGGATCGCTGGGGTTCCAGCCCTGGAAGCTGCCGGCGACGAAGTAATCCGCCAGGGCCGGCATGGCCAGCGCGGCCAACACTGATACAACTGCGATTGCTCTCATTTAGACTTCCTCCTCAGACTCCAAGGTTCCTCGCGACAATCGTGGCGCCGGGCCCCGTGGCCCGGCGCCACACCAATGTGCTCCTCCTCCAGGATCGCTGCTACGGGCAGATGATCGGCAGCGAACTTGTGCTCAACAGCGTCACGAACGGGTTGATGTCGCCGAAGCCCGGATACGAGTCATCGTCGTTGATGTCGCCGTTCTTCAGCGGGCAGCCGGGGTAGGTGGTCAACCAGGCCGGCGTGTTCGACAGGTAGAGCACGAAGGCGTTGATGTCGCTGAACGCGACCTGCCCGTCACAGTTCAGATCGCCCAGGCAGTATTCCGGGGCGGCCGTGACTTCGACCTTCGCGCGCCCGACCAGCCCGTCCACCCAGAAGGCGACAGTGTCCGTCGCGGCGCCGACCGTGAACTGCCAGTTCGCCGTGTTGACGCTGCGCGCATCCCAACTGATCGAATCCCACGTGCCGGTCTTCACGGCCTTCCAGGCGTAGGTTGCGGCCGGCAGTCCGGTGACTTCCAGCTTGTGGATGCCGCCACCCTGCGGGGCCATCGCGCCGTGCGGGTCGGCGTTGTTCCAGTCGGCGCCGCCCAGCTCGCTCAAGAAGTCGCCGACCGCGGTCCAGGTGCCGGCGTCCACACTCACACCGAGGCGGTCGCGCGTCGGCGACCAGCCGTCGCTGTAGAAGTTGGAGTCGTACGTGAGCGTGATATCGCCCGCGGCGCTCGCGTAGAACCAGCTGTTTGCCGAAGGCAGGTTGTGGGTCCACGTGCCATCGGTGACTTTCCATTCGTAACGGCCATTGACCGTCAGCCCGCTGAACGTGATCGTCCAGATCCGGCTACCCGGCGCCGTTTCGATCATCGGGTCAGCGCCCGCGTCCCACTGGTTCGGGCTCTGCATCTGCCCGGCCGCGTAGGGCGTGGCGATCGTCGGTTCCGCACAGGGGTTGCTCGCGCAGGTGACACCCGGGAAGAAGACGGTCAGGCCAGTGCACTCAAACCGCCGCGTCTCGGTGCAGACCAGTCCGTCGCAGCAGGCGCCGGCTTCGCACGGCGAGCTGTCGCAGTTGGTGTAGTCGCCCTGGTAGATGCCGCCCAGCGCGGCACACTCGGCCGCGGTCACGACGCTGCACGTGTTCGCCACGCAGCAGGCGCCGGTCGCTGCCAACAGGCAGGGGCAACCTTCGCAGGTCGTCTCCGCGCCGCCCCACGTGCCGCCCAGCGACGTGCACTGCGCTTGCGTCCGAATCAGGCACTGGCCGCTGTAGCCGTCGTCGATGCAGCACCGGCCGGCCGGCGTTGCGTCGCACGGGTTGCCGTCGCAGTTCGAGTTGTCGCCCTGGTACACGCCACCCGAGCTCACGCAGTTGGCCTGCGTCCGGATCGAGCACGCCGTACCGATGCAACAGGCGCCGGTCGGCGTGGGCGCGACCGGGACGGCGAACGGCTGCTGGATACCGAACGCCACGGTCCCGAAGTTGACGTTGCGCGGCTCGCCGAGGTTGTCGCCCACCAGGCCGGCCAGGCCGCCGAGAACCTGGTTCGACACGAAGTCGTGCTGCTGCCCGTTGATGAACGTGGTGATCCAGATTTCGTCCGTCGGGTTGCCGAGGGCCGCCAGCGGGATCGCCAGTTCCATGCCGGTCAGGACGCCCGAGCCGTCGCTGCCGCCGACGCCGCCGTCGACGCCGTAGATGTTGCTGTTGTCCACAGTACAGAGGATCGCCGGCGCGCCGAGATCACCGCCCGTCAGGACCCCGCCCAGGGTCTCGCACTTCGTCAGCCCGGCGCCGCAATAATATGACACGCCGGGATTGCCGGCGTTCACGTACAGCTCTGCGTAGTCCACATACAGATTGGTCGGGTTGCGGCCGTAGCAGTTCACCGAGACCCAGAAGTCGGCCTCGAACCCGAACTGGAAGGTCAGGCCGTTGCCACTGCCGTCATCCGACATGCGCAGCAGCCCGACGTTGGGTGTGCCGGGGTTGGTGCTGAGCAGGCGGTTCTGTCCGCCGGCGCGGGTGTCGAAGAAGATCTCGAGGCGGTTGCCGTTGTCCTCGAAGTTGCCAGCCAGCGTGAGATAGAGCGTGCCGTTGTAGATGACGCCGTAGGCGGCATCGAGTTCGGAGCCGTTGCAGGCGTCCGGGCGACCGAGGCTGGCGTTGCCGAAGTTTGTCTGCGTGTCTTGGATGACCAGGGGGGTATCCGGGGGGTAGAGCGTATCGCTGGCTGAGCCGTCGATGACGGGGGGCCCGGCGAGCGCCGGCAGAGCGAACAGCATGAGACTTGCTGTGAGACAACACCAGTTCTTCATGGCAATCCTCCAAGGGGCCTCGTGTGTGGGTGACCTGTCGTTGCGACCTTCGTGGTTCCGGGGTGCACCGCGCGACGGGCTGCCGTCATGCGGCGCGCATATCGAGCGAACGAGATGCTCGCGACGAATCCACTCCGCAGGCATGCGACTCGCTGAGGCGCGTGCGTCTTTCTCCCTGCTTCATCCCGCCGCGCTCCCGCGTTACACGTGACCTCTGAGCTTAAGTGGAGGTCCCGGAGTGCGGCAAACTCCTAATCAGAATGAACTTAGCCCACGGATGTGCGCCTGTCAAGTTAAATCGCGGCTGCGGCCGTCCAAAGCAGCCCGGCGTGCGGGGACGGCGTCGGTGGTCGGCCGCGGCGTCGCTGTTGGGGGTCGCAGCGGGCGATCCGCCCGCGGCCGGTTTGCGCTGCGCCGTGGCCGTCGCGGCGGCGCGCCGCGTTCACCTCTGGGCGGCGGTGGTGCCGATATAAATAGCCGTAACACTGGCAGCGCCCGCGTCTTGTGCTACAATTTGCTCGGACGCTGTGCAGGCTGGGCAGCTGCGATTCCGCCGGTCGACCGCACGGCGGGAGAGAAGCCAAACAGGCTGGCGGGCACCGCCGAGCCGCGGGTCGCGGCGTGCGGTCATGCACGGGAGCGATCAACATGGACGGACAGGCACGTGTTCGCCGGGCGCGCGGGGGATTTACGCTGATCGAGCTCCTGGTGGTGGTGGCGATCATCGCGATGCTGATCTCGATCCTGTTGCCGGCGCTGGGGAGCGCGCGGGAGCAGGGGAAGAAGGCGAAGTGCGGGGCCAATCTGCACTCGATCGGACAGGCGGTGGCCAACTGCTGGGCGCAGTACAACGACTTTGGTCCGAGTTGGGATGATGGCGGCGCGAATCCCAGTCCGGGCACGGAATGGTACCTGTTCTCGTGGGCGGACACGCTTTTCGACCTCGGGTTCCTGGGCAACCCCGATGCTCAAATCTGTCCGAGCGACCAGCAGCCTGACGAGGTCGTGAAGCTGCGGACCACGACCGGCGGCTGGAACTATAAGTTCGTCCGCCGGTTTGGCGCCGGGGAAACGCCCAAAGGTGGCATCCGCAACAGCTACACGTTGAACGCGGTGCTGCACTACAACTTCCGCGAGGATGTGTGGAAGAGCTCATCCAACCAGGTCTACGCGGCGGATGGCTGGTGGACGTGGTTTTCGTCGATCAACGCAGCCTGGCTCATGGCACCCAAGGTCCTGAACGGTGTGCCGCCCGTCAGCTTCCCGGCCGAGGGGGCCACTTCGATCGGCTGGCGGCACGGGCGCGACCGCGCGGCCCAGTTCGTGTACCGCGATGGTCACGTGTCCGGCTTCACTCCCAAGTCCTCACCGATCTCCGACCCGACCACGCTGTACTGGAACACGTTCGACACGACGCGGACGTTTGCGTGGTTGCCCGGCGAAAGCCCGGTCCGCGGACGCTATGACAAGTATGACTTCCGCGATAACCAGTCGACGATCGAGGCCTACCGGGGGCGGGTGCCGCGGTATCAGCAAATCAGGGCCGCCGGCCTGACGGGCGCAAAGAAACTCGCCGAGCTGGACAACTTCCACCCGTTTGCCTACCCGGAAGAGCTGAACGCCGCCTGGCGCACGCTGAACAAAGCCTGGCACAATCTCCCCAGTGATCAGGCCGGGCGTAAATAAGGATATCGCCGTGCAAACGAGACAGGCTGTGCTGGGAGCCGTGGGCGTGGTGGCCCTTGGGATTGCCGGCTACATGGTGTTCGGCCGCGGATCGCAAACCGTGTCGATCGGCGACCGCTTCACCGAGCATGGAATCTGTCTGTCCTGCAAGGGCGAGGCGCAGGTTTCCTACCCGCGCGAGGAGGCCGCCCCCCACCGCTGTCCAAGCTGTCAACAGCAGGCCTTCTATCCGTGGTACTACTGCTTCACCTGCAAGAAGCGCTTCGTGCCGCCGCTCGAGCAGCGCGAAGCGGGTGGGCCACTCCGCCTGCCGCTGGGCGTCACCTGCCCGAAGTGCCGCGGCACGGACGTATCACCTTATCTCGCGAATCAGCCCGGCTTTGAGTCCACCGGCGACCTGCCGCTGCCGAAATGGCCTTAGCCGCCCGGATCTCTGCCCGCACCGTTTCTCACGCTGAAGGACGCATCTCGCCGCCGCCACCCGGCGGTGCCGCGCCGCGCAGTGCATCGAGTTGGTGCCAGAAGACGGCGGCGCGCCGGCGGGCCTGGTAATCCGCCCGCGTGGCGTCGGTCAGCCGGCGCTGGCCCGGAATGTCGGAGTTCTGGAGGGAGTCGGCCCACGCGCGGACCTGGCGCGCGATGGACTCCGCCAAAGATTTCAAATCTGAGATATCAGATTTGAGATGATCGAAGTAGGGCAGGCGCTCGCACAGGAGAAGCATTGACCGTACCTCGCCCGCCGAACCGCGGGCGTAGTATAAGAACGTCAGCAGCTCCTGCGTCGTGCCGCGTTCGAAGCCTTCAGCGATGTTGTTGCTGATGGACACCGCGGCGCGCTGCAACTGGTCGCGCAGGTCGCCCTGGCCGCCGAAGCTCCGGTCATCGACCAGACGGAACACACGCCGCCCCAACTCGATCGCGGCTTGCCAGACCGGCAGTTGCTCGAAGCGTTCGTATTTCATTGGCCATACCCCGTGCTCTGTGAACTGATCCGTTTTACACAGCTGGATGCCCCGTGAACGCGGTCCCGCACTCCGGACAGCGGCCGGACATGTTGCCCGTGAGGTCGTAACCGCATTTTCGACAAACCCCGACGCGATGCAATCGTCGCGCGCGCCACGCACGCCGGCCCAGGATGATGGCCGCTGGCACGCCCAGTGCAAGAAAGGGGAACAGGCTCGTCACGCGGAGTTCGGTGATCCGGTTGCTCGACGATTCGTGCCGGGAATACGCGACCAGTTTTTCGAGCGCTCGTTCGTCCGGAAATAGGTTGTCGATTCCTCCGCCGACGTCGAACAAGTGGTCCCATCGCCGCAACGTGACCGCGCCGCGGTAGAAGTGGATCGACCAAGCTGTATAGTCCACCTCGCCGTCGCCGATTTTGCCCGGCCACGTCTCCGGCCAGAAGCTCACTTCGAATTCGATTGTCCCAAAGTAGATGCTAAGCAACCCCAACAACCCGGATGCGACCCCGAGCACAAGCGCCGTTACCAGGACGGCGTTCCAGACCGCGCGCCTCAGATATCGTCCCCTACAGCCCATACTCCCCCCACCGCCGGGTGATGAGGTCGCTGATCTCGCGCGGGATTTCCAGCTCCGCCGGCCACTGCCGCACCTGACCTTCGCCCGCGAGCTTGCGCGTCGCGTCGATGCCCAGCTTGCTGCCCGCGCCGCAGACCGGCGTCGCGTGATCGAGGATGTCCAGCGGGCCGTGCGTGAACTCGAGGTCGCGCTGCGGATCGACGTTGCTGCACAGGTGGAAGAGCACGTCGTCCTGGTTGTGGATGTCCACGTGTTCATCCACGACGACGATGATCTTCGTCAGCGACATCTGCCCCGCGCCCCAGATCGCATGCATCACCCGCCGGGCCTGGTACGGATACTCCTTGCGAATTTTCACGAACGCGCAGTTGTGGAAGCAGCCGAACATCGGCAGGTCATAATCGATCACGTCCGGCACGATCATCTGCAACAGCGGCAGGAAGATCCGCTCCGTCGCCTTGCCCAGCCAGTAATCCTCCTGCGGCGGTTTGCCGACGATCGTCGCCGGGTACAGCGGCGCACGCCGGTGCGTGATTGCGGTTACGTGGAAACGCGGGTACATGTCGGCGAGCGAGTAGAAGCCCGTGTGATCGCCGAAGGGTCCTTCGCGGATCAGCTCTTCGCGCGGGTCGATGTAGCCCTCGATGACGAACTCCGCCGTCGTGGGGACTTCGATTTCGGGCTGCGTGACACACGGCACCAGTTCCAGCGCCTGGCCCTGCAGGAAGCCGGCAAACAGACATTCGTCGACGCCCGGCGGCAGCGGGCAGGTCGCCGCGTAGGGCAGGATGGCCGGCCCGCCAAGCACGATCGCGAGCGGCATGCGCTGCCCACTCTGCTGGTGCCGTCGGAAATGGCGGGCGCCGTCATGGTGTACGTGCCAGTGCATGGCGGCCAGCCGCGGCTCGAAGAGCTGCACGCGATACATGCCGACGTTGCGGTCGCCGGTCTCGGGGTGCTTCGTGAACACGCTGCCGAGGGTGATGTAGCGTCCGCCGTCTTCCGGCCAGCACTTCAGGGCGGGCAGGCTGAACAGGTCGGCGTCGGCGATGTGGACGATTTCCTGGCAGATGCCGCGCTTGGCGATCTTTGGCGGCAGGCTGCCGAGCTGGGCGAGCTCGGGGAGCTTCTTGAGCTTCTGCAGCAGCGTCGTCGGGATTTCCGGCTTGATGAGCGTCTTCACGCGGGTGGCGATTTCATCGAAGCTCTCGCAGCCGAGGGCCAGGCACATCCGCTCGCGCGTGCCGAACGTGTTGATCAGGAGTGGGAAGGTAGAGCCTTTGACGCGTTCGAACAGCAGGGCCGGCCCGCCGGCCTTCGTGACACGGTCGGCGATGGCCGTAATCTCGAGGATGGGATCCACTTCGGCGCGGATGCGCTTGAGCCAGCCGCGCTGCTCGAGCTCGGCGACGAAGGATTGCAGGTCGGCAGCGGGCACAGGTGTCTCCTGACAAGCGGGTTGCGTGTCGGGAGTATAGCTGTATTCGTGGGTCTCGCCGACTTCAGCGGGTGCGGCGCCTGGTCGTCTTGGCCTTGGATTGGCCGCCGCGGCGCCGCCATTCGCAGGGGGCGTTCTTGTGGACGAGGGCGCGGAGCTGGCGGCACCAGACGCCGGACATGGTGCGGCAGATGCCGGCGGTCTCGGCGGGCGGGAATTCGGCGTGGGGGCAGATGAAGTCGCAGAAGTCGGGCACCGGGTTGGCCATCCGCGCAGCTCCTGTACCGGGTGGGCGGTACGGATTGTAGTGCCGGCCGGCGCAACAAAGAAGCCGGCCCGCTGACGGGCGGGCCGGCTCCGTGGACTGGTTCAGTCGCCGCGCGGACTCAACTGACCATGCGCGGCAAGAGGGCGTCGGAGTGGTCGAGCACGACACCGACGTCCAGGTAGTCCTCGTGTTCGCCGAGGAGCAGTTGCGTCCGCACCACGGTGGCCCAGCGACTGCCGACCAGTCCGAGAGAAGTCTGCGACGGTGCCCCGGGAAGATGGGAGCGCAACTCGTACCGTTGGCCCTCGGCCACGCCGTAGCCGAGCGGCACGCGCAGGCGCATCCCGTTTTTCGAGACTTCGATACACCGACAGCGCAGTACCGTGGAGCCGTGGTGATCGATCATCCACAAGTCGCACAGCACGGGCCGGCGGGTTTCAAAGCGCCGCTCGGCCGCGACGCGCGAGCCCAGGCTGGTGGCGGTGGAATCGAAGGTTTGCGTCGGAGGCACCTCATGCGTCGTCATGACCGCATCTCCTTCGCCGCACGGGCTCAACTGCCCGTGCCGGGCGAATCATCGAGCCCAAACTCGCGAAGCCACTGGCGCGTGGCTTCGGGGCTCAGTCCCGCCTCCTTCTCCTCCGGTTCCTGACCGGTCGGGACCGGGCGCGCGAGATCGCGCTGCACGTGTATCCAAAAGTCTTCCGAGCGGATGGGCCGGGCCCGCCGGCGTTTGGCCGCTCGGATAATGGCCCTGTCGGAGGAAACCACCAGGAGGCGTCGGGCAGCCGAATCGGTTGCGAGGATGCATGCCACCACGGCATCCGCCGTTTGCCCGGTCCCGCTGTAGCTCACGTCGATTGCGCGGTGGGCAACCTGACTGGCGAAGGCGGGAGGCGGCGCCGGGCCGTCAAAGACGATGTGCACGCGCTCGTGGCGCCGCTCGGCCCATTGCCCGAGTGCGTCACACAACATCGAGCGGCCAAGCAAGAGGTCGGACGTACCCACGGCGCGGGCGGCGTACAGGAGGTTGTTACCGTCGATGACGACTGGCACCTCCGGTCTCCTTTCCTAAGTTTACCGCACGGAGCGTTAATTTGCAAAAAGTTAGCGATTTTGGCGCTGTCGCGCGCCCCCCGGCCGCTCCCAGGCAGTGCGGACGCGGTTTCGGAGCCGTTGCCGCGTGCCCTGCCGGGCTCAGTCGTAGTTCGCGAACCGCACCAGGTCGAGCTCGCGGCCCAGCACCATGAGGATCTCGCCCTGGCGAATCACCTTGTCGGCTGGCAGCAGGAACCGGAAGTGGGGATCCTCAGGGTTCTTGACGGCCAGGATCAGGATGTCGAACTTGGAGCGCAAGTCTAGCGCCGCCAGCGACCGCCCGTGCGTCTTGGGCGGGGCGTCGATCTCCATGATGCGGTAGTCTTCCGCCAGGGGGAACATGTCGCGGATGTCCGGGTTGGCGACGCGCCGGGCGGTGCGCACCGCGGAGTCGCGCTCCGGAAACACGGTCTCGGTGGCGCCGACCGCGAGCAGGATCTGTGCGTGGTCGTCGTTGGCGGCCGTCGAGCGGATGCACTTCACGCCGATCCGCTTGAGGTTCAGCGTGCAGAGAATGCTGGGTTCGAGGTCCTTGGCGCCGAGGCAGATCACGGCTTCGTCGATCGAGGGCGTGACCACGCTGGCGAGCGTCTGGTAGTTGCGCGCGTCGCCGATCAGGGCGCGGTGCACATCGTCGCGAATCTCGGCGACGCGCTCCTCGTCGCTGTCGATCGCGAGGATCTCGCAGCCCATCTTGACCAGCGCGCGGGCGAGATGGGTGCCAAACTGCCCCAGCCCGATGACGCACACCTGTTTCATCGCGACACTCCTAGCCGATCATGACCCGTTCGGACGGGTAGTCATACAGCGGGCGGGGCGTAGAGATGACCGCCAGCGCCAGCGTCAGCGGTCCGACCCGGCCCACGAACATTGTCGCGATAATCCACAGCTTGCCTACGGCTGTGAAGGTGCCGGAGAGCGAGACCGCCGCACCGGCGTTCGCCGACAACCCGACCGTGCCAAACGCCGAGATCTGCTCGAAGATCAATTGTTCCAGCCGCGGCCCGCCGGCGTGGATCTCGGCGGTGGCGAGCAGGAAGACGCCCGCCAGATTCCACAGCGTGGCGATCGAGATGACCAGCGCGGCGCGGCGCACCACATCATGCGGCACCCGCCGCTCGCCGATCGTGACCTCGCTGCGGCCGCTCAGCCGGGCCCGCACGCGTGCCGCCCAGACCGTGGCGGTCGTGGTCTTGATCCCGCCGGCGCACGAGCCGGGCGAGCCGCCGATGAACATCAGCGCGATCAGGATCAACAGTGACGGCACGGGCAGCGCGCCGATATCAAGGGAGTTGAAGCCGGCGGTGCGTGCCGTTACGGATTGAAACAGCGCGTGGGTGAGGCGGGCGCCCCACGTGTTCTCACCCGCGGTCAGGCCCGTGAGCATGAGCAACAGCGCCCCCCCGAAGATGAGCACCGCGCTGGCCTTCAGGACCACGCGCGAGTGGAGACTCCACACGACCGGGCCCTCGCGCCGCCGGCGCACGGCGCGCACCGTGCGGGCGAACAGCTCCATGAGCACCGTGTAGCCCAGCCCGCCCGCGACGATCAGGCCCATGATGGTCCAGAGCGCCAGGTGCGACTCGCGCAAGGCGACGGCGTTACTGCTGTACACGGAGAAGCCCGCGTTGCAGAAGGCCGAAATCGCGTGAAACACCGCCTCGAACCAGCCGCCGTGCTCCGGCGGGAGGTCCCGCAGTGCGGCGTGGAGCAGCAGCGCCCCGCTGGTTTCGAGCAGCAGGGTCAGCAGGAAGATGTGGCGCAGCGCCTGTCGCAGGTTGATGCGGGCCTCCCCGTCGAACAGCGCCCGGTGCCAGGCGGCCTGCGACGAGAATGAAATCCGCAGGCGGAAGAGCTGGGCCGCGAGCGCCGCGAACGTCATGATGCCCAGGCCGCCGAGCTGACACAGCACCAGGATCGTGCCTTGCCCGAACCGCGAATAGCGCGTCGCGGTGTCCACCGTGATCAGCCCCGTGATACACGCCGCCGACGTGGACGTGAAGAACGCGTCGAGCACGGAGACGCGCTCGCCGGCGTGGGCGACGGGCAGACTGAGCAGGAGCGTGCCGGCCGCGATGAGACCGCCGAACGTCCCGGCCAGCAGGGTTTCCGGTCGAAATAGTACCGCCTTCAGCAACGCTGCGGTTCCAGGACCGGCCGCCCGGGCCCCGCGGCCGGCTCGCACCGCGCCTGCCTGCCGCGCACCCTGCCGGCGACCGTCAGGTCGGATAGCATACCCGCCTCCGGGGGTCTTCGCAGCCCGGGGGCTCGCGCGGCGTCGGTTGCGGGAGCAGCCGCCACGCAGTAAGGTAGCGGGCTCGTGGCTGGCCGGCGGCGCGGGTCGCCCGGGGCCGCGAAGGCCCTAAGTTGCGCAGGGGATAGTGCGATGATGCGACGCGTAACGCTCTGGTTCATCGGTGTGTTCTGTGCGGCGTCCGCCGTGGCTCAGCCGCCGCCTATGCCGCCCACTCCAGTCGCCCCGCGGCCGGCGCCGGGTCGTCCGGCGGAGCCGACCGGTCCACAGGGTGAGCAGAAGCTGCGCTGGGTTTGCCGTCAGTTGCGGCTCGATGATCAGCAAATGCAGCAGGCGGAGGCGTTGATTGCCACTTATCACGCCGAGCTGGCCGACCTGCAGCAGAACGCGGCCGACCTGCTCCAGCGGATTCAGGACAAGGCCGCCGAGGTCAAAGCGGCCCAGACGGCCGGCGACGTCGAGCTGACGCACAGGCTGCAGGAGGAACTGCGGAACATGGCCCCGCTGGTCCAGGCGGAGAATCACTTTTTCGAACAGCTCACGCCGGTGCTGAATGATGAGCAGAAGGGCCGTCTGGGTGCCGTTCGCAAGCGCGCGGAGACGGCCGGAGATGTATCTCTGCGGCCGGTGCATGTGCTGCGGGCCGCACGCAAGCTGGGGTTGACGCCGGAACAAAACGTTAAGTTGGAAGCGTTGCTCGCCGAGTACCGTTCCGCTGCGGCTGCGGCCCGGTCGGAAAAGCCGGAAGCGGCGGAGGAGCGCGTCGAGCAATTCGTCAAGAATGTCCGGGCGATTCTAACGCCTGAACAGAGTGGGCGTTACGACAAGGCGATTGGTGCGCTGCGCGATGACCCCCCGGTGGCACAGGCGTTTCAGCCGCCTGTGGCGACCACGCAGCCGGCCCCTGAGCCGACACCCGCACCCGGGCTGCCCTGATCGGCGGACGATTTCTCGCCGCGGATGATCTGCGCGGCATAAGGAGAAGGGCCCGCTGCGGTTCACCGTGAACCGCAGGCGGGCCCTTTCCACTGGCTCCCTATCGTGAGCCGTCGGTGGGGGTCGCTCCCCAAGGGTACCGGCGCGACCCCGCACCGCGGCTTGTGTTGCGCTACGTAACGACGTGCCGCTTCTTGAAGGCCTGCCAGGCCGGGCACTGGTCCGGATCGGAGCAGCACACGTCCCGAATGTGCTCGAAGTAGACTTCGGGCGTCTCGCCAATGTCCCGCCGCAGCGGGCACTTCAGCGCGATGCGCGGCCGGGTCGTCGACTGTCCGGTCAACAGCGACCGGATATAAACCTGGTTCCGGCCCGCCGTACACTTCATGGTACGGTTCAGATGCCGTTCGAGCAGGGACAGATTGCCTGTCAGCTCTTCTGGCGTCAGATCGGGACCAAAGGCTTCATCGACTCGTCTAATCATGGACCGGCGTAATGGCCAACTCATGGGTCTACCTCACGCACTTACAACGCATTTCGTATCACACTGACCGAAGCTGTGTCGCGGGGCAGAACGTCGAGGAACCGGGCGGGCAAGGGTGGGCACGGAGAGGGAGGAGGAGAGGAGGCGCAATGCCCGCCCGGTCCGACGTTACTGCCAATCCGGCGCACCAGCTCCGGTGGCAGGTCAGCAACAGACCGCGTTCATGGGCTCGTTGGAATGTCGGCGTTGGGAGGCGAGGATGAGTGGGACGATCAGAATATCGAGCTAAAAGAGATTAAGAGTGCGATCGATGTATAACTTGCCTCAACACAACCGCCACTAAAGTATATCGACTTCGTCTAGTAGTATATCCGCACCACGTGTCCAGTTCATCCAGAAAAAATCACGATTAACTTCGAAATCCGCGCGGATGGGCGCGGTGCCAGTTCCAGGCCGTGGCGATGATCTCGGTCACGCTCCGATAATGTGGCTGCCAGCCGAACCGCACCCGGATTCGGCTCGCATCCGCGTACAGTACGGCAGGATCCCCCGGCCGCCGGTCGGCCCTGACTACGGGGATCGCGTGCCCGGTCACCGTGCGACAGGCGGCGACGATCTCCAGCACACTGTGTCCGGAACCGGTCCCGAGATTGAATGCCTCGGCCAGCCCCGGCGTGCAGCCTTCGACTGCCGCGAGGTGGGCGGACGCAAGATCCTCGACGTGAACGTAGTCCCGGATGCAGGTTCCGTCCGGGGTCGGGTAGTCGGCGCCAAAGACTTTGATGTGCGCCCGCTGATTAAGGGCGACCTGCAGCACCAGCGGGATCAGGTGAATCTCCGGGTCGTGGTCTTCGCCGAGCGCACCGTCGGTCGCGGCGCCAGCGGCGTTGAAGTACCGCAGGGCAACCGAGCCCAAGCCCCAGGCGGTCGCGGAGTGCGCGAGCATCCACTCGACTGCCAGCTTGGTGCACCCGTAGGGGTTGATGGGGCGTTTGGGCTGGTCCTCGGTGATGGGTAGCTGGTCGGGCTCGCCGTAGACGGCACAAGTGCTGCTGAACACGAACCGCCGGACGCCGTGGGCCTGCAGGGCCTGCAGCAGATTGAGGGTGTTGACCACGTTGTTGTGCCAGTAGGTCAGTGGGACCTGGACGGATTCACCGACGTTGAGCAGTGCGGCGAAGTGCATGGCGGCGTCGAAGCGACCGCCCTCGATGGCGCCATCGAGCAGCGCGGTATCGCCGAGGTCGCCCTCGATGAAAGTGGCCTCTGGCGCGACGGCCTGGCGGTGGCCAGCGAGGAGGCTGTCATACACGGTTACATCGTGGCCGGCGGCCACCAGTCGTCGGACGCAGTGACTGCCCACATACCCCGCACCGCCGGCGACAAAGATCTTCATGGTCGGCTGCCTTCGCTTCGGAACAGGATCGCAACACGCCTATGTTCGCTGCCGGTTTCGCCGCGTCAACAGGGGTTTTGCACTGGTGGCGGCAAGACGGGAGCCTGATCCTGCCCGAGGCAAAGCGGGAGCTTTGCACTCCCGCGCCGGGCGGGGGCTTTCGCGGACACTGGGGGTCGGCTAGATTCCGATTGTGGCCTCGAAAGCGTCGACACCGCAGCGGCCGACGACGCAGCCGCCGGACGGGGCGCGGCTGACGCCCGCGATGCGTCAATACTGGGAGCAGAAGCAGCAGGCCCCCGACGCGATCCTGCTATTTCGCATGGGGGACTTCTACGAGATGTTCTACGACGACGCGGAGCTGGGAGCCCGCATCCTGGGCATCACGCTCACCAGCCGCGACGGGGGCAAGACGCCGCTCGCGGGCATCCCGCACCATGCCCTGGAGGGCTATCTCGCGAAGCTGGTCACCGCCGGCTACAAGGTCGCCATCAGCGAGCAGATCGAGGACCCCAGCCAGGCCCGGGGTGTCGTTGACCGGGCGGTCGTTCGGATTGTCACGCCGGGGACACTGACCGAGGACGGGCTGCTCGAGCAGGCCCGCAGCAACGTCCTGGCGGCGATCATGCCGCAGGGTGGCGAGGCTGGCCTGGCCGTGCTGGAACTCTCCAGCGGCCGATTCGACGTGCAAACCTGCCCCGGTCGGCGCGACGCCGGCGGCCATGGCGCCTGGCAGGGGCTGCTCGACGAGCTGGCCCGCATCGATCCGGCGGAAATCCTGCTGCCCGAGCCGGAGGGGGTCGGGCGACACCCGCTGGAAGCCGAACTGCGGGCGCGGCTGGAGGTGGCGATCACGTACCGCAGTCTGGCGGACTTCACGCCGCCGCGGGCCGCGCAACTCTTGCGCGAGCATTTCGAGCTGGGTGCGTTGGAGGGGCTCGGGTTCGAAACGGTCGATGTGGCGCTGCAGGCCGCCGGTGGGTTGCTTGCGTACGTGCGTGAGACGCAGAAAGCGGCGGCGCTGCACCTGCGGCCGCCGCGGCGTGTGCAGAGCGCAGACTACATGGTGCTGGACCCGGTGACGCTACGGTCGCTGGAGATCGAGCGGACGCTGCGGACGGGGGCGCGCGAGGGGACGCTGCTGGCAGCGGTGGACCGGACGAGCAATCCGATGGGCGCGCGGTTGCTGCGCAGATGGCTGTGTTACCCGCTGCGGGATGTGGTGGAGATTCGCCAGCGGCAAAACCTGGTTGGGGCGCTGCGCGACGCGGCGGCGGTGCGTGGCGCGGTCCGGAAGGAGCTGCGCGCGGTTGGTGACATCGAGCGCATGGTGGGCCGGTTGGGCGTGCAGCGGACGACGCCGCGCGATCTGCGCGGATTGGGCGATGGGCTGGGGCGGTTGCGCGAGCTGCGGGCGGCGCTGGCGGGGCTGCGGTCGGACGAGTGCGACGTGCTGGCGGAGGCGCTGGGTGGGTTGGACGAAGTTGCGGATCAGCTTTGCGCGGCCTTGCAGCCGGATGCGCCGCTGACCATGCGCGAGGGCGGGATTTTCGCGGCGGGGTTCGATGCAGAGCTGGATCGGCTGCGCACATTGACCCAGGACGGGGAGCGCTGGCTGGCGGAGTACCAGGCGCGCGAGACGGCGCGGACGGGCATTCCGTCGCTGAAGGTCGCGTACAACAAGGTGTTTGGCTTCTACATCGAGGTGACGAACACGCACCGCGCGCGAGTGCCGGCGGATTACGTCCGCAAGCAGACGGTGAAGAACGCGGAGCGATACATCACCGACGAGTTGAAGCGCTACGAGTCGGAGGCGCTGTCGGCCGAGTCCCGGGCGCATGAGCTCGAGTACGAGCTGTTCATCGCGCTGCGTGACGGGCTGGCGCCGCACATCCCAGCCATGCAGCGGGCGGCGGCGGCGGTGGCGCGGCTCGACGTGCTCGCGGGGTGGGCGGAACTGGCGGCGGTGCGGCACGGCTGCCGCCCCGAGTTCGTGGATGAGCCGGTGCTGGAGATTCGCGCTGGGCGTCACCCGGTGCTGGAGCAGGTGCTGGGTGCGGGCTTTGTGGCGAACGACACGGAGTTGTGCGCGGGCGGGCGCTCGCTGGCGCTGATCACCGGCCCGAACATGGCGGGCAAGAGCACGTACATTCGGCAGGTCGCGCTGCTGACGCTGCTGGCACACTGCGGCTGCTGGGTGCCGGCGGAATCGCTGCGGCTGGGCGTGGTGGACCGCATCTTCACGCGCGTCGGGGCGAGCGACGAGCTGGCGCGCGGGCAGTCGACGTTCATGGTCGAGATGTTGGAGACGGCGAACATCCTGCACAACGCGTCGGCGCGGAGTCTGGTGATCCTGGACGAGATCGGGCGCGGCACGAGCACGTTCGACGGCGTCGCGCTGGCGTGGGCAATCACCGAGCACCTGGCGACGCGCAGCGGCTGCCGGACGCTGTTTGCGACGCACTATCACGAGCTGACCGAATTGGGCGAGCTGCTCGAGCCGGTGTTCAACCTGAACGTCGCGGTGCGCGAGTACGAGGACCAGGTGGTTTTCCTGCACCGGATCGTGACCGGGGCGGCGGGGCGCAGCTACGGGCTGCACGTGGCCAAACTGGCGGGCGTGCCGCGCGCGGTGCTGGAGCGGGCAAACGCCGTGCTGAACGAACTGGAAAAGACGTTCTCGCGGGAGTCGCAGCGACCGGTGTTGGCGGCGGTGCAGCGCCGGCGGATGCGGCAATTGCGGCTGTTCGAGGAGCCGGAAGAGACGATCGTGCGGCAATTGCGCGAGATGGAAGGCGGAGCCTGTGAGCCGGGCGCGGCGTTGGAGCAGATTCGGCAGTGGCGCAAGCTGTTGGGGCTGGAGGCATGAGCTTCCTGCGACGGCCGGGAGTCTGGTTTCCGCTGGCGATCGCGGTGCTGACGGCACTGGGTAGCGAGCCGCTGCGCGACGATCGTTGCGTGCACTTGTCGGAGCGCGACCGGGGTTCGTATGGGCTGCGCCCCGTCTGGCAGGCGCGATTCGATGCGCTGAGCGCGGTCTGCGGCGCGGGGTTGCTGACGTACAGCATCGAAGACGATTACACGCCAGCGGGTCGCTGGGTGTTGACGGGGCTGGGGCTGGCCGGCGCGCTGCTGTACCTGGCCGCGGCGCGGCAGGCGGCGGCGCCGCTGTGGGCGGCGAGCGGTACGGTGTTGCCGCGGCTGCGCGTGATCGTAGCTGTGTTTCTGGGGTTGCAGGTTGCCTGCGTGGTGCTGGCTGCGCTGGTCGGGAGGATCGCGGGCGGAGGTGGCGACGTAGCGGATGCGGCGCAGAACGCGATCGCAGCGTTCGCGTCGCTGGGGTGGTCGCATGGGCGGCATGGCTGGGGCTTTGCGGTCGTAGCGTTTGTGGGTGCGTTGGGCTGGCCGGTGTGGCTTGCGGTCGGCCGGCGTGAGCTGCGGTCCAGGGCGCTTGTGGCGACGATCTGCGGCTACGTTGTGTTGCTGCTGATTTGTGCGGGCCTGGTCGCGGCACTGGAACAGCCGCGCGGGCGCACACGCGCGCAGCTAACCGGAGCTACGCGGCTGGCGGATCAGCCGGCTGGGACGCGCTTCACGCGCGCCCTGACGCAAGTCGTCACGGCGTCGGGCGCCGGCATGCAGACCGAGCCGCTCGCGGATCGCGCGGTCAGCGAAGGCACCAAGGTTGTCCTCGCGGGCGTCGTGCTGATCGGCGGGCTCGGCGGTTCGGCGGGCGGTGGGCTGAAGTGGCCGCTGTTCATCACACTTTTTACGCCACTGACGGCGCTCGTCGGGCGCGGCAAGGGGTCCGCGCCGGGTGAAGCGGCGCGAAAGCTGTTCTATTGCGGGAGCGCGCTCGGAGGTGCGTTCCTGGGGCTCGCCGTGCTTATCGCGCTTGGCGCGCTCCTGATCGAGGTGCACATCGGCTCACCGCACCAGTCACCGCCGTCGTTCGCCGACGCGCTGGTCGATGCAAGTTCGAGCGTCGCGGGCGCTGGCTTGACGACGGGCGTGCTGGCGTCGTTAACGGGTGCGAACCTCTCCAGAGGAATCCGACAAGGTGTCGATTTATATCAGTACGGCATGGCTTGGTTCATGCTGGCGCTGTTTATCGGACGAATTGTGCCGGTGGTCGTGCTGGGTCGATTGGCGGGTGTCCGCTTCGCCGAGGGCCCGGCTCCCCGGCCGACGCTGATCTGACGGGTCGCGGCGGCGTGGGACTCCCGACCGCTGGTGCGGCTGGGAGAGATCGAATGTCGGTCGTCGCCCTCATTCCCGCGCGAGCGGGCTCGAAGCGGTTGCCGGGCAAGAATCTCATCTCGTTCGCGGGGCGGCCGTTGATCGCGCACACGTGCGTCGCCGCGCTCGAGAGTCAGGTGCTCGCCGCCGTGTACGTGAACACCGATGATCCGCGCATCGCGGCCGTCGCCGGCGAGCATGGCGTCGAGTGTCCCGTGCTGCGGCCGAAGCATCTGGCCGCGGATGATACGCCGACGCGGGATTCCAACCTGTATCTGCTGGACTGCTTGGCACGCCGCGGGGAGTGCTACGATGCGGTGATGGTGTTGCAGCCGACGTCGCCGCTGCGGACGGCAGGGGACATTCGGGCCGCGTACGACCTGTTCGAGGACCACGCGCCGTGCAGCGTGGTCGCGGTGTCGCCGCTGGTGCGGGAATCGTGGGCGGGGCGGATCGGGCGCGACGGGCAGTTCGAGCGCTGCTGCGGCGAGGGGACGATGTATCGGCTCAACGGTGCAATCTACATCTACCGTTGGGAGGACTACGTCGAGGATCGTTGCCCGCGGAAGGTGGTCGCGTATCCGATGCCGGCGGCGCGCGGCATCGATGTGGACACGATTGAAGATCTGGAATACGCGCAGTTCGTGTTGGAACACATGCCGCAGGTCGCGCTCGCATGACGAGATTCGCCGCGCCTGGTGGGTACGCAAATACGCCGGTCACGGGCCGGGGGGTGGGGGCCGTGAACATTGGCGGCCGGCTCGTGGGTGAAGGGCAGCGCGTACTGATCATTGCGGAGGCGGGGGTCAACCATGACGGCAATGTGGATCGCGCGCGCCGGATGATTGACGTGGCGGTCGACGCGGGCGCGGACATGGTGAAGTTCCAGATGTTCCGGGCGGCGGAGCTGGTGACGGCGACGGCGGACGCGGCGAGCTACCAGAAGGCGGCGGGAGCCTCATCGCAGCGGGAGATGCTGGCGCGGCTGGAGCTGTCGGATGCGGATTTCGCGAGCCTGGCGGCGCATTGCCGAAGCCGTGGAATCGCGTTTCTGGCGACGCCGTTCAGTCCGCCGGACGTGGCGCGGCTGGTGCGGCTGGGCGTGCCGGCGATCAAGCTGGCCTCGACGGACCTGAACAACCCGTGGCTGGTGCGGCCGGCGAGTGACACGGGCCTGCCGCTGATTGTCTCGACGGGGGCGGCGACGGCGGATGAGATCGCAACGGCGGTGGAGCGGCTGAAGGCCTGGGGTGCGGGCGCGCGGCTGATCCTGCTGCATTGCATCAGCGGCTACCCGGCGCCGCTGGCAGAGGCGAACCTGCGGGCACTTGCGACGCTGCGGCAGGTTGGCGGCGTGCCGTGCGGATTCAGCGATCACACGGAATCGACGGCGATTGCCGGCTGGGCGGTGGCGGCGGGCGCGTGCGTACTGGAGAAGCACTTCACGCTGGATCGCGGGTCCGCGGGTCCGGACCATGCCATGTCGCTCGAGCCGCGGCAGTTGCGGGAGTACGTGGCGGCGGCGCGGGATGCGGAAACGGCGCTGGGCAACGGCGTGCTGGGCATGTCAGCGGTCGAGGCTGATGTGCGGGCGGTGGCTCGCAAGAGCGTCGTGGCGGCCGTGGCGATTCCGGCGGGGACGAAGGTGACCGAAGTGATGCTGACGGTGAAACGTCCGGGCGGTGGTATCGCGCCGGACCAATTGGAACTGGTGGTGGGGCGGCACGCGGTGGTCAACATCGCACCGGATACGGTTCTGACGTGGGACCACGTGCAATGAGGGGCGGGCGGGGCCGGCGTGTGCGGCGGATCGCGGTGGTCACCGGCACGCGCGCGGAATATGGCCTGTTGAAATCGACGATGCAGGCGATTGCGGCGGACCCGCGGTTGAAGCTGCAGGTCGTGGTGACGGGAATGCACCTGCTGCGGAAGTTTGGGCACACGGTTGATGAAATCGTGCGCGACGGGTGGCGGATCGACGCGCGGGTGGCAATGCAGTCGGGCTCGGATGCGCCGCTGGATCAGGCCACGGGTCTGGCGCGGGGCGTCGCGGGCCTGGCGCGGTTCTTCAGGGCGGCGCGGACGGACATCGTGGTGGTGCTCGGCGATCGGATCGAGGCGCTGGCGGGGGCGCTGGCGGCCGTTACAACCGGGCGACTCGTGGCGCATATTCACGGTGGCGACGTCGCGTCTGGCGATTTCGACGATGCGCTGCGGCATGCCATCACGAAGCTGGCACATGTGCACCTGGCGGCGACGCGTGATGCGGCCCGGCGGATCGTGCGGATGGGCGAGGACCCGCGGTCAGTACACGTCGTGGGGGCGCCGGGGCTGGATCGGCTGCGCGAGCTGGTGGCCGAACGCCGGCGGCCGCGCGCCTCGGGTGCAGCCGGGCAAGCGCTGGTCATTTATCACGCGTGGGGCCGGCCAGCGGCAGTCGAGGCGCGGACGATGGACGCGCTGCTGCGGGCCGTTGCGGAGCGCGGGTTGCGGCGGCTTATCCTGTATCCGAACAGCGACCGTGGTCATCGCGGCGTGCTGCAGGCGCTCGCGCGGCACGCGCGGCGGCATGCGCGGGATGTGGAGGTCGTGCGCTCGCTGCCGCGGGACGCATATCTGCGCGCGCTGCTCGCCGCGGACGTGCTGGTGGGCAATTCGTCGAGCGGGATCATCGAGGCGCCGCTGGCGGGTACGCCGTCGGTGAACGTGGGGCAGCGGCAGGCCGGGCGGCAGGTGGGCGGCCGCTCGGTTGTGCAGGTGGGGGAGACGTACGCCGCGGTGCGCGCGGGGCTGGCGGCGGCGCTGCGGTTGCGGACGCATGCCGGGGGGCGCACGGTGTACGGTGACGGACGGGCGGGTGCGCGCATTGCGCGCATCCTGGCGCGTGTGCCGATCGGCCCAGGGGCAGCGCGGAAGTTGATCTGCTATTGAGGCCGATCATTCGGCCGGCAGCACGCCAAGTTGCAGGTGCGTGGGGTAATCGGACGCCCGGTACACGCGGTGTGTGGCCTGGATGAAATCGGCCTCGTCGGCCTCGAAGATGTTGTCGACGTATGTCTGGGGGTTGCGGTCGACCATGGGGAACCATGTGCTCTGCACCTGCACCATGATGCAGTGTCCGCGTTGGAAGGTGTGCAGGACGTCCTGAAGGTCAAACGCGACGTGGGCGGGTTCATCGGGCACGAAGGGCTCGGGGTGCGCGTAGCTGTTGCGGAACCGGCCGCGGAAGACCTCGCTGCGCACGTGCATCTGGTAGCCGCCCGGGTGTGGACCGGGGACCGTGTTATCGTTGTCCGGCGCGTCGCTCGGCAGCACGTCGATGAGCTTCACGATCCAGTCCGCGTCGGTGCCGGAAATGGAGACCCACAGGTCCGCGCGGATCGGGCCGGCGACGGTCACTTCCGCCGTCAGCGGCGGCGTGCGATAGACGAGCACGTCCGGTCGCCGCGCGGCGAAGCGCTGGTCGTCCGTCATGTACTCCTGCGGCACGTCGGGGTCGGTCCGCTCACAGAACGGCACGGGCGCGGCTGGATCGCTGACGTATTCATCGCAGACTCGTCCGGACGCCGACGGCGCACTCCACGCCAGACCCCCGTCGGCGACGAAGTAGAGCGGCCGGGAGATCACGTTCGCCGGGGGCCATTGGGTGAATGTGCGCCAGCGGTTGGCGCCGGTTTCGAAGACATACGCCTCGGGGAGCTGTAGTTCGCCCTGGTCCTTGAGGTAGTGGTTGAAGAAGGGCAGCTCGATCTGCGCGCGGTAGAACTCCGCGGTGGGGGCCCCGAAATGGATGTTGCCGAGCTGGTCGCCCGCGGAGTAGGTCCAGCCGCCGTGGGCCCACGGGCCCATGACGAGCACGTTGAAGATGCCCGGGTTCTGTTTTTCGATGGCGCGATAGATCTGCAGCGGGCCGTAGAGGTCCTCGGCGTCGAACCAGCCGCCGACGGTCATGACGGCCGGCGCGACGTGGCGCAAGTGCGGGAGGATGTTGCGGCGCTGCCAGAACTCGTCGTAGTTCGGGTGAGTGCAGAGGTCGTTCCAGAAGGCGATTTCGCGCTTGAAATAGCGGGCGTTGACATTTTTCAGCGGGCCGAGGTCGAGAAAGAACCGGTATCCGTCCGGCGTGGGGTGGTTGAATTCCGGCGGCCACTCGGTGGTTGGCTGGGGCCGCGGCTGGCCGAACGAGGCGAAGAAGTTGAATGCATCGGGCAGGAAGAACGCGCCGTGGTGGTGGAAGTCGTCGAAGAACCAGTCGGCGATGGGGGCCTGTGGTGAGACGGCCTTCAGGGCCGGATGCGCGTCGATCATTCCCGCCGCCGCGCAGAAACCGGGGTACGAGACGCCCCACTGTCCGGCGCGGCCGTTGTGGTTGGGGATGTTGTGGAGCAGCCATTCGATGGTGTCATAGGTGTCGGTGCTCTCGTCGATGTCCAGTGGGCCGGACTTGCGGTCAAGGTGCGGAGTCATGTTGACGAATTCGCCCTCGGACATGAACCGGCCGCGCACGTCCTGGTAGACGAAGATGTAGCCGGCGGGCGGGAAGAGGCTGCTGGGGCCGAGTTCTTCGGGGTAGGCCGCTTCGCCGTAGGGGGCGATGCAGTACGGCGTGCGCATGAGCAGGAAGGGGTAGCGCCGTGACGTGTCCTTCGGTGCGTAGACGGCGGTGAAGAGGTGCACGCCGTCGCGCATGGGAATGCGGTATTCGTGCTTGGTGTAATTCTGCCGAATGTACTGCGGCGGATTGACATCGGCGGCGGGTGCCTCTTGTGCTGACGGGGCCGGCGGAGCCGGCGCGGCGGGCGGGGGCGGCTGGGGTGGTGCCGTGGCACACGCGGTGAGGAAGAGCAGGCTTGGCAGAAGCGCGGACGCGCGCGGGTGCCGCGGTGGACAACGCCGTGGGAACATCGTGCTGGGCTCCGGTGCGGCGCAGCGCCGCGGGGGGTAACTTACCGCGCCGCCGGGGTTGGCGACATGCGACCGGTTCACAGGAGCGGGGCGCGGCCGGTATAGTGCGGGGATGCCACTGCGACTGTCGCACAACATGGCCGCGCTGTGTCTGGCGCTGGCGCCGGTGATTGCGCTGACCGGGTGCGTCACCTCCGGCCGGGAGCCGTATGACCCGGTGGCGGCGGGGGAGTTGCCGCGCTACATCTTCTTCAACAAATCGCCGACCGCGGGGGGGCCGCGCGCGTGGCGGCAAGCGCGGCCGGAGAGCTTCACCGCGGAGTCGTGTCGCGAGATCATCGAGGCGGTTGGCACGCCGGGGGACGCGCGCCTGCGGATCGGCGTGCACTTCGTGTTCTCGATTCTCGAGGATGATCCGGCGACGCTCGCCGCGGCGCTGCGGAACCTGCTGAGCGCGGCGCAGGCGGCGGACGTGCCGGTGCTGATCACGCTGGACGGGCAGAACTGGTGGGAGTCGCGCGCGGACTTGTGGAACTGGTGGGACCCAGGCCGATCCGGGTACGACCCACGCAATCGTGAGAATGTCGAGTGGACCGGGTGGGGACCGGAGCACGCGGTGAAAATCGGCTGGCGCAACTGGGGCCGGCAGATCCGCGTGGCGCCGGCGCCGAACATCGCGTCGCCGCGTTTTCTCGCCGAGCACTGGCGGCGCTACGACGTGCTGATTCCGATCATCGTCGCGTGGTACCGCGCGCTGCCGCCGGAGCGCAAGTACCTGTTCGGCGGCTTGAAGGTGGGCTGGGAAGCGTCGATCAACGTCAACGCGTACTACTACCCCGACGGGAATCGCATCCTCGAACAGTGGCCGGACGACGAGTCGCGTGATCCTCAGGGGCACGACCCGGCGAAAGGGTGGACATTCGGTGTTGCGCCGCTCGGCTACGCGGCGGCGTGCACGGCGGGCCTCAAGCGCGGCGGAGCGTTGACCCGCGACGATGTGGAGCGCCTCACGCAGCAGTACCTGCTGCGCTGCAGCGCGGAGGCGCAGCGGCGCGGTGTGCCGCGACATCTGCTCTTCACGCATCAGGGCGGCACCTACGCGCCTTGGGAGCAGCACTTGTCGTTCAAGCCGGCGATTAACGACTATTCGATCCCCGGCTGGAGCTTCTACAGTCATGATCCGCCGGACTGTGGTTCGCTGCCGGCGGATCTGCGCGCCGCCGGGCGGCGGCAGTGGGCGGCGTGCGAATGGTGGCGCGGGGCGGCGGACGAGGCCGGGTGGCGGGTCAGTTTTGAGCGCACGCTGGGATTCGCGCAATGCCGCTTCGTGGCGGTCTACAACTGGGAGTCGTTTCGCGAAATCCCGGCGGCGCTGGCCGCGGTGCGCGGGCTGGTCGCGCCGACGCCGCAGCCAGCACCGGCGTCACAGCCGACACCGGCGGCGCAGCCGGCGTTGGCGGCAGAACGGTTCCGGCTCAGCCCGCTGGGTGAGGTGTTCGTGCCCGCGGAAATGCCGGCGGACAAGGAGCACGTGGACTTGGTCGTGCATTTTCACGGAGGTGCGGCCACGGCCGAACGCGAATTCGCCGCCGCGGGAATGCAGGCAGTGCTCGTCACGGTCAGCATCCCGGGACTCTCCAGCGCGTATGAGCGGCCATTTTCGGATCCCGCGCTCTTCGGTGCGATTCTGGAAAAGACGTTGGCGGAGCTGCGGCAGCGTGGACGCGTTCCGGCGACCGCCGAGTGGGGCCGGGTCTGCGTGTCGTCGTTCAGCGCCGGCTTCGGGGCGGTGCGGGCGATCCTGAAAGTGCCGACGTACTTCGCGCGGATCGATGCGTTGTATCTCGCGGACACGCTGTACGCTGGCTACGTCGCAGCGGACGGGCAGCGGCGCGTTGATCCGGAGGACGTGCGGGATTTCTGCCGGTATGCGCAGGAGGCCGCGGCGGGGCGCAAGTTGCTGCTGGTGACGCACTCGTACGTCGAGCCGGGCCGGTATGCGGGCACGCACGAGACGGCGGACGCGCTGATTGCCTGCGCGGGTGCGCAGCGGCGGGCGGTCGATGAGCCTGGCCCGGCGGGGATGCACGTGATTTCGCGTGTTGAGCAGGGCGGCTTTCAGGTGTGGGGGTGTGCCGGCCAGACGGGCGAGGCCCACCTGGCGCACGTGCGGAACATGCGCTACTGGTACGAGCGGTTGCCGGTGACGCGGCGGCCGTAGTCTCCGATTGGGAGCACGAACATGACAGCTAGACTTCTGTGCGGAGTGATGTCGGTCTGCATGTTCGCGGGCTGTCGGGCGGGAAGCGAGCGCTACGACGTTGTTGTCTACGGTGGGACGTCGGGTGGCGTCGTGGCGGCGGTGAAGGCGGCGCGGATGGGGCACTCGGTGGTGCTGATCGAGCCGGGCCGGCATCTGGGCGGGCTCAGCGCGGGCGGGCTGGGGGCGACGGACATCGGGAACAAGCGGGCGATCGGCGGGATGGCCCGCGATTTCTACCGGCGGATTGGTCGGGCGTATGGTGCGGAGGAGGGCTGGAAGTTCGAGCCGCACGTCGCCGAGCGCGTGTTTGAAGACCTGGTCCGCGAGGCCAGAGTGCCGGTGGTGCGCGGCGAGCGGCTGGATCTGGCGAGCGGCGTGCGGAAGGACGGAGCGCGGATCGTGGCGCTGACGATGGAGTCGGGTCGGACGTTCGCCGGGCGAGTGTTCGTTGACGCGAGCTACGAGGGTGACGTGCTGGCGAAGGCCGGCGTGCGCTATCACGTGGGGCGCGAGAGCAACGCGACCTATGGCGAGACGCTCAATGGCGTGCAGGCCGCGAACGCGACGAAGCACCAGTTCACGCACGCGGTTGATCCGTACGTTGTGCCGGGCGATCCGGCGAGCGGGCTCCTGCCGGGGATCGAGCCGCGGCCGCCGGGGCCGGACGGCAGCGGTGATGCGCGGGTGCAGGCCTACAACTTCCGGGTGTGCACGACGGATGTGCCGGAGAATCGCCGGCCGTGGCCGCGACCGGCGGATTACGACGCGCAGCGGTACGAACTGCTGCTGCGCAACTTCGAGGCCGGCGACCTGCGCGTGCCGTGGCATCCGGTGCCGATGCCGAACCGCAAGACGGACACGAACAACAACTTCGCGATCTCGACCGACTACATCGGCATGAACTACGCGTACCCGGACGGCGACTACGCGACGCGGGACCGGATCATCCAGGCGCATCGGTCGTATCAGCAGGGCCTGCTGTGGACGCTGGCGAACAGTCCGCGCGTGCCGGAGGCGGTCCGGACGCACTTTCAGACATGGGGGCTGGCACGCGACGAGTTCATGGATAACGACAACTGGCCACACCAGCTCTACGTGCGCGAGGCGCGGCGGATGATCTCCGACTACGTGATGACGCAGCATGACTGCCAGGGCGAGCGCGTGGCGGAGGACCCCGTCGGGCTGGCCGCGTACACGATGGACTCGCACAACGTGCAGCGGTATGTGGATGCGACCGGGCACGTGCGCAACGAAGGCGACGTGCAGGTGGGCGGGTTCCCGCCGTATCCGATCTCGTACCGGGCGATCGTGCCGCGGCGGGAGGAGTGCACGAACCTGCTGGTGCCGGTGTGCCTGTCGGCGTCGCACATTGCGTTCGGCTCGATCCGGATGGAGCCGGTGTTCATGGTGCTGGGGGAGTCGGCGGCGACGGCGGCGGTGCTGGCGATCGAGGCGGACGTGGACGTGCAGGCCGTGGATTACGAGCGGCTGGCGAAGCGGCTGAATGCGGATGGGCAGGTACTACGTTGGATGCCCGCGAACGCGCGGTAGCGATGTAAGCGTGATGGGTGCGCCACTCGCATGCGGCGTGTTCGTGCGGTATTCTGCGCGGCGAACTTAGCCGCGAACGGCGGCAGGCCAACCTGAGGAGACGACATGAACCTCTCACGGCGTGACATATTGAAACTGGGTGCGAGTGCGGCGGCGTTGTGGGCGGCACGGGCGAAAGGACTGGCGATGCAGGCGGAGCCGCGGAAGAAGATTCCGGTGGGATTGCAGCTCTATTCCGTGCGCGAGGACTGCGGCAAGGACCTGCCGGGCGTGCTGACCGCCGTGGGCAAGATGGGTTACGAGGGCGTGGAGTTCGCGGGCTATTATGGCCGCAAGGCCGAGGAGCTGCGCAAGCTGCTTGATGACAACGGGCTGAAGTGCTGCGGCACGCACACCGGGCTGGACACGCTCACCGGCGACAATCTGAAGGCCACCGCCGAATTCAACCGCACGCTCGGCAACAAGTTCCTGATCGTCCCGAGTCTGCCGCCGACCCACACGGCCTCGGTGCAGGCGCTGAAGGACACGGCGAAGCTGTTTGGCGAACTGGCGGAGAAAGCCAGGCCGCTGGGGATGCGCGTCGGGTATCACGCGCACGCCGGCGATTTGCGGCCGGTCGAGGAGCAGGTGCCGTGGGACGTGATCTTCGGCAACACGGGTCCGGAAGTCGTGATGCAGCTCGACACGAGCAATTGCCTGGATGGTGGCGCAGACCCGCTGGCGGTGTTGAAGCGCTACCCGGGGCGCTCGGTGACGATCCACCTGAAGGAACATGGCGGCAAGCCCGGCGCGGTGATCGGCGAGGGCGAGGTCGCCTGGAAGGACATCCTGCGGTTCTGCGAGAAAGAGGGCGGTACGGAGTGGTACATCGTCGAGCAGGAGCGCTACGCGGGCGCACCCATCGACAGCGTCAAGCAGTGCCTGGTCAACCTGCGGAAGATGCTGGCGTGAGTCGGGCCTGAGCTTCGTCCGCGCATCCGGGGAGTGCCAAGCTCCGCTTTGTCGCGGCAAACCGGAGGTTTGCGCCCCCCTTTCTGTAGCGTGAGGCTGTAATCCTGCACGCAGCACGCGTGCGGCTCAAACGCACCGTGTTCTAGTCCGTCTCCAGCTTCCACGTCGGAATCCGTCCGGGTGTCCAGGGCGCCCCGGCGGCTTCGAGTTGGTCTTCGAGCTGCCGGAGATCGGTTTCCATCAGGCTGCGCAGCTCGGCCAGCACCGGCGCGAACTCCTCGCCGGCGTAGCGATAGGCGTCGCGCTGCGTTTGCGTCGGGGCCGCGGTGGATGACCAGAGGCTGCCCGCAACGCCCTCGATGCGCTCGGTGATCGAGGTCGGCGCCGGCTCGTTGCGCTGGGCGCGCGTCTGGTCGCCGCGCAGCTTGGTCAGCAGTGCATCCAGGCGCAGCGCGAGCCGCTCAACCTCGGCGAGCAACGCCGGATCAGCGGCGGGCGTGTCGAGGATCGTCCGGCGCAGGTGCGCCAGCCGGTCCTGTGCCTCACCGGCTGTGCGCGACGCGCCGAGCACGGCACGCTGCAAGCGCGCGACTTTCTGCTTGAACGCGAGGGCTGCGGAACGATCGCGCGCCGCGAACGTGGCGCGCTCCAGCGGCACCACCTGGAATGACTGCGGCAGAGCCAGCGGCGTGACGACTCCGTCCACGTCCTGCGCAAGCGTCACCCTGTATTCGCCGGGCAGTGCGAGCGGGCCGACCGGATCGGTGGCCCAGGGCGGACGGTCGCCCGGCGGCTGAAGCTGCGTCGGCGTGGAGGACGGATAGCGCAGGTCCCACGCGACACGCTGGAAGCCCTTCTCACGCGGGCCGGTGATGCGCCGGATGGTCGCCCCGGTCGCGTCCTGCACCAGCAGCACGATTTGCGGCGCGCGCTCCTGGTCCTCGGCCCGCAGCTCGTCGATCGTCGGATACGTGGTCGGCGCCCCCTCCTTGGCCGCCTTCTGCTCCGCCTCCTTACGCCGTTCGCGGCGTGTTTGCAGCTTGTCCTTGAGGTAGTACGTGAAGACAGCGCCGAACGGCGGATTCGGGGCGGCGAAAAAGGCATCGCCCTGGCTGCCGCGGCCGGCATTGCCGCCGAGCCGATTGCTCTCGATGTAGCGCAGGGTGTCCTTCACCGGCAGCAGGGCAGGGCCGCGCTCGAGGAACTCCGGCGTGGCGGAGCGGAGGGGCGTGTAGTCGTCGAGGATGTAGATGCCGCGTCCGAATGTGGCGAGCACGAGGTCGTTCTCGCGCGCCTGAATCTCCATGTCGCGTACCGCGATCGTCGGCAGGCCGCCGGTGAGACGCACCCACTTCTGGCCGGCGTCATTCGTGAAGTACGCGCCGAATTCCGTGCCGACGAACAGCAGCGTCGCGCTGACGGTGTCTTCGGCCAGGCTATACACCACGTTGCGTGCGGGCAGATTGCCGGCACATGACGTCCACGTCTGCCCGCGATCCGAACTGCGCAGGAGATATGGCTGGAAGTCGCCGTTCTTGTGATTATCGAACGCGGCATAGACCGTGTTCGCGTCGTGGCGCGATGCCTGGAGCCGGCTTACGTACGTCATCTCCGGCACGCCCGGAAAGGTCTCCAGGCGGCGCCAATTCCGCCCGCCGTCCTCGCTCACCTGGATGAGGCCGTCGTCGGTGCCGACGTAGAGCAGGCCTTCCTGCAGCGGCGACTCCGCCAGCGCGACAATGTTGCCGAAGAACGAAGTCGAATCGCTCTTGGCAACGGCGTCCGCGGGCTGGATGCGCCCCATGACCGGCAACTGGTTGCGATCGAGGCGGCGCGTGAGGTCCGGGCTGACGAGCGTCCAGCTATCGCCGCGGTCGTCGCTGCGGAAGAGCCGGTTGGCGGCGAAGTACAGCCGGCGGTGGTCGTGCGGGCTGATCAGCAGCGGCGCGTCCCAATTCCAGCGGTAAGGCTCAGCGCCGGGCGGCTCCTGGGGCTTGATGTCGATGCTCTCGCCGCTGGGCCGGTCGTAACGGACCAGGCCGCCGTGCTGCCACTGGCTGTAGACGGTGTCGGGGTCTTCGGGGTCGACCTGGGTCTTGAACCCGTCGCCGCCGACGGTGACAAACCAGTGTTCGTTGGCGATGCCGAGGCGGTCGAGCGTGCGAGAGGGCGCGCCGACGGTGTTGTTATCCTGCGTGCCGCCGTAGACGTAGTAGAACGGCGTCGAGTTGTCCACGCTGACACGATAGAACTGCGTCACTGGCAGGTTGACCATGTAGCGCCAGTTCGCGCCGCGATCAGAGCTTTCGTAGACGCCGCCGTCGCAACCCAGCAGCAAGTAGTCCGTGTTGGCCGGGTCGATCCAGAGGGCGTGGTTATCAACGTGCCGGTCGTCCTTGACCTGCGGCTGGAACGTCTTGCCGCCGTCGGTCGTGACGTGCAGGAACGTATCCATGACATAGACACGTTCCGCGTCGCGCGGGTCGCAGGTCAGCTCGTTGTAGTACTGCGGGCTCGTGGTCTTGTAGTCGGAGCGTCGCTCCCAGTGCTCGCCGCGATCGGTGGAACGAAAGAACCCACTCTTGCCGTCCGCCGCCTCGACGATCGCGTAGAGCACGTCCGGGTTGGCTGGCGCGACGGCCAGCCCGATACGCCCGAGATCCACGTCCGGCAAACCGTGCGTGAGCTTGCGCCAGTTCGCGCCGGCGTCCGTCGACTTGTATAGCGCCGATTCCGGGCCGCCGTTGATGAGCGTCCACACGTGCCGACGACGCTGGTAGGCCGACGCGTAGAGCACGTCGGGATCGCGCGGGTCGATGTGCACTTCGTTCACGCCGGTGTCGGGGCTGATGTACAGCACGCAGGTCCACGTCCGGCCGCCGTTGGTCGTCTTGTACAGTCCGCGTTCCGGGCCGGCGCGCCACAGCGGGCCTTGGGCCGCGACGTACACCGTGTCCGAGTCGCGCGGGTCGATCACGATCCGGCCGATGTGCTCGGAGTTTTTCAGGCCAAGTTGGTCCCACGTCTGCCCGCCGTCGCGCGTGCGGTAGATGCCGTCGCCGAAGCCGACGCTGCGCTGGCTGTTGTTCTCGCCGGTGCCGACCCACAAGACGGAAGGGTTGTGCGGGTCGAGCGCGAGGCAGCCGATCGAGTACGAGCCCTGGCCGTCGAAGATCGGTGTCCAGGTCGTGCCGGCGTTGCCCGTCTTCCACACGCCGCCGGACGCGACGGCGACGTAGTACTGCCGCCGGTCTTGCGGATTGACCGCGAAATCGCCGATGCGTCCGGACATCAGAGCCGGCCCGATCGAGCGGAACTTCAGGCCGGCGAAGGCTTCCGCGGTCGGCCCGGCGGCCGTGGGTGCGCTGGTCGTGGTCGGTGCGGACGTTTGCGCAACGGCGTGTGTCGGCCAGCCGGCGCAGCACAGCAGCGCGGTGATCAACAGCGTGGGACACAGGCGCATGATGATGTCCTCAGTTCGAACCGATGATGCCCTCATGCTTCGACGATAGTCACAGGCGGATGGGTCTTCCACCGGCCGCGCGTGAAATCGGGGACGGCGAGGGCGCGGCTGCGGTTGGCAACCGACCGCTCCGTCAGCTCCGAGATACAGCTCCACGCCGCCGCGTCGTAGACGTCCATGTCGAGCGGCTGGCCGGTGATCAGGCAGCGGATCAGGCGGTAATCCTCTAGGTAGTCCATGCCGCCGTGGCCGCCGCTGGCCTGCTGCACGGACTCCGCGCGCCAGAGCGGGTGCTCGAATTCGGCGGCGTACTTGTCGAGCGGCTCCCACGCATGGGCGGGGCTGCGGCCTTCCACGTGGATTTGATCGGGGTAGCCGGTCTTGATCGCCCGTGTGCCCTGCAGCATGTGGATGCGGCTGTAGGGGCGCGGCAGGTTCGTGTCGTGGACAAGATAGATCGTGCGGCCGTTGACCGTCTTGATGAGCGTCAGGTTGAGGTCGCCGAGCACGTACTGCTCGCGGCGGCGCGGGTCGTCCGCGGCGAGGTGTTCCTGTTGATAGAGCTGGAGGCCGCGCGAGGGCCCGCTCATGGAGACGAGGTAGTCGAAGCGGTCGCCGCGGTTGATGTCCATGCACTGGGCGATGGGGCCGAGGCCGTGCGTGGGGTAGAGATTGCCGTTGCGGCGCATGGAGTGCGCGCGGCGCCAGAGCCCTTCGCCGGCCGTGCCGAATTTCACGTCGCGCAGGTCGTGCAGGTAGCCGCATTCGCCGTGCAGGACTTCGCCGAACAGCCCTTTGCGGACCATGTTCAGCACCATCAGCTCGGCGCGGTCATAGCAGCAGTTCTCCATCATCACGCAGTGCTTGCCGTACTGCTCGGCCGACTCGACCAGCTCCCAGCATTCGTCGATGGTTACGGCCGCCGGAACTTCCGTGGCGGCGTGCTTGCCGGCGCGCATGGCCGCGACGCAGACAGGGACGTGCCATTCCCACGGCGTGGCAGTGAAGACGAGGTCGAGGTCTTCGGTTTCGCAGAGCCGTTTGAAGTCCCATGGTCCGCGGTCGTAGCCGGTCGGCTTCGGCTGGCCGGCCCTCACGACGGTTTCCTGCGCGCGGGCGACCTTTTCCGGAACTATGTCACAGACCGCGCGGATTTCCGCGCCGGGGACTTTCAGGAGTTGATTCACGTGGTTCGAGCCCATGCCGCCGACACCGACGAAGCCGATGCGTACGCGCGGCATCGGCGGGGCGGCGAACGGCTTGGCCGGGGCGGGTGTGAGGCGGCGTCCGACCGAGGCGCAGCCCGCGAGGCTGAGCGCACCGAGGGCGCCGAGACCGGCGGCGGCGGCCAGGCGCAGGAAATCGCGGCGGTTGTGCTCGTGGGAGCGGGGTTCACGTTCGCTGGCGGACGGCGGGTGCAGGTCGGCAGAATCGGTCATGGCGACGCTTCTCCACAGGACTGGCAGGCGATGTGCGCCCGTGACGCACGCGCGGGGAATATGGTACCGTTACGCCCTGTGCCGCGACAGAAACCGCCCTGTGCCGGGTGGCGGCGGCCGAGGAACAGGCGATGGACTTGACGCTGGTTGTGCTCGCCGCCGGCATGGGCAGCCGTTATGGCGGAATGAAGCAGCTCGAGAAATTCGGCCCGGGCGGCGCGACGCTGATGGACTACTCGGTCTACGATGCGCTACGGGCGGGCTTCGGCCGGCTGGTGTTCGTGATTCGGCCGGAGATGGACGGGGCGTTTCGCGAGGCGGTCGGGCGGCGCTACGAGCGGCGCGTGCCGGTGGCGTATGCGTACCAGCGGCATGACGACCTGCCGCTGGGGTTCAGCGTGCCGGCGGACCGCAAGAAGCCATGGGGCACCGGGCATGCGGTGCTGGCGGCGCGGGAAGTGACGCAGCCGTTCGCGGTCGTGAACGCGGATGATTTCTACGGGGCGCAGGGGCTGGCGGCGACGGCGGATTTCCTGCGCGGCGGCGGGTCGGACCACGCGCTGGTTGGCTATCGGCTGCGCGATACACTGCCGGAGGAAGGGACGGTGTCGCGCGGCATCTGCCAGTGTACGCGCGACGGCTGGCTGGAGAGCATCGTCGAGACACTGAAGATCGAGCGGTGCGGAGCTGATGCGCGCTGCCCGGACGAGCATGGCGGTTGGCGGACGCTGCCCGGAGACACGATCGTCTCGATGAACTTGTGGGCATTTACGCCGGGTATCTTCGGGGAGCTGCAGACGGCGTTTCAGCGGTACCTGGAGCAGACCGGCGGGCGGGCGGACACGGAGCTGCACTTGCCGAGCGCGGTGCAGCAGGCGCTGCAGGCGGGCCGCGCGCGGGTGCGCGTCCTGCCGGCGGGCAGCGTGTGGTGCGGCGTGACCAACCCGCAGGACAAGCCGCGCGTGGAGCGGGCGATTCGCGCATTCGTCGCGCGCGGCGATTACCCGGCGCAGCTATGGGATTGACTGTGCCGCCCGAGCTCGAAGCGGTGAGCGCCGCGTTCGACTTCGCGGGCGAGGTTGTGGCGTGTGAGCCGTTCGGCGGGGGGCACATCAACGACTCGTTTCGGCTGACCTGCCGCGCGCCTGAGGGCACGACCGGCTACCTGCTGCAGCGGATCAACGCGCGGGTCTTTCGCGCGCCGGCCCGCGTGATGGAGAACATCCAGCGGGTGACGGAGCATGTCGCGCGGCGGCTGGCGGTGGCCGGCATCGCCGATCTGACGCGGCGGACTTTGACGCTGACGGCGACGAAGGCCGGAGCGGCGTTCCACCGAGCGGCGGACGGAGCGTGTTGGCGCGCGTATCGGTTCATCGAGCGCACGCGCGTGCATGCGCTGGTGGAGACGCCGGCGCAAGCTGAGCAGGCGGGGCGCGCGTTCGGCGAGTTTCAGCGGCTGCTTGCGGACCTGCCGCCGCCGCGGCTGCACGAGACGATCGCGGATTTTCACAATACACCGGCGCGCTTCGAGGCATTTGACCGGGCGTGTGCCGCGGATGTCTGCCAGCGTGTGCGGCGTGCGACGGCGGAGATCGAGTTCGCGCGGCAGCACCGGCCGCTGGCGGATGTGCTGCTCGATCTGCAGCGGCGCGGCGCGATTCCTGAGCGTGTGGTGCACAACGACGCGAAGATCACGAACGTGCTGCTCGATGAGGATAGCGGCGAAGCTCTGTGTATCGTCGACCTGGACACGGTCATGCCGGGGCTGTCGCTGTACGATTTCGGCGACATGGTGCGGTCGATGACCTGTCCCGCGCCGGAGGATGAGACGGACCTGGCGCGGGTCGAGGTGCAACCGAGCCTGTTTGCGGCGCTGGCGCGCGGTTACGTATCGGCTGCCGGAGCGTTTCTGACGGCGGCCGAACGGGCACACCTGGTGACAGCGGGCGAGCTGATCACGCTGGAGCAGGGCGTGCGGTTTCTGACCGATTACGTGGCGGGTGACACGTACTACAAGACGCGACACCCAGAGCACAATCTGGAACGCTGCCGCGCGCAATTCAAGCTGCTCCAGTCGTTGCAGCGGCAGGAGCACGCGCTGAGCCGGATCGTCGCGGACTGCGCCAAGGCCTCGCCCTCTTAGCGGGAAGGCAGGATGAGGGTGTGAGTTCTGGACGCTTAACCCTCCCCTGCCCCCCTTTGGGAGGGAGGGGAGTGACGCTATGGGACGCGGAACAACACAGTGTTCGGCAATGCCTGGCGCGGCAGGCCGGGGCCTTCGTAGCTGATTTCGAGGGCCAGGGCGCCGCCGGCCTGGAAATACTCGATCGTGAGGGGGTGCCGGCCGGCCTGGAGCAGCACTTCGCCGCGCCGTTCTTCCGCGGCGTGCAGCCCGTCGTTGTCCACCACCGCGTCCGTGCCGATCAGCAGCCGACTGCCGTCATCCGACTTGAGATAGAACGTGTACGTGCCGTCGGTGGGGACCTCGATAAAGCCGGTGAAACGCAGCGCGAATTGCGCGTCGCGCAGCCGCACGGCCAGATCGAAGCCCGTCGCCTGACCGATCGCTGCCGGCGTGAACTTGGCGAACTGCGGCAGACGGTTCCAGCGGCCCTCGTAGTATTCATAGCTCAGGCCGGGCACCACCTTGGGGAGCACGACGGGGGCATGCGCGGCCAGCTTCGCGAAGCGAATCTCGACCGCGTCGCTGGCGTTGCCGCTGGGCAGAATCGTGCGGGCCCGGATCATGGTCGTCTCGGTGAATTTCAGCGGCTGCTGGTACTGCGGCGACTTGGCGTCCGGTTCGCTGCCGTCCGTCGTGTAGCGGATTTCGCCGCCGCGGAAGGGCGGTGCGAACTCGACCGTGACGGACTCGGTGAAAGTCGCCTGGGGATGTGTGAGGCGCGGCGGGGGGACGCAGTAGGTGACGCCGAGGGCTTCCAGCCGTGCATAATGCATGTCCATCCGGCGGGCGAAGTCGGCCGCGTTGCGCGTCTCGGCTGGCGACCAGGCGGCCTCCGCCAGGGCGCACATCCGCGGAAAGACCTGGTGATCGACCCGCGACATCGGGGTCCGCTCGGTCCACATCGTGCCCTCCAGTCCGAGCACGTGCCGCGCTTGCTCAGGCGTCAGTCCGGCTGGCGTGGGCTCAAACGCGTACGACTTTTCCAGCGTGATGAAACCCATCCATTCCGGCCGGGCCGGATCGGCGTACTGCGGGTAGTCGATGTAGCAGTGGCTGGTGGGTGAGCAGATCACGTCGTGGCCCGCCCGGGCAGCCGTGACGGCGTGGTCCAGGCTGCGCCAGGCCTGCACGGTCGCGTTCGGCGCGAGCCCGCCCTCGAGAATCTCATCCCAGCCGATCAGTCGCCGGTTGTGGCTGTTCAAGAAGCGCTCGATCCGGCGGATGAAGTAGCTTTGCAGTTCGCGCTCGTCTTTCAGCCCCTCGGCCTGGATGCGCGCCTGGCATTTCGGGCACGCCTGCCAGCGGGCCTTGGGGCACTCGTCGCCACCGATGTGGATGAACTCGGACGGGAACAACGGGAGCACTTCGGTGAGCACATCCTCCAGGAACGCGAAGGTCTGGTCGTTGCCGGCGCAGTACACGTCCTCAGTGATGCCCCATTCGGTCCGCACCTGGAACGGCCCGCCGGTGCAGGACAGCTCGGGATACGCGGCCAAGGCGGCCAGCGAATGGCCGGGCATTTCGATCTCCGGCACGACGGTGATGCCGCGGCTGGCGGCGTAGGCGACGATCTCACGCACGTCGTCCTGCGTGTAGAACCCGCCGTAGCGGCCGGCGTCGTCGCGTTCCTGCTCCGAGTCGCGGGTGACGGTGCGCCAGGCGCCGACCTCTGTCAGTTTTGGGTACTTCTTGATCTCGATCCGCCAGCCCTGGTCCTCGGTCAGGTGCCAATGCAGGACGTTCAGCTTGTGGTACGAGAGCAGGTCGATGTAGCGCTTCACGAATTCCTTGCTCATGAAGTGCCGGCCGCAATCGAGCAACATCCCGCGCCACGCGTAACGCGGGCGGTCGACGATCTTCAGGCACGGCCACGCGGCGGCGGCCTGCGCGTCGAGCGTCAGAAGCTGTCGGAGCGTCTGGACGCCATAGATCAGGCCGCGCGCCGTACGGGCCCGCAACATGACCGACTGCGGCGTGATGGACAGCTCGTAACCCTCGTCGCCGAGCATTTCCGGTGCGCCGGCGAGCGTCAGCAGGATGACGCCGTCGCGGGCGACCGGCTCGTCGGTCTCCTGCACGGGCAGGGTCTGGCCGGTGGCGGCGCGGAGTTGATCGGCCAGGAACTCGCCGACCACCCGTACGCCGGCGGTTTCGAAGTCGACGCGGATCACCGTCGCGCTGGCGAGCGCGCAGGTGCCGGACTGGAGCTGGAGCTCGGCGGGTTGTGGCACGATGGCCGGTCCGGTGGTTGACAAGTTGGCCCCCAGTTGCTGAGCGGAGTTGAGTAGAGCACACATCGCGATGATCACACCTCGGCCGGCCATGGAAATCCTCGCCGCATTGGAGACATACGCCACAGCCCCACCGTGCGGCAGGCATGGTACCACGGCGGGCGGCGGTTGGCACGCGAAACCGGGGCCGCGGGGCGGGTTGTCGCGGGGTCGGCGGGCGATATGATGTCGCACGATCCCGATCTGGAGATCGTGCATGCTCAGCCTACTCGCGGAGCAGACCAATTTCTCTTGGCCGATCGACGGTAGCATCGTCGGCTTCTACCTGCTGGCGACGATGATCGCGGGCATCATGGTCCGCAAGTACGTTGGCAAGGTCGAGCATTTCCTGGTCGCCGGCCGCGAGATGAATGTGTATCTCGGCATTGCCTCGCTGGCGGCGACCGAGTTCGGCATCGTCACGTGCATGTACACGGCGCAGAACGCGTACAAGTACGGCTTTTCAGGGGCGATTCCGGGGCTGACGAACGTGGTGGCGATGTTCCTCGTGGGCTACACGGGGCTGGGGATCAAGCCGCTGCGCGATTCGGGGGTGATGACGATCCCGGAGCTGTATGAGCAGCGCTACGGCAAGTTCGTCCGGTGGCTGTCGGGCATGGTGATCGTCCTGGGCGGGTTGCTGAACATGGGTGTGTTCCTGCGGATGGGCGGGCAATTCCTGGTCGTGTGCTGCGGGCTGAACCTGCACTACCTCGAAATCACGATGACGTTCCTGCTCATCGCGGTGGCGGTGTACACCGTGCTGGGCGGCATGCTGTCGGTGCTGGTGACGGACTTTCTGCAGTTCGTGGTGATGAGTGTTGGCCTGGTCGCGGTGACCATCCTGGTGCTGATCAAGACGGGCTGGGCCGACATCGTGACCGCGGTCGCCGTGCACCATGGCGACGGTGGCTTCAACCCGTTCGTAAATCCGGACCTGAAATGGCAGTTTGTGCTGTCGAACTCATTCACGAGCCTGGCCGCCGTCCTTACTTGGCAGCCCGTGATCACCCGCGTGCTGGCGGCGAAGGACACGCGCACGGGCCGCAGGATCTACACGCGCACGTCGTTCTTTTTCATCGCCCGCTGGATGCTGCCGGGCCTCTGGGCCATGGGCGCGCTGGCGGCCGTCGCGGTGTCGCCGGAGAAGCTTGCCGAGATCGCCGGGACGATGGGCGAAAAGGATGGGACGATTTTCGCGATGCCCTATTACCTGGCCTTGATTCTGCCCAGCGGGCTGATGGGCATTCTCGTGGCGGCGATGCTGGCGGCGGACATGTCCACGGACTCGTCCTATATGCTCACGTGGGGCAGCGTGATCTACAACGACATCCTCGGCCCATTCCGGCGGCGCGGGATTACAGAGCGGGCCGGCATCTTGTGGAACCGCTGCATCGTCGCGTGCATTGGCATCTTCCTGCTCATCTGGGGGTTGTGGTACAAGCTGGAGGGCGATCTGTGGGCGTACCTCCAGCTCACGGGCACGATCTACCTGGCGGCGATGTCCATCCTGCTGCTGGCGTGCTGCTACTGGCGCCGCGCGAATAGCTGGGGTGCGATCGCTGCAATCATCGTCGGTGCGGCGCTGCCGGTGATCGGCCTGGCACTGGACAAGCTCGTGCAGGTGCCCGTGGTCGAGAATAACACCACCAAGATGATCGGCTGGACCGCCGCGCACATCGGGCCGCACTGGTTGAACATCGGCACCTACGGTGCCACGGCGGCCGCCATGGTGATCGGCTCGCTGCTCAAGAATGTCTTCGTTCGGCCCGGCGGAGCTCGGTCGGCGCACGCATAGCCCGGAGCGAAACCTATGTTTCTCGCGGTCACGCACGTTGCGATACAGTGGTTCTGGGGGTTGCTGCTGCTGGCCTGCCTGGTGTGGTATTCGACGGTGACCGTGTATGTCGCCATTCGCGGCGCCGTGGACATCAGGCAGATGCTGGCGCGGCTGGCCGCGCTGAAGCGCGAGGAACATCAATAGGCCGTCGCGGGGGTGGGTCGATCGTCACACGTCGCGCGCGGCGGCGGGCCGCGTGTGCGAATTGGGAGTCTAAACCATGCGCTTCATCCTGAAGTTCGTACTCGCGTGCGTTGCTCTCGGCGTGGCTGCGAAGGCTGTCGCGCAGCAACCGGTGCTCGACGCTTGCGATACGCTCGACGCCTGGAAGGTCGTCGCCTCCGATGGTGTTGTCGCGAAGATCAGTCGGGCGGACGGGCTCGATGGCGGGGCGCTGCGGCTGGACTTCGATTTCCAGAGCGGCTCCGGTTTCTGCGTCGTTCGCCGGGACGTGCAGTTAACGCTGCCAAAGAACTACCGCTTCAGCGTTGCGCTGCGTGGTTCCGCGTCGCCGAATACGCTGGAATTCAAGCTCGTCGATCCGAGCGGGGACAACGTCTGGTGGGTGCCGCAGCGCAGCTTCGAGTTTCCGACGGATTGGCGGACGCTGAGGTTCAAGGCGCGGCAGTTCCGCTTCGCGTGGGGGCCGTCGGGCGGCACGCCGCTGGAGCAGATCGGGGCGATCGAAATCGCGGTCGCCGCCGCGACCGGCGGTCAGGGCCACATTCTCATCGACAACCTGATGTTTGAGCGCCTGCCCGAGCCACAGCCGGTCACGCAATTGCCGGTAGCGCATTTCTCATCTGGCACGGCGCATGGCGAATCCGGGCCGACACAGCTCGCGGAGGTTGGGCTCATTGAGTGGGTCAGCGCGCCGGACGACCGGCAACCGTTTCTACGGCTGGATTTTCAGCAAGCGCGCGAGTTCGGCGGCCTGGCGCTCGACTGGGGCAACGACGACTTTGCCACGGCGTACGAAATCGAGCTGTCGCTCGATGGGCAAGCCTGGGAGAGCGTTGCGACGATTGCCGGCGCCGACGGCGGGCGCGAGTATATTCCGCTGCGCGATGCCGAGGCGCGTCAACTCCGGGTCACGGTGCGTGAGACCAGCCGCGGACAGGGCGTGCGCGTGCAGCATGTGCGATTGCTCAGCGTCGACTTTGCGGAAACGCCAAACAACATGTTCAGCACGATCGCGCGTGAGCAGTCGCGCGGGCGCTTGCCGCGTTATTTCCTGGGCGAGCAGACGCCCTGGACGGTGGTCGGCGTCGCCAACGATGAGAAAGAAGCGCTGATCGACATATTCGGTGCGCTGGAGGTCGATAAGCTCCGCTTCCGCATTGAGCCGTTCCTGTACATTGACGGGCGCTTGGTCACCTGGGCCGACGTGGAGAGCACGCCGTCGCTGGCCGACGACTACCTGCCGATTCCGTCGGTGACGTGGCTACACGGCGATCTGGAACTCGTGACGACGGCGCTGGCGGCGGGCGATGCGGGGGCGTCAACGCTCTACGCACGCTATCAACTTATGAATCGCGGCGCGCAGCCCGTGCGCGGCACGCTGTTTCTGGCCGTGCGACCGTTCCAGGTGTTGCCGCCGTGGCAGGAACTGAACATCACGGGCGGTGCGTGTCGCGTGGAGTCGCTCGCGTGGGATGGCCAGCGCCTCGCTGTCAACGACGACAAGGTGGTTGTGCCGTGGACGAAGCCGGCGGCGTTCGGGGCCATGACGTTCGCGCAGGGCGATATCACCGAATACCTGGCGGCGGAGCGATTGCCCGGGGCGAGCGCGGTGCAGGACCCGACCGGCTGGGCCTCGGGCGCGCTGCGCTACGATTTCGCGCTGGGGCAGCAGGCGCAGGCGACCTACGTCGTGGCGGTGCCATTCCACGGCAAGATCGCCGATGTGCCGGCGAATGCGGAGGCGCGCTACGCTGAGATCGAGAAGGACGTACGCGCTCTCTGGTCGGCCGAGCTGAATCGCGCCAAGCTGACGCTGCCCGCGAGCGCGGCACGACTGGTCAACACGTTCCGGACCACGCAGGCGTACATCCTGATCAACGCGGACGGGCCGTCGATTCAGCCCGGTTCGCGGAGCTACGAGCGAAGCTGGATTCGCGACGGGGCGCTCACGTCTACGGCGCTGCTCTACACCGGTCATCGCGAGCGTGCACGGGCCTTCGCCGACTGGTACGCGGGCTACCAGTTCCCCAGTGGCAAGGTGCCCTGCGTCGTCGACCGGCGCGGCCCCGACCCCGTGCCGGAGCACGACAGCACCGGCGAGTTCATCTACCTGCTTCGGAAATACTACCTCTTTACGCATGACCGCGCGCTGCTGGAGCGCCATTTGCCGCGGGTCATCGCCGGCGTGGACTACATCGAGGCCTTGCGCCAGGAACGCATGACGCCGGAATACCGCGACGGGCCGCCGGAAAAGCGCGCGTGCTACGGCTTGGTGCCGGAGTCCATCAGCCACGAGGGCTATTCCGCGAAGCCGATGCACTCGTACTGGGATAGCTTCTTCACGCTGCGCGGGCTCAAGGACGCGACGACGATCGCTCAGATTCTCGAGCGGCCGGAGCTGGAGGAGCGCTTCCGCGCACTGCGCGATGACTATCGCAAGTGCCTGTACGACTCACTGCGCCTGGCGATGGAGCTGAAGCACGTCGATTACATCCCCGGCTGTGTGGAACTTGGCGATTTCGACGCCACGTCCACCGCGATCGCCATCTTCCCGTGTGGCGAACTCGAGGCACTGCCGCAACCCGCGCTGACCAACACATTTGACCGGTACTACGATTTCTTCTGCCAGCGGCGCGATACGCGGCCGATGAACTGGGACAACTACACGCCGTACGAGATTCGCATCGTCGGTACGCTGGTCCGCCTGGGGCAGCCGGACCGCGTCCACGCGCTGCTGGACTTTTTCTTCGGCGACCAGCGGCCACAGGGCTGGAACCACTGGGCCGAGGTTGTCTGGAGCAATCCGGCGACGCCGAAGTTCATCGGCGACATGCCGCACACGTGGGTCGGCTCGGACTATATCAGTGCTGTGCGCAGCCTGTTTGTGTACGAGCGCGAGTCCGATGTCGCCCTGGTGCTCGCGGCCGGCGTGCGGCCGGAGTGGCTGACATCACCCGACGGCGTGGCGATCGCCGATTTTCCGACGGAGCATGGCGCGCTGGCGTACACGCTGAAACTCGCGGGTGATGAGCTGGTGTGCGAGCTAAAAGGCACGGGCACCGTACCGCCCGGCGGTCTGGTGCTCCATAACCCGCTGGCGCGTCCGATCCGTGCGGCGACGCTTGACGGCCAGCCGGCGGAGCTGCTCGGCGACCACGACGTGAAGCTGACGGCGCTCACTGGTCGCGTGGTGTTGACGCTGGCGCCGTGACGCAGAAACGAGACGCAGGCCGACGATGACTCGCCGGCCTGCGTGTGTGAACAACGCTCAAGTGCTACGTCGCGCCCGCCGTTACGGGCAGGTGATCGGCAGCGAGCTCGTGCTCAGCAGCGTCACGAACGGGTTGATGTCGCCGAAGCCCGGATACACGCCGTCATCATTGATGTCGCCGTTCTTCGGATTGCAGCCCGCGTAGGTCGTCTGCCACGTCGCGTAGTTCGACAGGTACAGGACGAACGGGTTGATGTCGCCGAAACTCACCACGCCGTCACAGTTCAGGTCGCCCAGGCAGTACGCGGGCGCCGACTGAACGTTGAACGTGAAGCTCGCACCGGCGACATTCACAGTCGCCGCCGTCACCGGCGAATACGCCGGCGGCGTCGCCACGCTGGTCAACACGTTCGCCAGGGCGTTCTCCAGGCGGAAGGTGTAAGCGCCCGTGGTCGCCGGGGCCGTAAACGAACCGGACAGCACGATCTGCTGGCCGCTCTGGCCGATGCCGCCGGTCACGACCGCGTTCTCAGCAATGCCCGAGCCCGAGGCCATCGCGGTGCCGAACGTGTTCTGGGCGCCGCCGATCTGAACCAGGTTCTTCGCGCCGGCGGTGCCGCGCTGCACGCCGACGTAGCCGGACGGGTTGCCGGCTTCGCCGGGATTGGTGATGCCGAGCGGGCGGTTGAACTTGGCCAGTGCGGCGGGAATCGAGGCGGCGTTGCCGTACGGCAGATCGAACTTTTCGGGGTTGGCGGCGTCCTGCGTCAGGTCGCAGGCGAACAGCGCCAGGCCGACGTTGTCGCCGGTGGAGACGCTGACCTTGATGGTCCAGTCGATGATCGCGCCGGGGGCCACATTCGTGCCGGCCTGGGGCGATTCGAGGATGAACGAAACGGTGCCGGCCGCGAGCGCGGAGGCGGACAGGGCCGCGACCGCGAGCAGGGCACAAATTCGACGTGTAAGCATCTTCAATTCCTCCGGGTTACGGGAGCGGGCCGGTCATGTGCGGCGCAAAGTACTGGAAATCGGCAAAGTCGACGTCATTGTCGCCCGTCGAGTCGAACACCATGCCGTTCCACTTCATCGGTCCCCCGCTGCCGGTATACGCGATCTGCATCTGGGCGAAGTCGTGCAGGTCCTCGTCGTCGTCGCCGTCGGCATCGGCGCCGTCGAACCGGTTGAGCACAACCGCTTCGCAGGCGTCGAAGTAGACCCGGCCGCTCAGGGCCGTGCCCTTCTCGATGATGTCCACGAAGCGCGTGGTCGCGTTCGTCCCCGCGGGCATCGTGTAGTCGATGTAGAGCCTGATCCACGTGTTCTTCGGGGCGCTCGCGTTGATCGTGTTGCTGGCCGGACCGATGTCGACCGGCGGCGGCACCGTGCCCAGCACCCACTCGACCTTGACGCCGGCCAGGCCCGGCCCGGTCAGCTTCGCCGTGCTCGGCGTGTACAGGTACGCGCTGACGTCCAGTGTTTCGCCGGGTGTCACCGCGATTTCCTGGAAGATGCCGGCGACGGCCTGGCCGGTGGCCTTCATCGTGCAGATTTCATCGTAGGCCGGCACCGTGAAACAGCTCTTGCGCGCGGACGAGACGCCCGTCGTATAGAACTCGGTCCAGTCCGCGATGCCGTTCGGTCCGCCGAGGCCGTCCTCGAAACTCGGGTTCAGCAGTTGGTTCACGCCAGGCGCGGTGCTGAGCTCGGCATAGGCCCAGTCGAAGTGCACGTCGCCAATCGTCTGCGCGTCGCCGACGTAAATGCAGACGATCTTCGCGATGGACACGTCCTCCGGCACGGTCGTGCTCAGGTCGACCAGCGTCCACTGATCGGCGGTCGCCGTCTCATCGAACGCCAGGTTCTCCACCGGGGGCGGAGCGCTGCCGCCGCCGGCCGAGAATTCCAGCTTGAGCCCGGCGCGCGAGTTTTCGACGAGCGGGTCGGTCTGCGGGTTCCAGACGTAGGCCTGCAGGTACACGCGGTCGCCCTCCTGCAGTGTCTTCATGTTCTGGAACAGGCCGGAATACGCCTCGCGCGTCCCGAGCTTGAGGCTCGCCAGGCCGTCGTTCGCGACGTCGGCGGACTTTTCCTGGTCGTTGAAGCCAATCCAGTCGTCGATGCCCATCGAGCTCTGCCCGGTGCTGTGGCCGGCGGTCTCGAAATCGCCGTTCAACACCAGGTCAGTCCCGTTGACCAGAACGATGACATCATCCCAGTACGCCGCGCCGGAAATGTCGCCTGGCGTCCAGGTCAGGCGGCAGGCGACGCGCACTTTGACGGTGCCCGCCGGGGCCGTGTAGGGGCCGAGTGCGGCCGGGATCCAGGTGCTGCCCGGGGAAGCCGCGTTCAGCGGATAGACCTGGTAGAGGCTGATCGTGCCGCCGAACATGTCCAGGAACTCAAGCACCAGCCCGGCCTGACCGCTGCCGCCGAGCTTGTCGAATGAGGGGGTGTGCAGTTGCACCGAGGCGCTCACGATCTGCCCGGCGCTGACGCCGGCGATCACCTGGTTCGCGCCGGACGCGGTGCTGTCGCCATCGCCGAAGGCCTTCAGCGCGTAGCCCCCGTCCGGGGGGTAGTAGTTCACGGTGGGGGAGCGCTCGACGTTGATGCCGAACTCGGTCCACTGGTCCGCGACCTGCGGATCGATCGCGCCCGCGCCCTCGCCGAACTCCATGCTGCCGTTCTTCAGAATGCTTTGCCGGGCCAGCAGCGCCGCTGGCGCCAGGAGTAGCCCGAGCACGCCGATTGTCATTGCCCTGCGTAGTGTCATAACGCCTTAGTCCTCTCAATTGCAGCGCACACAGAAACACACGGACAGATGTTCACGCGTCTCGAACCGCAATGCCCTGTCCGGCGCAGGCGCCTGAGCGACGATGGTCAGGTTCAAGGATCGCCGTCTATCCCCGTCCGCGTCAGGCCCCAGCAGTAAAACGGGCGGTTCTTATGGCCGTCGTAGTCCTTCAGCTTGGCGGGGTCCTTGTAGCGGGTGCGTGACAGCCGCTCCACGTGCGCGTCGAGAAACGCAAATGCGCGCCCGTCGCCGTGTCGCGGCGTCATCGACTCCCACTTCGCGTCGCAGATCGTCACGGTATCGGCGACGAACGGGATCTTGCTGATGAGCCCGCCGCTCACCGCCGGCACCGGACCCTCCGCGGTTGAAGCCCACTTGCCCCAGTCGTTGAACCAGTACTCGGTGTACAGGGCGGAGATCAGCTCGCCGGTATAGTCGGTCGGATTGATCGCCGGCCACCAGCCGTTCTTGAAGGCCTTGATGTAGAGCGAGTCCGCCTTCTTCACGACGTAGAAGCTATATTCTTCGTCCGTCGGCTTGTACGACAGAACCGACGTTTCGCCAGCCGCCGACGGGCACTTGTAAGCCCGGAGATCTTTCAGGTACGGCCAGAAGTGGAAAAACTGGTGGTACTGGTAGTAAGGCGCGCGATCCTGTTCGCCATCCGGCGTGCCCTGAATGTACGGCAGCCGGCCCTTGTTGTCGTCCGAGTAGTACGTCGTCGCGAGGGCGAGCTGATGCAGGTTGGACCGGCAGACGGCTTCCTTGGCCGTTGCCCGCGCCCGGCCCAACGCCGGCAGCAGGATCGATATCAGCAGCGCGATGATCGCAACCACCACCAAGAGCTCGATGAGCGTGAACGCTTGTGTGCACCCGTGTTGACGCTTGTCGCTCGAGGCCATCTGTCGTACTCCGGCGCTCCGTGCCTGGCTCACCATCTGCCGCCCACACGGACCCGCGGCCTCCGGGACGGTGACCCGGCTCCGTGTGGGCGCGCCGACTCAAAGCAAGCGGCCGCAACATCCGTGCGGCCGCGCGACCCTTACCGTCCTCTCCGAAGCAGCGCCAGGCCCAGCCCCAGCAGCGCCAGGCCGGCCGGCTCCGGCGTGTACACCATGTTCGCGAATTCGATGTGACCCCAGTTGCCCGGGATCGCGCTGTTCACCTTCGGCATGAACCAGCCGCCCACGCGGGCGTCATTCAGGATGCCCCACAGGCCGTAAGGTGGGTCCTCAGCCGGGTTGCCCATGTCGAAGTTGAGGACGCCGCTCGTGTAGGTCGTGCCACCTTCGGTGTAGAAATACTGGATCGTGCCCGGATCCTCCGCAGTCAGGCTGTTCGGGTTGTACACCACGCCCAGACGCACGGTCTCGCCGTTCGTGTAGGTCACGCCGTGATTGGCCGTGAAGTTATAGAACGGCAGCCGGCCGCCCCAGCACGACACTTCGCCGTCATCCGTGCGGAGCATGAACACGCCGTCGAAGTCCTTCGACCACCACGGCGACACGTTCAGGCCGCCCTCGATGTTGGCCGTGCCGGTGATGGTCACGTCGCTGAAGAACGCAAAGCCGTCATTGTTCATGAAGACGGCTTCGCTGATGCCACCGTTGGCCGAAAGGCGGAAGTTGTGGCGGTTGGCCCAGCCACCCTGGTCCAGGCCCTGGTCGTCCATCCAGATGCTCGCTGGATACAGGTTGCCACTGGTGAAGACCGAATACGACGCGTCGTTCCAGAGCCGCGGCTTGATGATGGCGGAGTCGATCACCGGCGACGCCACGGCCGTCGCCACTACCAGAAGTACGCACACGCTAATGGCTGTCTTCATTGTTCACACCTCCTGGAGAATGATGCCGAGACGTGCGATCTGCGTCTCACGGCGCCGGCCGAGGACACGGTGTACTCGCGACACGGCGCCCGGAGGACGGAGTGCCGTCCTGAGCACTATGGAGTATACCACGGGAAAACTCGCATTGCAAGCGCTTTCATAATCTGGTATGCTCTGGGACAGGTGCGGGCGCGATTGCACGCGCCGACGTGCGCCTGTGATCGCAAACTGCTTGCTGCATGGGCACTTGCATTCAGGTGCCTTCCGGGGTACCGCGTGCCGGCATGAGCGTCACCTGCTAAGATATTGTAGGCGCCCGCCTGTCCAGTTGTGGATCACGTATGGCCGTCAATTTCCCCGAGCGCTTTCTGTGGGGTGCCGCGACCTCGGCCTTCCAGGTCGAGGGCGCCGACGCCGCGGATGGCAAAGGGTCCAGCATCTGGGATGAGTTCTGCCAGTGGCCCGGCAAGGTCGCCGGCGGAGCTACGGGCCAGGTGACCTGCGACCACTATCGCCGGTTCCGGGACGACGTTGAGCTTATGCGGCGTCTGAATCTGCGTGCGTACCGCTTCAGCGTGAGTTGGCCGCGCGTCATGCCCGCCGGTCGCGGTGCCGTGAACGCCGCCGGTCTGGACTTTTACGACCGACTGGTGGACGAGCTGCAAGCCGCCGGGATCCAGCCGCTGGCAACGTTGTACCACTGGGACCTTCCGGCTGTGCTGCAGGCGGAGCTTGGCGGGTGGACCAGCGCTGAGCTGCCGGCGATTTTCGCCGACTATGCCCGGCAGGTCTTCGACCGTCTCGGCGACCGCGTAGGCCACTGGCTGACCGTGAACGAGCCTTGGGTCGTGGTGAACGACGGTTACTTCCGGGGGGTTCACGCACCTGGCATTCAGGACCGGGCGCTCGGCTACGTCGTCGGGCACAACCTGTTGCGCGCCCACGCTTATGCTGTCGCGCAATATCGAGCCGGGCGGCACAATCAGGGTGCCATCAGCTTCGCGCTGAACACCACCTACAACTATCCCGCGTCAGACAGCACGGCGGATACCGAGGCCGCCGAGCGGGCCACGCTGAACTTCGGCGGCTGGTTCACCGACCCGCCGTATTTTGGCGATTACCCCGCCGTGCTTCGCGAGCGCCTCGGGGCGCTGCTGCCGCCGTTTTCGCCGGAGGATAGCCGACTGCTGAAGCGTTCGATGGACTTTGTGGGGCTGAATTACTACTCGAGTGACGTTGTGCGCCACGCCCCTGGGGTGGGGGCGATGGAGCTGGAAATCGTTCCCCAGCGGCATGTTACGCACACGCAGATGGGTTGGCCGGTGGTGCCGGATGGTCTGCGCCGGTTGTTGCATTGGCTGCACGAGCGCTATGCCGGCCTGCCGATCTACGTTACAGAGAACGGGGCCGCGTTTGACGACCAGCCTTCCGAGACCGGTCTTGTGAATGACCTGCCGCGCATCACGTACTTGCGCGATCACATTGCGGCCGTCGGGCAGGCGCTGGCGGAAGGCGTGGATGTGCGCGGCTACTTCGTCTGGTCGCTGTTCGACAACCTCGAGTGGTCGTATGGCTTCACCAAGCGCTTTGGAATCGTGCGTTGCGATCCTGAAACACAACACCGCACGATCAAGGCCAGTGGGCACTGGTATGCCCGTTTCATCACCGAAGGGCGTCTGGATGACGCCGGAGTGACCAGCCCGGAGTGTGGAGTGGAGGTGTCGTCGTGAGGAGCAGCGTGGTGCGTGCGCGACCGTGGATGTGGGCAGGCGTATGGCTGGCGCTCGGCCTCGGCGCGCTCCCCGCCCGCGGTACGACCACGATCTTTGACGTCACGAACTTCGGCGACTGGTCGCTGACGTACTTCACCGGGTTCAGCGGCACGGTGGGCGTGACGACGGCCTGGCCCAGCGAAATGGGTTGGCAGGGTGATCAGATCGACATCGCCTTTGACCTGCCCGCGGGCGTCCCGGCCGACGCGCGCCAGTATCGCTTTCGCATCATTGTATCGCAGCACTTCACGCAGTCCTTTGACCTTACCGTCTCTGCCGGTCCAACGCTTGCCAATCTGGAGCCGGTACAGAGCGAGTACATGGATACGGCGCGCGCGTACGCCGCGACGATCCCCGTGACGTGCTTCGTGCCTGGCCAGACGAACTACATCCGCATGAAGGGTTCGGGTGTGCAGGTGGGCAACGGCCAGCCATCCGGCATCCGCTGGGTGAAATGGGCGTTGACGCGCACCGACTTCGCGACCGACCTTGACGCACTGCGCGCCGATCAGTTGCAGCGCGCAAAGGCGTACGTGCTCGATGCCCTGTGCGGCAACGGCATGGTCCGGGACGGCCTGCCCAATTCGCCGACCGTGCCACCCTATCACCCCGCCACACCGGACGCCGCCGGCTTCGAGCTGCTGGCGATTTGCGCCGCGGATCATCTCGGCCTGATGTACAACGGTCACGTCGCGGTGCAGTGGATTCTCTCCGCGTACGCCGGGCACACGCCCGGCGTGGTTCCTGATCGCCAGCCGGACGGGCACTGGGTGCATTTCATGGATCCGGCGACGGGGGCGTACGCGGGCGGCGGCTGGGACCCGACGTATAGCCCGATCGGCTCGGCGTTGCTGGTGAGCGGCGCACTGTTCGCAAAGAACCACTTTCACGGCAACGCCACGATCGCCGCGCTGGCGGACGAACTCTATGCGACAACGGACTTCAACGCCGCGATCCATCCCAGCCTGGACGGACGCGTGTATCTCGGCATGGCCCCGGGCGGCGGCGCGCTACCGGGTGAGCTGCGGCCGTGGAACGAGTACATGCTGGTGGTGAGCCTGGCGTTGCGTCAACCGAACAACCAGCGCGCCCTGGCGGTCGCGCCGCTGTGGTTGAACGCGGCCAACGTGCTGCACATTTCGTACCAGGGCATTCCAACACTCACTGACAACGCCGGCGGGTTCGCCCCGGCGTTCTGGGTACACCAGCAGCACTTCTTCAACACTGACTTCGCCGCCAACGCGGAGTTCGAGCAGTACATGCTGAATCACATGCGGGCAGATGCGCTCTACGGCGCCATGGGGCTGAACCTGCCCTACCTCTACGGCCTGACTGCCGGCGTCGATCCGAGCGGTTACTTCGCCGACCGCATCTACAATCATCACAATGTCTTCGCGCCGGAAGCCGTGGCGGCGTGGGGTGATCTCGACACGCTGCTCGAGTTCGCGCAAGCCCAGCCGCCCAACAGCGACGTGCGGTTCCGCTACGGCCTGACGCGCGTCTCGTCGGCCAACCCGTCCTGGGTCCCGTATGATTCCGGCCTGGTCGACCATCTCTTCCAGATGTTCGGCTTGGTCGAGAGCATCGACCCGCTGTTCTTTAGGCAGAGGCAGCCGTTCCAGACCGACAATGACGTGGACGGAATCGCCGACGCCCACGACAATTGCCCCGGCGCCTGGAACCCGGAGCAGGTGGACTCGAACGGCGATGGCACCGGCGATGCGTGCGACTGCGGTACCGTGTGGGCCGACGCGGACGGTGACGGTGACGTGGACCTGGCGGACTTTGCCGGCTGGCAGCGCTGTACCGC